>NZ_JBIRZS010000008.1:0-150595 GCF_044391085.1 Paenarthrobacter sp. NPDC018779 | reverse complement strand
CCGTCCTTGCCGATGATGAGGTCGCCTTCCCAGTGCCCTGGTACCGCGCGGTCTTCGACCTCCGCGGGGCGGTCAGCGATCATGACCATTCCCTGGATTCTGCCGCGGCGTTCGTCAGGGCGGCGTTGGGGTTTGCGCAAGGTCCGGCCGGTGCGCAGGCTCTTTACCAGTTCCCGTTTCAGTCCGCCCCGGGACTCAAGATAGAGGGACTGGTAGATGGTCTCGTGTGACACCCACATCTCCGGGTTGTTCGGGTGGTCCTTGCGGAGCCGGCCGGCGATCTGGACCGGTGAGTCTTTCTTACCGAGTCGCTTTTCGACTTCCTTGCGCAAGGCTTCGTTGCTTTTGAGCTTAGCGGTCTTGGGCCTGGCCGCCCTTGCGTGGGCCCGGGCATGGGCAGTGGTGGCCCGGTAGTAGTAGACCTCATCGGCGTTACGACGCAATTCCCGAGATATCGTCGAGGGCGACCGGTCCAACCGCCTGGCGATCTCACGGACGGATTCCTTACCCCTGAGCAAAGCGATCTGCTCGCGTTCATCAAAGGACAACGAACGCCCGGTAAGGATCCGGCCCCTGCGTGGCCGGATCCCTCCCGAGGACCTCAATTCACGCCGCACAGTCGTT
The DNA here is from genome assembly GCF_044391085.1 of Paenarthrobacter sp. NPDC018779. Classification (NCBI taxonomy): domain Bacteria; kingdom Bacillati; phylum Actinomycetota; class Actinomycetes; order Micrococcales; family Micrococcaceae; genus Paenarthrobacter; species Paenarthrobacter sp. NPDC018779. The sequence continues at coordinate 149,971 of NZ_JBIRZS010000008.1, read as the reverse complement.
ACGGACCATCCGACGAACTCTCCCGCTTCTTCAAAGCGGGAACCGTCCGCTACCTGTTGCCAGAACCCCTGAACAACCTCAGCAACCAAACGACTCGAGAACTTCACCACGGCAATCGACACCCTTCAATAATCAGGTGTTGCGATCACCGCATGATTCGAAGCGTTCAAAACGCGCACAAATGCGACCCAGTTGGGTACACCGTCATGTGACGCATTACTCCGTCGAACAAAGTCATATTTCGCCGCATCAAGACCTCACTTAACGAAATGGGAATCCCGACGTCGCCCCGTTGAGAACTATTGATTGACATTTCACGAAACTGGAATCCAAATTCCGAGTGCCGCTAACTTTTGATGACTAATCAAAAGCCTTTGGGTGCTTCGTTGCAGGGTTTCCTGTCTTGTCATGCACCCGGACAGAAAGCTCACCGGCATGACAACACAGCAAACAGAAACCGCCACCACCATCCAGGCGTACCTTGGGCAACTCCCGGAGAACATCGAAGTCCTCGAACCAAGCTTGGAAACCAGCCGCTACAGCTACGACGCCGCCACCGCCAAAACCGCCGCAGGAACACAAGCCCCAGGCCCCGCCGTCGTATTTCCCGCAACAGCAGCCGACGTCCAGGTCGCCGTGAGGCTGGCGGCAGAACTCGGCATCACCGTGGTTCCCCGGGGCGCCGGCAGCGGCCTCTCGGGCGGGGCCACCGCAAGCGAAAACCAAGTTGTCATTTCCACTGAAAAGCTCAACCGGATTATCGAAGTTTCACCGCTGGATGAGGTTGCCGTAGTGGAACCGGGCGTCATCAATGCCGAACTGAACAAGCACCTGGAATCCCACGGACTTTTCTACGCACCCGATCCTGCAAGCTTTGATATTTCCTCCATCGGCGGCAATATCGCCACCAATGCCGGCGGGCTCCGCTGCGCGAAATACGGGGTGACCCGGGAATCGATCCTGTCCCTCGACGTCGTCCTCGCCGACGGCAGCCTCATCACGGTTGGCCACCGCTCCATCAAGGGCGTCACCGGGCTGGACCTGACGTCCCTGTTCGTCGGTTCGGAGGGGATCCTTGGGATCGTCACCAAGGCCACCGTCAGGCTCCGTCCCGTTCCTGTGGCCCGGAAGACCGTGAGTGCCTTCTTCGACAGCACGGCGGAGGGCACGGACGGCCTTGCAGCAATCACCCTTTCGCCGGTGCGCCCGGCCGCGATCGAATTCTTCGACACCCCGAGCCTGGCGAATATCGACGCCCACTCCGGAACGACGCTGCGCGAGCGAGGCGCCGCACTGATCCTGATCGAACTGGACGGGTACGGCATCGGCGACCAGGCCACTGACATCGCCACGGCACTCAGTGCCGTCGGCGGCCGGGTGACAGTTGAAGCGGACGACGACGGTGTGCGGCTTTGGGAGTTGCGGCGCAGCGGACGCGGCCTCCCGCACGACAAGTGGTACATCGGCGAGGACATCGCGGTGCCCAAGTCGCAGCTTGCCAAGGTCTACGCAGCCTTTCCGGCGCTGGAAGCCCGCTTCGGCGTCGACATTTCGGCGGTGTCACACGCCGGCGATGGAAACCTGCACCCACTCATCACCCTGGACAAAACGCCCGATGACGGCCCTAAGCCGCCTGCCGCGCTGTTGGAAGCAGCCACAGAACTCGTGAAGGTGGCGCTCTCCCTCGGCGGCACAGTCACCGGCGAACACGGCGTAGGCACCGTCAAGAAGGAATGGGCCGCACTGGAGCTGTCCCAGCGCAGCCGCGAGCTGCAGCACGCCATCAAGGCAGCGATTGACCCGCAACAGCTTCTCAACCCCGGCAAAGCAATCTAGCCAACCAGCACCACCCGGCCACCCCAACGGCCGTACCCAACGCATCCAAGGAGCAACCATGAACACCTTCGCCACCCCCGAATTCCGCAGGCGAGCCTTCCTCGCGGGCCTCGGTGCCCTGTCAACCTCGGCATTCATCACCGCCTGCGGCGGGCCTACCGCCAGCACCGGCACCAACGGAGGCAGCCCTGTTGAAGGCGGCAACATCACCTTCCTGATCCAGGGCTACGACACCGGCTGGGTCTCCAGCAAGACCTCCATTTCCAGCTACGAGGGCAACCTCTGGGGCCAGATCACGGACAAGCTGGTCTACGTCAACGAAAAGGGCGAGCTCAGCCCCTGGGTCGCCGAGAAGTGGGAGGAGCTCAACGGAGCCAAAGACTTCGTCCTGCACCTGAAGGAGGGCGTCACGTTCTCCGACGGAACCCCGCTGGATGCCGCAGCGGTGGTGGCCAACCTCAATGCCTGGGCCAAGGGCGATTCGGCACGCGGCATCAGCAAGGTGGGATTGTTCCCGTCCACCAACTTCGTCTCCGCCGAGGCGGCCGACCCCAAGACGGTCAAGGTTTCCTTCTCCTCCCCCGCGCTCGGGTTTATCGCCACCCTGGCGTATCACGGCTGCATCCTGCTCTCGCCGAAGACCCTCGCATTGCCGGTCGAGGCGCAGGCGGACCTCAGCCAGGAAATCGGCAGTGGACCCTTTGTGGTGAAGTCCTGGAAGCAGGGCGACAGCTACGTGCTGGAGAAGCGCAAGGACTACAACTGGGGCCCGGCGGCACTCGGCCACACTGGACCGGCCCGCCTGGACACCATTACCTACAAGGTCATCAAGGACACCTCCGTCCGGACCTCCACGGTGGTTTCCGGACAGGCGGATGTTGCGTTCAACATAGAGCCGCAGGAAATCGAGTCCCTGAAGGCCCAGGGCTTCACGGTGGGAACGCCCCGCTACCTCGGCTTCGTCGATGGCTTCCAGGTGAACACCACGGCCTTCCCCACCAATGAACTCGCCGTCCGCCAGGCCATCCAGCACGGCATTGACCGTGAAGAGATCCGCAAGACCGTCTACACGGACGACTGGAACGCGGCCACCACGTTCATCCAGGGCAATGTCCCGGAGGCGGGCGAGTTCAGCGACTCCTTCAAGTTCGATCCGGAGAAGGCCAACAAGGTCCTGGACGACGCCGGCTGGGCCAAAGGCTCCGACGGTTACCGCACCAAGGACGGAAAGACCCTCGAGTTCACCCTCACGCCCAACCCGTATGTCCCTTCCACCAAGGCCGAGGACGAGCTCATTGCCCAGCAGCTTAAGAAGGTAGGCATCAAGGTCAACCTCAAGGTGGTGGACGTCGCCGGCTACGCCGCAATCCAGGCCAGCAAGCCGCCGCTGTTCCAGACCTCGCGAAGCTTCGTCGACGTCGGCACGGTAGCCGGTGTCCTGACCAGCCAGAACAAGGGTGAGGACTGGTTCAGCGTTGGTACCAGCGACCAGAAACTGAACGACCTTTCGACGGCGATCGCCACCGCCTCGGACCGCGCCTCCCGGGAGAAGGTGGCGGACGAACTGCAGAAGTACGTGCTGGAGCAGGGCTACTTTGTACCCCTTAACCAGCTCGTCCAGCGTCTGTACCTGATCAACCCGAAGATCAAGGACGTCCAGTACAACGGCCTGGCGTACGCGAACTTCTACACCGCCTGGATTTCACAGTGACCAGCGACTATCGGCGCTTTGCCCTGACGCGTGTGGGCCAGGCGGTCATCGTGGTCCTCCTCGCCTACATCCTGACGTTCCTGGTGATCAGCGTGCTTCCCGGCGACGCCATCACCAATTCGCTGCGCGATCCGCAGCACGGACTCAGCGAGGAGGACATCCAGCGGATCGTGTCCTACTACGGGCTCGATCAGCCGGTGATCGTGCAGTTGCTCCTGTCACTTGGCCGTTTCCTGACGGGCGAACTCGGTTTCTCCTTGCAGTCCAACCTTCCGGTGACCCAGATCGTCGGGGATGCACTGCCATCAACCCTGACCCTGGCGTCGAGCGCCCTGGTCATCGCGATCGTTTTCGCCGTGGCCATCGCCTACGGCGCCCAGTACCTTCCGGGAAAGTGGGGCGCGGTTGTCCGTTCCATCCCGTCGCTCTTCCTTTCCGTGCCGAACTTCGTGATCGGCCTCATCCTGATCGAACTCTTCGCCTTCCGCCTGCACTCCTTCACCACCACTGATCCCAACAGCCCAGTGGCCACACTCTTTGCAGCCATCACCCTGGCAATCCCTGTCTCGGCGCCGTTGGCCGAGGTCCTGATTGCCAGCCTGGACCACGAGTCCCGGCAGGAGTACGCAGTGGTGGCACGCTCCCGTGGCCTGACGGAAGCCAGACTGTTCGCGAAGCACTTGGTGAAGCCATCGGCGCTGCCCTCCGTGGCGATGGTGGCCTTGATCGTCGGTGAACTCCTGGGTGGCTCGGTCATCACCGAAACCATCTTTGGCCGCGACGGCATCGGCACCGTGGTCCAGAAGGCCGTGACGGGTGAAGACCAACCGGTGCTGCAAGCAGTGGTTTCCCTTTCAGCCGTGGTGTTCGTGGTGGTCAACCTGCTGGCGGACCTGGCCTCACCGCTGCTGGATCCGCGCGTCAAACTCCGGGAGAAGGTAAGCGCATGACCGCCCTGCTCAGCAACCCCCAGCTCAACCAAGCAGAACCTGCGCAGCGGAAACTGACGGACGGCCTCCCGCCCGTGACGGTCCTCCTGTCCTTCGCCGTGGTTCTCCTTGTGATCCTGTGGTCCCTGGTACCCGGTCTCTTCACGCACTACAGCCCCGTTACGGGCGATACCGCAAGCAAGCTGGCCGCACCCAGCACAGCTCACTGGTTCGGCACCGACTACCTTGGCCGCGACCAGTACGCACGCGTTGTCTACGGCACGGCCTCCTCTGTCACGAGTGCCTTGGTGGCCGTCCTGATCGGCTTGGTAGTTGGCAGCATCATTGGCCTCGCGGCAGGTTTCCGTGGCGGCTGGGTCGACTCGATCCTCGGCCGTTTCGTGGACGTACTCCTGGCCATCCCGGGCTTCCTCCTGGCTGTGGTCATTGTGAGTTCCCTTGGGTTCCAGACCATCAACGCCGCCATCGCAACGGGAGTGTCCGCCGTCGCCGTCTTTGCCCGGCTGATGCGTGCAGAAGTGCTGCGCGTCCGCGGCGCAACCTACGTCGAAGCGTCCTATCTGGAAGGCGGCAACCGGCTTCACGCCTTGTTGGGGCACATCCTCCCCAACGCGTACCGCTCCGTGCTGGTCCTGGCCGTCCTGCAGTTCGGTACATCCATCCTGGTCATCGCATCGCTGGCTTTCCTTGGCTATGGCGATCCTCCTCCGGCTTCGGACTGGGGCCTGTTGGTGGCCTCCGGCAAGACCTACGTCACGGCTCCATGGCTCGTGTACGCACCGGCGCTGGTCATCGTCATCACCGTCTTGTCCGTGAACCGCATCAGCCGCTGGCTGCGAAAGGCGAAGTGACATGAGTTCCCTCTTAACAGTGCAAGGTTTGTCGATCGCGTACGGCCGTGCCGCCGTCGTCCATGACGTGGGCTTTTCGCTCGCCAAAGGTGAGAGCCTCGCGCTGATTGGCGAATCCGGCTCCGGAAAATCGACCATCGCCAAGGCCGTCCTCCGGCTGCTCCCGCACGACTCCACCGCCACCGGGAAAGTGGAGTTGAACGGCAAGGACCTCCTGTCCCTTCCGGAGAAGCAGTTCCGGCCCTTCCGCGGCCGTGAGCTCGGCTTCATCCCGCAGGATCCGGCGTCGGCCCTCAACCCCGTGCGGACCATCGGCGCCCAGGCCCACGAGGCCGCCGCGCTGCTGGGCGAAACGGACCCCGAGGTCCGGCGCACCAAGATCCTGGAGGTCCTCGAGCAGGTGGGATTGCCCGATCCCGGCCGCGTGTACAACTCCTACCCGCACCAATTGTCCGGCGGTATGCTGCAGCGCGTCCTCATCGCGCTGACGGTACTTCCGCGGCCGTCACTGATCGTCGCGGACGAGCCCACCTCCGCCTTAGACGTCACGGTGCAGAAGCTCATCCTGGACATGCTGACCGAGCTCCGCCGCGAACTGGACATCAGCCTGCTCCTCATTACCCACGATCTCGCCATAGCGGCGGAACGCACTGACTCTCTGGTGGTGCTGAAGGATGGCGCGGTCCAGGAAAGTGGTCCGTCGCGCGAAATTTTCGCCGCGCCCGCAACGGAGTATGCGCGCAACCTCCAGGCAGATGTGCCCGCCCTGCACCCGGACAGGTACCGGAACCAGCGGTTAACGCACGACGACGGCTCCCGGACTGACGCTTCAGGGTCACCTGATGGGCCCGCACAGATTGATGTGCGCGGGGTAACCAAGCGGTTCCATGCCGGCGGGAAGGACATCGTGGCCGTGGATGGCGTCTCGTTCTCCGTGGAACGGGGACGGACGCACGCACTTGTCGGCGAATCCGGATCGGGCAAAACCACCGCCGTCCGGTTGCTGCTCGGGCTGGAACAACCCGACGGCGGGGAGATCGCCGTCGCCGGCCAGCCGACGTCGGGCAGGTCCCGGAACGAAGTCCGCGAGATCCGCCGCCATCTCCAACTCGTGTACCAGAACCCCTTCACCTCCCTGGATCCCACGTGGAAGGTCAGCAAGATCGTCCAGGAACCCCTGGACCAGTTCGGGGTGGGCACCAAGGCGGACCGGGCCCAACGGGTCCTCGAAGCATTGGAAGCCGTTGGCCTTCCCGCCTCCGCGGCGTCACGCAGGCCGGCAAACCTGTCCGGTGGCCAGCGGCAACGCGTGGCTATCGCCCGCGCGCTGGTGGTGCGTCCCGACGTCGTGGTCTTGGACGAACCCACGTCCGCGCTCGACGTGAGCGTCCAAGCGGGAATCCTGGAATTGCTCTCCAAGCTGCAGCGCGAACTTGGCCTGACGTACCTGTTCGTCTCGCATGACCTCGCGCTGGTCCGGCAGGTGGCGGACACCGTTTCCGTGCTCAGGCGTGGGCAGGTAGTGGAAGACGGCCCCGTGGAGGACATCTTCCTGCGTCCCCAACATCCCTATACCCAGGCACTGCTCCAAGCGATCCCGCTGGCCACGCCTGTCCGGGACAACACAGAAGCCAAACAACTAGCGGAGGCATCAGCATGACCGTGAACCTGACCACCAACCGCCGGCCCGCCCTGCTCGAGGCGTTCACCGCGCCCCAGGGATTCGGCGACGCAACACTGCGCGACAAGCGTGCAGACGCCATCGAACTCCTGGGCGGCATCCCGGATCCCAGTGTGTTGCCCACAACGGAACTGGCGGCGGCCACTGCGCGAGTACTGGCCAAACCGGGAGTCCCCGCGCTTCAGTACTCGCGGACTGAAGGCACTTCTCCGCTGCGCGAGTGGATCGCCGAACGCGAGGGCGTCTCCGTTGATCGCATCCTCATCACCAACGGCGGCTTCCACGGCTTGTCCCTGGCCATCCAGTCCGTGGTGGAACGTGGCGACCTTGTTGCCGTGGACAATCCCATCTTCCCGTTGTTCCTGCGGGGGCTGCAGCTGTCCGACGCCAAGACCCTGCCTGTGTTCGTGGGCCCGAAGGGGCTGGATGTCGACCATCTCAGCGATCTTCTCCGCAGCGGTGCCCGGCCATCCGCGCTCTACACCGTGCCGGACTTCCACAACCCCTCGCAGGGAACGCTCCCGGGTGAGGCCCGATGCGAGTTGGTGAGGCTGGCCGAGCACTACGGATTCGTGATCCTGGCGGACAACCCTTACCGAGAGCTGCGTTTCTCCGGAGAGCAGGAGAGCGTGGAGGAGTTCAACAACTCGGACCACGTACTCCACATCAACACGTTCACCAAGACCTTGGGCCCCGGCCTCCGTCTCGGCTGGACTGTCACCCCTGAGCACTTGGCGCGTGATCTTGTGGCCCTCCGGAGCCGGCAGGACTCCCACAGCTCCACGTTGGTCCAGGCGGTCATCGGCGAACTCGTGACGTCCGACCCCGGAATTTTCGACGCCACTCTTGATAAGGCGCGCGCCCTGTACCGGAGCCGTGCCGAGACCCTTGTGGCGGCGTTGGACCGGGAAGCTCCCGGGGCGTTCGAGTCCGTCCTGCCCGAGGGCGGGCTCTTCTTGTGGCCACGACTGGCCGACGGGTCAGTGGATCCGGACCAGCTCGCCGCTGATGCCAACGCCGAAGGTGTTGAGTACCAGCGGGGTTCGTTCTTCCCGTCCGGACCTGGCACCGAAGCCGACCGCCACCTCCGCCTGGCCTACGGCGACGTGTCCGCGGAGAAACTTGAAGAGGCCGCGGCCCGCCTTGGACGTGCCCTGAAGCGCCAGGCGTAGCCCATCTGGATCGCAGTTCAGGTCGTTGCCAGCCCTGGGAACGGCCTGAACTGCGACTTACTTGGGGGATACAAACGAAAAGAGCCCCGGTCCTAAGACCGGGGCTCTTTCAGATTGCGTGCGCGAGGGGGGATTTGAACCCCCACACCCTTTCGGATACTGGCACCTGAAGCCAGCGCGTCTGCCGTTCCGCCACTCGCGCGCAACTTCTTTTTCAGGACTCTGACCGGTAACCGGCTTCGCTTCCTTCAAAAGCAGCGAGATCAAGCATAACGGACACTTTGGGCAAAACACCAATCGGCCGCCGCAAGGGCCCTGGGACGACATTTCGGGACACACGGACAAGGCCGCAAAGGCAGCCAACAACAGCTGAACAGCGAGGAAATTTAGTCGCTGCCCCGGCCCGCCACGACGGGCATGTGGCGAACTTTTCCGGGTCGCAAGGCGTTGTGGATTAAGGCCATTCCCAGTCACTCCCAGTAGTATCGGGAAGTGAAAGGGCCGTTTGGCGCTCACTTCAGTGTGTGCACGGACGGGACCATGGACCGACTATCGAGCCAGGCACCGCGTGTGCCGCGACGAAGAAAGGAGAAGGACCATGGGTCTGCTGGACAAAGTGGAACGCGGCATTGAAAAAGCCGTCCGCAACGTCTTCTCCACGGGGTCGCGGGCACGTGTTGAGCCGGTGGAAATCGCCAGCAAACTGCGGCGCGAACTGGACAACCAGTCCATCACCATTGCGGCGGGACGCACCCTCGCCCCCAACGTTTTCGATGTCCTCCTCAGCAATGACGATTTCACCAGGGCACAGGAATGGGGCACGCCCCTCGCCGAGGAACTCTGCGATGTTGTTATCCAGCATGTGCGCAGCCAGGGCTACACGCTGCAGGGTCCCGTGCGGATCTCCTTCCGCCGGAATGAGGAAGAGCGGGCCGGTCACTTCGAAATCGCCTCCCGGACCGAAAAGTCCGACGGCGGCGCTCCCGCCCCGCAGGCTCCGCGGCCAAACCTTCCAGCGGCACCGGCCCGGCAGCCCACCAGGCTCCAACCTGTCCTGGATATCGGCGGCCAGCGGTACTCCCTCAATGCCCAGTCAGTTGTGCTGGGTCGCTCCTCGGAAGCAGACATCCTGGTGGATGACACCGGTGTTTCGCGGAAGCACCTTGAGGTCCGTACGCAGAACGGCACCACCTGGGCCGTAGACCTTGGCTCCACCAACGGCAGCTACGTCAATGGCCACAAGGTAGACGGCAGCGTGGAACTCACAGACGGCTCAACCATTACGATGGGACGTACCAAGATTATTTTCCGCCTTCTCCCCCAAAACCCGGGTGGCAACGCGTGAACGACATCAGCGAACTGACAATCACCGCTCTTCGCTTCGGTTTCCTCTTGCTGCTGTGGGTCTTGATCTTCAGCATCGTGTCCACCATGCGCCGCGACTTCCAGATCGGACGCAAAGCCGTGACGGGCACGCCCACGGCGCGCGAGGTCCGCAAGCATCCGGAGTTGGCTGCCTCTCCGCCGCCCGCCATCCAGCATGCCCGGAACCTCGTGGTCACCGAAGGACCGTTGAAGGGCACCACGCTTCCCCTCGCAGCCAGTCCCATTCTGTTGGGCCGCGCGCAGGAAGCCACGCTTGTCCTGGAAGACGACTACGCTTCAGGCCGCCATGCCCGTCTGTTCCCGCAAGGCAGCCGTTGGTTCATCGAGGACCTTGGCTCCACCAACGGCACCTATCTGGCCGATCAGCAGCTCACCCGCGCTTTGCCGGTGGAGCTTGGCGTCCCCGTGAGAATCGGCAAGACGGTCATTGAATTGAGGCCGTAGTCCATGGCCGCCCCCCAGACCACCGAAGGCAAGGAAACGCCGGCGGAGCGCCCCCTCATCATGCGCTACGCGGCGCGTTCCGACGTCGGCCGGATCCGTTCCAAGAATGACGACTCCGCTTACGTGGGCCGCCATCTTGCCGTCGTCGCCGATGGCATGGGCGGCCACGCCGGTGGTGACGTGGCCTCGGCATCCACGGTCCTGGACATGATCCACCTGGATCACGACGATTACCCGGACGGCGCAGACACTGTCCTCGCGGACGAAATCCAGACCGCGAATTCCCTGCTGTCCGAGCTTGTCCACCAGAATCCCAAGCTTTCCGGCATGGGCACCACCGTTACGGCGCTGCTGCTTGAGGGCCGCAAGCTGCACTTCGCCCACATCGGGGATTCACGTGCCTACCGCCTGCGCAACAAGAAGTTCGAGCAGGTCAGCATCGACCACACCTTCGTGCAGCGCCTCATTGATGAGGGTCGCCTGCGCCCGGAGGAAGCCGAAACACATCCCCACAAGAACGTCCTGATGCGCGTCCTGGGCGACGTTGACGCGAGTCCCGAGTTGGACCTGGACATCCTGGACGTCGAACCGGGCGAACGCTGGCTGCTGTGTTCGGACGGCCTGAACTATGTGGCCGGACATGTAGTGGAGCGTAAAGTCCGCGAGATCAAGGACCTCCGCGAGTGCGTGGAAACCCTGGTGGACCTGACCCTTGAAGCCGGCGCCCCGGACAACGTCACCGTCGTGATGCTTGAGATCGTGGAAGAAACGGACGACGACGTCAGCACGGCCGCCGTCGACGTCATACCTCCCGCGCCACCCGCCCAAGCCGAACAGGCGGACACGGTCACCGCCAGCAAGTCTGCGGAAGAAACGCCAGCTTCGAAGGATGCGGCGGCGAAAGCCGCAACGGGCAGCAAGGAACCCGCCGCGGGTTCCTCGTTCAGTGCCCACGGACCCGGCACCGGGGATACTGATTCCGCAGATCCTGATGCCCCAGGCAAGGAACCGGACAAGGACCACTCCGCCGAGGACAAGGAACCGCCCGCCACGACGGATCCCAACCTGGGCGAGCACCTGTCCGCCGAGGTCCTGCGTGAGGAGCTCGCCAGCCGGCCCCACGAGCTGGTCGGCGCGGCGGCGACGGCTGCCGAGACCGGCTCGATTCCCACAGTGGCAGGCCGCACGGTGGCCCGCCGGGCAGCAACGGTCCTGACGCACAAGGCCGAACAGGACCGCCTTGAACTCGAAGAACCCCCGCGGCGCCGCATCCGTTGGCTCATGCCCGCCGTGGCCGCCGTCGTGGTCCTTGGCGTGGTGGTGGGCCTGTGGCTCGGCTATGCCTGGACCCAGACCCGTTACTACGTTGGCGAGTTCGACCAGCGCGTTGCCATCTACAACGGCATCTCGCAGCGGCTCGGTCCCATCCAGCTTTCGCGGTTGGAGTCGGTGACGGACCTTCGCGTCGACTCACTCCCTGAATACGGCCGCCAGAGCGTCCGGCAGACTGTTCCCGCCGGAGACCTGGACGACGCCCAGCGGATTGTGGAGAACTTGAAGAATTACGGCAGCGCTTCGGCAAGCTGCCCCAGCTCTTCCCCCACCGCAACTCCCACCCCCTCCCCAAGCACCAGCGTTCCTGTTCCAAGCACGGCAGCGATTGCCACACCAACGCCCTCGCCCGTCCCGACTCCATGTGAGGCGGCAAAATGATCCAGACTGAAACAACTCCCAAGCCCCGCCGGAACGTTGAGCTGGTGCTCATCGTCCTGGCCCTGGCCGTGGGCATCGGTGCGAGTGCTTTGGTGAGCATCAATTCCGACTCCGGTCTGGACAGCGATTTCTGGTTCCAGTCCAGCTTGCTTGCAGTTGCAGCGTTCGCCTTTCACGTGGTCCTCCGTCTCCGCGCAAAATATGCCGATCCGGTAATACTCCCGATCGTCGTTGCCTTGAATGGCCTGGGCCTCGCGCTGATCCACCGCATGGATGCTCCGGGCGAAGACACAGGGAACAACCAGCTCCGTTGGACCCTCATCGCCATGGCAGTTGCCATCGCCGTGATCTGGTTCCTCAAGGACCACCGCGTCCTGCGCCGGTTCACGTACATCTCCTTGGCGGCCAGTGCGTTCCTGCTGATCCTTCCCTTGGTTCCGGGCATTTCAGCTGGTGAGATCCTCGGGGCACGAGTGTGGATCCGCGTTGGCCCCATGACATTCCAGCCTGGCGAAATCGCCAAAATCACCCTCGCAATATTCTTCGCCGGGTATCTATCCTCCAACCGGGACCTGATCCTGCTGGCCGGACGCAAGATCGGCCCCATGCAGTTCCCGCGGTTCAAAGACCTCGGCCCCATGATTACCGCCTGGCTGGTGAGCATCGGCGTCTTGGTCTTCCAGCGTGACCTCGGCTCGTCCATCCTCTTCTTCGGCCTGTTCATCGTCATGATCTACGTGGCCACCAGCCGTATCTCCTGGGTGGTGATCGGCCTCGCGCTGATTCTTGGCGGCGGCTTCATAGCGTCCAGGATCTTCTCGCACGTTGCATTCCGTATCGACAGTTGGATCAACGCCTTCACCCCGGAAGTCTTCGGACGGTCACCCGGCGGCAGTGGACAGATTGTCCAAGGCCTGTTCGGCATGGCCGACGGCGGGCTCGTGGGAACGGGACTGGGCCAGGGCAGGCCGGACCTTGTTCCCTTTGCCAACAGCGACATGATCGTGGCACTCATCGGTGAGGAACTCGGCCTGATCGGCCTGTTCGCCGTGGTGATGCTCTACCTGCTGCTGTTCACCCGCGGCTTCCGTGCCGCACTGGGCACCCGGGATGCCTTCGGAAAGCTCCTTGCGTGTGGCCTGTCCTTCGCCATCGCCCTGCAGTGCTTCGTGGTGATCGGCGGTGTGACCCGTTTGATCCCGCTGACCGGCCTCACCACGCCGTTCCTCGCAGCAGGTGGCTCGTCGCTCCTGGCCAACTGGATCATTGTTGGATTACTTCTCATGATTTCCAACACGGCACGGGGTCCAGTGGACACTACACCCATGGTCAACAGGCCACCGGCAACCAGCAGCACCCCGGCTGCCCGTAAGCCGGCCACCGGACAAACCCCCAGCACACCAACAGAGGCGGTGAAGCAGCAATGAACCAGGCTATTAGGAGTTCGTGGATGGCTGCCGTCGCCATGTTTGCCTTGATCCTTGGCGCCATCAGCTACGTGCAGGTGATCGGTGCCGACGATCTCAACAAAAATCCTTGGAACCAGCGAGCCATCCTCGCGTCCTTCTGCAATGACCGCGGGGCCATCATCGTGGCCGGCACGCCGATCGCCGAATCTGTCACAGGGACCGAATCGTGCGCCTTCCAGCGCAAATACACCCAGCCCGAGCTGTACGCCGGCATCACGGGTTACTTCTCCAAGGGCTTTGGTTCCACCGGCCTTGAGCAGTCCATGGGAGATACCCTCGCGGGCAACTCGGACCAGTTGTTCCTGGACCGCGTCAGCCAGATGTTCCTCGGGAACGAGCCCAAGGGTGCCTCCGTGGAGCTGACCTTGGACCCCGCCATCCAGAAGCTTGCCTATGACCTGATCCCGGACGACCAACGCGGCTCCATTGTGGTGACAAACCCGAAGACCGGCGCCATCCTGGCCATGGTCTCCAAACCGTCCTACGACCCCAACCTGATCGCCACCCATGACACCAAGGCGGCGCAGGCCAATTACAACGAGCTGAACCAGATTCCGGGCATCAACCTGAACCAGAACGTGAGCGGCCCCACGGGCAACCTGCTCTCTCCGGGCTCTGTCTTCAAGCTGATCGATACCGCTGCGGCGTTGAACTCGGGGAAGTACAACAAGGACAGCGAACTCCCGAACCCCGCCAGCCTGCCGCTCCCGGGATCCAGCGCAAGCCTCCCCAACTATGCCGGCGGTAACTGCAATGTCCGGGAGACGGCGTCGTTCTCCTTCGCCCTGGAGCAAAGCTGCAACACGCCGTTCGCCAGCATCGCGCTGGACCTTGGCCAGGACGCCATCCGCACCCAGGCCGAGAAGTTCGGTTTTGGGGACAACTTCGGTGACCAGTTGAAACTCCAGATGGCGCCGAGTGTCTTCCCGAAGGACCTTGACCAGGCACAGTTGGCACAGTCTTCGGTGGGCCAGCGCGACGTCAAGGCCACCCCGTTGCAGATCAACCTCATGACCGCGGCCATTGCCAACGGCGGCGTGCAAATGAAGCCAAACCTCGTCAAGACCGTCAGGTCCCCGGATCTCCGCGTTATCAGCGAGACCAAGCCCGAGGCCCTCCGCACCAGCACCACGGCTCCCATTGCCGGCCAGATCACCGAGTGGATGACCAGCGCCGTGGACAACGGCATCGCCAACGGCGCCGCTGTTTCCGGCGTCAAGGTGGCCGGCAAGACCGGCACCGCGGAGCTGGGCGATTCAGGCCTGAACAACTCATGGTTTACCGGGTTCGCCCCGGCAAACGACCCGCAAGTGGCCGTCACCATCGTCATGGAAGGTGTGGATGTGCTCAGCGGTGCCAAGCTAACCAGTCCGAACGCAAAGAAGATTTTTGAGGCGGTGTTGAATAAGTGAGACCTACTTCGGGAATCACACTCGGCGGCAGGTTCCAGTTGACCAGTCGCATTGCGATTGGTGGCATGGGCGAGGTCTGGAAGGCCAAGGACCAGATCCTTGGCCGGATCGTGGCCATCAAGGTGCTCAAGGAGGAATACACCGGCGACCCCGGGTTCCTGCAGCGCTTCCGTGCCGAGGCCCGCCACACCGCACTGCTCAACCACGTGGGTATCGCCAACGTTTTCGACTACGGCGAGGAAGCCGGCTCCGCGTACCTGGTCATGGAGCTTGTTCCGGGCCACCCGCTCAGCGCCATCCTTGAGCGCGAGCAGGTGCTGTCTCCGGACATGACGCTCTCCATCATTTCCCAGACGGCACGTGCCCTGGCCGTGGCGCATGCACAGGGCCTGGTGCACCGCGACATCAAGCCGGGCAACCTGTTGATCACGCCGGACAACCGCGTCAAGGTAACGGACTTCGGCATCGCCCGCCTCGCGGACCAGGTGCCCCTGACCCAGACCGGACAGGTCATGGGCACAGCCCAGTACCTCGCACCGGAACAGGCCACAGGCCAGACCGCTACGGGGTCCTCGGACATCTACTCGCTGGGTGTCATCGGCTATGAGTGCCTCACGGGCCACCGGCCGTTCTCCGGCGAGTCGCAGATTGCCATTGCCCTGGCCCAGGTGAATGATGCTCCGCCGCCCCTGCCGGAGACGCTTCCCACCCCGGTGCGCGCGCTGCTCATGTCCATGCTGGCCAAGGACCCCAAGAACCGCCCCGCCAACGCCATCAAGCTGGCGGAAGCCGCCGAGGCCATCCGCAACGGGGACATCGCCACGGCCCACGCCGCCGTTCCCGGCATGCTCCTCTTCGAGGGCGCCACCGGCCCCATCACGGCTCCTGTCAACACAGCCACGGCCCCCACGGGCGTGGTTGCCTCGCCGTTCGGAAAAGAGCAGTCCACGACGGCGACCTCCGCACTTCCGGTGGTTGGCGCCGCCGCTGCCGGGGCTGCTGTGGGCGCCGCGGCCGCTTCGTCGGACAACGCGCTGACCCGTGCCAACGCCTTGGAAGCAGAGCGCCAGCTCAACGACGACGAGACCGTCTACAGCGACGATGACGGCAACTACGACGACCAGGAACCGGAGCGCAAGAAGCGCAGCCCGTGGACCTGGCCGCTCGTGGCGCTGATCCTGCTGGTCCTGTTCGCGCTGGTTGGATTCCTGATTTCACAGTCCGGCTTCTTCTCGCCGAGCCCCAGCCCCAGCAGTTCCTCGTCCAGTCCCAGCGTGTCCTCGAGTCCCACCAGCAGCTCGGCTTCACCAACGCCCTCGCAGACGTCGCAGACGCCGACTCCTTCGCAGTCCACGCCGGACAAGATCAATGTGATCCCGGAGCAGTTCCAGGGACAGCAATTCCCGAAGGTCAGCTCGGAATTGCGGGCAATGGGCTTGGGCGTCAACGGCCAGGAGGTCTTCAGCAACACCGCCGCGCCGGGCGAGGTCATCAGCCTCAACCCAACGGGTCCCGTTGACCCAGGCACCACCATCACCGTCCAGTATTCCAAGGGTCCTGAGATGGTGGCTGTCCCGAGCATCGGCGTGGGCTTGCCCGAAGACCAGGTACGCGGGCTCATCGAGGGAGCAGGCCTTCGTTGGGTAGCTGGCGATCCCGTCAACGGTTCCCCAACGCAACAGCCCGGGACGTTCGTCCGGTCTTCGCCGGCCGCGGGCACCAACGTGGAAGCCGGCTCGCTGGTTACCTACTACCTGTCCAAGTCCGTGGTCCCCACGGGCCCCTCGTCGTCGTCCAGCGCGAGCCCCAGCGCCCAGGCAACCAAGTAGTTCACCATGTCAACGTCACGGCCCGGTCCGGCACACCGAGAGGAAAGCACGCCTGTGTCTGAACAGCGCATCCTCAACGGTCGCTACGAACTCGGTGAGCTGATCGGCCGTGGCGGCATGGCAGATGTATACCGCGGAACGGATACGCTCCTTGGACGGACCATTGCGGTCAAAGTCCTCCGGGCGGACCTCGCCCGTGATCCGCAGTTCCAGGCCCGCTTCAAACGCGAAGCGCAAGCCGTAGCTGCGCTCAACCACGCCTCCATCGTGGCCATCTTCGACACCGGGGAGTACTCGGTTCCCGGCGGCCCCGGAGAGGACGTACGCGTCCCGTACATCGTCATGGAGTTCGTCTCAGGCCGTACCTTGCGGGACATGATCAAGGCCAAAGAGCTGACCGTCGAGGACTCCATTGGCTATACCCTCGGTGTGCTGTCCGCCCTTGAGTACAGCCACCGTGCGGGCATTGTCCACAGGGACATCAAGCCCGCCAACGTGATGGTGTGCGGAGACAGTGGCGACGTGAAGGTCATGGACTTCGGCATCGCCCGCGCCATGGCGGATTCGTCCGCCACCATGACCCAAACGCAGGCCGTGGTGGGAACGGCGCAGTACCTGTCGCCGGAGCAAGCCAGGGGCGAGACCGTCGATGCCCGCAGCGACCTCTACTCGGCTGGTTGCCTGCTCTTTGAACTCCTGACGGGTCGTCCGCCTTTCGTGGGCGACAGCCCGGTGTCCGTGGCCTACCAGCACGTGCGGGAAACTCCCGATCTTGCCAGCGCCCACAACCCCGAGGTTTCCGAAGCCCTCGATTCCGTCCTGACCAAGGCCCTGCAGAAAAACCGCAGCGACCGTTTCCAGGACGCCGCGGCCTTCCGCCGCGCCCTCAGGGCAGCGAGCAACGGCATCCCGGTACCGGCTGTCGCCGCCAGCGAGGCTCCTACGGATCCCAACGACCTTGTGGATGACGAAGGCCCCGCAACCCAACTGCTGAGCGCCACCGCCGTCGGGTTCCTCGACGTGGACCAGATCAACGAGGACCCCGAGCGGGCCGGCTACAACGAGCCGCAGGCCTACGCCACCCGGGCCCAGGAGGAGCCGCTTCCCCTGGGCCTCCCACCGGAACGGGAGCGGACCCCACGGCAGAACTCCCGCCGTCGTGCTTGGGCGGCTACGCTGGCCATCTTCACCATCCTGGTCCTTGCCGGCGCCGGATTCTGGATCTACAGCGTGGTCAACACACCCCCGCCCGCGCCCGCCAAGGTGGCTGTTCCCACGGTGGCCAACATGTCCGAGTCACAGGCAATCCAGGAGCTCTACGGCGCCAAGCTGGTACCAAAGACTGCACGGGTGGCCAGCGATTCGGTGGCCAAGGACATGGCCATCGGCACGTCACCCACGGCCGGCACCTTGCTGGAGCAGAACGCGGAAGTGACCCTCAACATTTCCAGCGGACCCAGTTCGGTGACGATCCCCAAGGACATTGCCGGGCGAACCGAGGCGGACGCACGCGACTATCTGAAGCGACTGGGAATCACAGGCAACATCTCATCGGTGCGCACGCATAGCCCTACGGTCCCCATCGGTTTGGTCATCACCACAGGTCCCGCACCCGGAGCACCCATAGCTGCCGGGTCCAACGTGGAACTGCAGGTCTCCTCCGGCAAGGTCCTCATGCCGCAACTCATTGGCCTTGCACAAACAGAAGCCGAGGCCCTCCTGAAGGAAAACGGCCTGGTGATGGCCGTCGTCGAGCAGGAAAACAGCCAAGTGGAACCCGGCAAGGTGACCGCCCAGAGCGACGCTTTCAACGTCGAAGTGGATCAGGGCAAGACCATCACTGTGACAGTGGCCAAGGCGCCGGCCCCGAGCCCCACTCCCACACCGACGCCCACGGACAAGCCGAAGCCCTCGCCGTCAGCCACCAAGAAGGATTGACGAGCGCCCTGACGGTCGCGCCCACCAGCCTCCGCGTGCTGCTCCTTCGTCGCTTTGACGCACGCTTCCGGCTGCCGGCTCGCGACAGTCCGTACTCTCCGGCTTAGTGCTGGATCAGCGGGCTCAGCTTGGCGGCACGTTCGGCGGCACCCTGCATGCCGAGTGACTCCAGCCAGTTGCCAAGCATCTGGTACCCGCCTTCGGTGAGCACGGATTCCGGGTGGAACTGCACGCCACAGAGCGGTGCGGTCTTGTGCTGCAGTCCCATCACCACGCCGTTCGTGGTCTCTGCCGTGATCTCCAGGACGTCCGGGATTGAGTCGCGCACTGCCGCCAGCGAGTGGTAGCGCGTAGCCGTCACCGGGGAGGGGAGGCCTGCGAAGACACTCTTGCCTTGGTGTTGTACTGGCGACGTCTTGCCGTGCATCAGTTCAGGGGCGTGCGTCACCACGCCACCGTAAGCCTCGGCGAGGGCTTGGTGGCCCAGGCAGACGCCGAACATTGGTTTGCTGTTTTCGCCACACCACTTGATGAGCTCAATGCAGACACCCGCTTCGGCAGGCGTGCCGGGACCGGGTGAGACAAGGACGCCATCGCGGGCCGCCGCGAGTTCCTTCGCTTCAGCGAGCGTCACGTCGTCGTTGCGGACCACGGTGGTTTCGGCGCCGAGTTCCTGCAGGTATCCAACAAGGGTGTAAACGAAGCTGTCGTAGTTGTCTACGACCAGGATTTTTGTTGTGCTCATGGCTGCTGTGCTGCACCAATCGTTGAGTCGGTCAGGGTGGTGAATTGGGAAAACCAAGGGAAAAGGAACTCGACCATAAGTACCAGGGCCGCTCCCACGAGGACCACTGAGGTCAGGATCCGCACCCACAAGGGGCCGGGAAGGTTACGGAAAATCCAGGCGTACATCCGTTATCCCTTTCCTTGGGCTCGGGCTACCAGGGCGGCAATGTCCGACGGCGGTCCGGCTGACGAAGGTTGCCAACTGTCCAGTACCGAGTAGGCGATGATTCGTTCCTGTGACCCGAAACGGGGGTTGCAACTGGTCATGGTCAGGATGCTTTCGCTGGGGGTGGCCCCTTGTTGGGTAGGGACGGGCAACAACACGTCGGTCCGGCTCGGAAGCACGATCTGGTTGTTGCGGAAAACGTAGGTGTAGTAGCCGTCTTTGGTCTGGACGTAGATCTTGTCGCCGGGTACCAGGGTGTGGATGCTGTCCAGGACGGCACCGTGGGTTTGCCGGTGCCCGGCCACGGCAAAGTTTCCAACCGCTCCGGGCATGCTGGTGCTTCCGTAGTGCCCCAGGCCCAACGTGTCCAGGACGTCGGATCCGGTGCCCTCAATGATGGGGCGCGTGTATGTTGCCCCGAAGCGGGGAACGTACATGATGCCGATGGTTCCGCCGTTGCCCGGTGCCGTACCCACCACGGGCTTGCCGTAGTCTGCCGGCGCGGCGGGCGTGATGGGCCCGGTGAATTCCTGCGCGAAGCTCTTGACGGCCTCGGTCTGCTTCGCGTCGGCCTCTACGTTGGTCCACCAAAGTTCCCAAGCGACGAAGAGGAGCAGGACCACGCCGGCTGTGATGAGCAGTTCGCCGATGATCTGGCTGATTTTGCGGACGACATCCATGGGCCGGAGCTTCCGGCGCGGGGCTTTGGTACTCCGGCTTTCGGCAGACGGCACAGCAGCAGCGGCTGAGGTCTGCTGGTGCGCCACGGGCTCTCCTCGTCTGGGGATGCGGGCGGCGCAACCGGCCCATTGGTTACGGCTAGACTTGACAGCTAGACCAACCCGGAACGCCGCTGGCCGTTGACCGCTGGAATTTTCCTTCCTGCAGGATATCAAGGCAGGCTGCGACGGGTTTATGTGAACCAGCCAAGGAGGATCCGTGCCCGAGTCCAAGCCCCGCAAGCGGCCTGCCCGTCAGGAACAGCAGACTTCCGCCGCGCAGCAGTACAAGCCGAATCCGGTCTGGTACAAGCCGGTGATGTTTGGCCTCATGATCATCGGCCTCATCTGGATCATCACCTTCTACATCACTGAAGGGCAGTTCCCGGTCCGGGATTGGGCCTCGTGGAACATCGTGGCTGGCTTCGGCATTGCGATCGTCGGCTTCCTCATGACCACCCGCTGGCGTTCCTAGAAACTCCAACCTCACATTTCCGTGCCAGTGAACGTCTACAGGGTATGAACAGCAGGCACACCACCATGGATTCCCCGTTGGGGCAGTTGACGCTGACTGCCCGCGGGGAATTTTTGACGGGCATCTTTTATGAGGGCCACTGGCATTTGCCGCCAACCGAGTACTTCGGAGACCCGGTGGAGGCAGAGGATGCCGTGTTCTCGCGGGCCGAGTCGGAGCTCCGTGAGTACCTGGACGGCACCCGGACCATTTTCGGCGTAGCTTTCAAGACCAGTGGGAATCCCTTCCAGGAGCGGGTCTGGGAGCGGCTGCAAAGTATTCCGTTCGGGGAAACAGTCACGTACGGCGAGTTGGCCGCCGAGTTGGGCGATCCCCATCTGGCCCAGGCTGTCGGTTCTGCCGTGGGCCGCAACCCGATCAGCATCGTCATTCCCTGCCACCGCGTGGTTGGTCACAAGGGCCAGCTCACAGGCTACGCCGGGGGATTGACCAACAAGCGATTCCTGCTGGAACTTGAGGAACCCGCGTCCATCAGAGAGAGCGAACTCTTCTGATGGGACCCACTCCGGCAGCACCCATCAAGAGACCCTTCGAGGCGGTGGTCCAAGACCACGGCGCCACAGTCCTTCGGGTGTGCCGCGCAGTACTTGGAATCCACGAGGCCGACGATGCTTGGTCAGAGACCTTCCTCGCAGCCCTGAAGGCGTATGGCGAACTTCCGGCCGATGCCAACGTCGAAGCCTGGCTCGTGACCATCGCACACCGGAAATGCCTGGACCTGCTGCGCGCCACGGGCCGTCGCGCGGTCCCTGTGGACGCACCCCCGGAGGAGCCGTCCCGGATCGGTATCCCTGGTGATGGGCACGCGGATATCCTCGAGGCCGTGGGCCAGTTGCCACCAAAGCAGCGCCAGGCCGTGGCCTACCACTACCTGGCAGGCCTTCCCTACAAAGACATCGCGGAGCTGCACGGCGGCACTCCCGAGGCCGCACGTCGCGCCGCAGCGGACGGCGTCAGGGCACTCCGGGCTGCCCTCGCCCGCCCATCCATGAAGTCCCACCCCACCCTGGTACCGGCAACACTGAAAGGAGCCTCCCGATGACCCCCGAATCCTCCCCGGACCACGGCGATATTGCCACCCTCCTGAAGCCCTTGGATTCCGGACTTGAAACAGCGCTGGCCAGTCTTCATGCCCGCCTGATCCGTGACGCCCTGGATGACAATTCGCTGGAGATCGCCTACACGGTGGTCGATTCCCCGGTCGGCAAACTCCTCCTTGCCAGCACCGCGCAGGGAATGGTTCGTGTGGCCTTTGAACTGGAGGACCACCAGGCAGTCCTGCAACTCCTTGCAGACACCGTCAGCCCCGCCATCCTGAAGGCTCCGTCGCGCCTGGACGAGGCCGCCAGGCAGCTGGACGAGTACTTTGGCGGCACACGCCGCAGCTTTGACCTTCCCCTCGATTTCCGGCTGGCACGCGGGTTCAGGCTGGATGTGCTCCATCATCTTCCCCGGATCGCCTACGGCAGCACCGAGAGTTACGCCCAAGTGGCCCAGGCCGCGGGCAGTCCCAAGGCCGTCAGGGCAGTCGGCACCGCTTGTGCCACCAACCCCCTGCCGGTGATCGTCCCTTGCCACCGGGTGGTCCGCTCTGATGGCTCGTACGGCGGGTACCTTGGCGGCACCGACGCCAAACGCACGCTGTTGAACCTGGAGGCGGCATGAGCGATGACGCGCTGTTTCCGGTGGAGCTTGTCCAGCCGGACACGCACGACGCCGGTCCCCGCCTGATTGCCCCGGGTGCCGTCCACGTGCCGGGTTGGCTCAGCATGGAGCAACAGCGATGGATCGTTGACCGTTTCGGCGAGTGGACCCGTGGTCCTGTGCCGTTGCGGGCAGCAACCCTGCCCGGCGGCCACCAAATGTCCGTCAGGACGGTATGCCTCGGCTGGCACTGGCAGCCGTACCGTTACACGCGGGAGGCTACGGATGTAAACGGCCGTCCCGTTCTGGACTTCCCGGACTGGATGGTGCGCCTCGGCAGGAAGGCTGTCGCGGCCGCCTACGCCCCGGAACTGGCCAAGGACGCATCATTGGCTGACCTGGCCGCGGACTACACCCCGGACGCAGCCCTGGTGAACTTCTACAACAATGCTGCAGCCATGGGCATGCACCAGGACAAGGATGAGCACTCGAACGCCCCCGTGGTTTCGCTGAGCATTGGCGATTCCTGCGTCTTCCGCTTCGGAAACACAGAGACCCGCACCAAGCCGTACACGGACGTCCACTTGCGCTCCGGAGACCTCTTCGTCTTCGGCGGCGCTTCGCGGTTCGCCTACCATGGCATCCCCAAGGTGCATCCCGGAACGGCACCCGCGGACTGCGGTCTCTCCGAGGGGCGGATCAATATCACCATGCGCGTCACAGGATTGTCGTAGCCAGCAGGCAGAATAATCCACAGAACACCCACCCGTGGCGGACCGCACCCTGGCTGCTGCGGAGGATGCCACAGAGGAGCACCGCATGACCCCGGGAGAGAACGGCACCATTATTGGCCAGGACGGCCTTGCACGGCCCGTGTGGGCCGCATCAGACCCGTTGATGCAGTCCTACTACGATCACGAATGGGGCATGCCGGTCCGGGACGAACAGGGGATGTACGAGCGCATCAGCCTCGAAGGCTTCCAGGCGGGCCTGTCCTGGGCCACTATTCTCCGGAAACGCGAGGCCTTCCGAGAAGCCTTCATGGACTTCCACCCGGAGAGCGTTGCAGCTTTCACGGAGGAAGACGTGGAAAGGCTCATGTTGGACGCCGGGATCGTCCGCAACAGGCTCAAGATCCGCGCTGCCATCACCAACGCCAAAGCCACCATTGCCTTGCGCCAGGAGGGCGGGCTGGTGGACTTCGTGTGGTCCTTCAAGCCCGACTCCACGCCGGCACCCAGAACCTTGGCAGACATTGCCACCACGTCGCCGGAGTCCATCGCCCTTTCCAAAGCCCTCCGCAAGAAGGGTTTCGCCTTCGTCGGTCCCACCACCATGTACGCGCTCATGGAAGCCATCGGGATCATCGACACCCATCTAGTGGACAGCCATAGGCGCGGGTCTTCAGGCGTCTGGGATTAACCGCTGGGATAAGCCACACCGACTGTCCACAGAAGTGCGTAAAGTTATCCACAATCGGGGATAACTTATGTGGACATCCACGCATTTACTGCCTCGTTCCCCGCCATTGCGGCAACCACGGGCATCCAACGGCGCTGAACAGGGTTATACCCACTGTGCATCACCCTGTGGATAGTGTTCGCTTCTTCATGGAAAGTTCATTTCCGGAGCATTGCGTCCTTCACTCTGCGCCGGGCTGCCGGGTTTCCGTCACGGGTCCTGGCAAAAGTTGTCCTGGGGGCGACTATCCACTTAACAACAAGCAACTACACTCAAGATATCCACAGATGGGGAAAAGGTGTGGGTTGATGCCAGGAATCCCGCGAATTGGCGGGCTTTCGAGGGCTCATCCACCCATGAACTACACAGCTGTAAGTTACTAACAGTGTTGATAAGCCTGTTGATACCCCCTTATTAACAGGTGGATTAACAGGGTTTTCCACAACTCGGGCGCCAAGTGGCCCTTTGTCCACATAAACACCCCCTACGGGGACAAAGTTATCCACAGATGTGGATGAAAACATGCCAAACGGGGGATATCTACCCGCTTTTCCCCGGATGCAGGCCTCGCCGAAGCTAACTACACAGATGTAAGTTACACACAGTGTGGATAACATCTGTGGATAAGCAACATGCGGGGCAGTGAACGGGGGAGAGGCATGGGCGGCGAGACCAAGATTGACTTCAAACGGGAGATCCACAGCTACAAGGCCCGTGCAGGGCAGCTGGAACTGGTGACTGTTCCTCCGCTGCAGTTCCTCATGGTGGATGGGCACGGTGATCCCAATACGGCCCAGTCCTACACAGACGCACTCTCCACCCTTTATCCGGTCGCCTATACGCTGAAGTTCTTCAGCAAGAAGGAGCTGGGCCGTGACTATGCAGTCATGCCCCTCGAGGGCCTGTGGTGGTCCGGGGACATGGCCAGCTTCACCAGCTCACGGGATAAATCCAAGTGGGACTGGACCATGATGATCATGGCTCCGGACTGGATCACTCCGGAGCACGTGGATGCAGCACGAGACACTGTGGCGGGCAAGGGCGGTGCGCCCGCCCTGGATTCACTGCGACTGGAAAGCCTTGACGAGGGTTTGGCTGTGCAGACCCTTCACGTGGGCCCCTACGACGCTGAGGGGCCGGTACTGGAGGAAATGCACCATGGCTACATCCCGGAGAACTCGCTGCGGATGACCGGAAAACACCACGAGATCTACCTCAGTGATGCCCGAAGGACTGCTCCTGAGAAACTCAAGACCATCCTCCGGCAACCCGTAACCCGCAACTGACCTTCCCAACTAAGTCGCAGTTGAGGCCGTTATGAGCGCTTCATAACGGCATTAACTGCGACTTAGTTGGGTGGAACGGCAGCTAGCCGGCAGAAACCCGGAACCAGGTAACGATCGCCAGAAGGGCGGCAACGAGGACCAGTCCACCCACTTGAAGGAGTGCCTGGTTCTTGCCGCGGGGAGCGTAGGCGATGGCCGCTGCTGCCAGGCCGCCAGTAATCAGGCCACCCAGGTGGGCTTGCCAGGCGATGCCCGGGATGAAGAAACCGATGGCACCGTTGATGGCTATCAGGACCCACAGCTGGCGGGTTTCGCCACCCCGATGGCGCTGGACCACCAGCATGGCTCCGAAGAGACCGAAGATCGCACCGGAGGCACCCACAACTCCGATGGCAGGTTCATCGGGCGTCAGGAGCAGGAACCCCACAGAACCACCCACGGCGGACAACACGTACACTGCCAAATACCGGACACGCCCGAGCAAGGGCTCAAGGGCTTGGCCGAAAATCCACAGGGTGTACATGTTCAAAACGATGTGGAGCAGGAAGCTCTGCGAGTGAAGGAACGCCGCCGTCAACATCCGCCACGGCTCCTGCTCCGCCAGGACGTTGGCGAACGCAAACTCTCTGTAGACGGCGTTTCCAGGGACAATCCACTGCAAAATGAAAACCAGGACGCACAGCCCAATGATCGTGTACGTCACCAAAGGCCGGCCCACGGCCAAGGCACCGCCATACGCAGAACGGTAGGCCGGCGTCGTGCGTTTTTGTTCGTTGACGCAGTCAACGCATTGGAACCCGACGGCGGCCGCCCGCTGGCACTCCGGGCACGCAGGGCGCCCGCAACGCTGGCACCTGACGTAGGAGGGCCTGTCCGGGTGCCGGGGGCACACCGGAATATCAGCGGACGGCTCGGCCGACGGGACTCCGTAGCTCATAAGTTCTGGCTAGAGCTGTTCGATGTCGATGCTGTTGATGACCACGTCTTCAACAGGACGGTCGCCCATGCCGGTGCGAACGCCTTCAATTGCGTCAACAACCTTGCGGGATTCCTCGTCCGTGACCTCGCCGAAGATGCTGTGCTTGCCGAACAGCCAGTCGGTGTTGACCGTGGTGATGAAGAACTGGGAGCCGTTGGTGCCCTTGCCCATCTGGATACCGGCGTTGGCCATGGCCAGCTTGTACGGAGCGTTGAAGGTCAGCTCAGGGTGGATTTCGTCATCGAAGTTGTAGCCCGGTCCGCCGACGCCACGGCCGAGGGGATCGCCGCCCTGGATCATGAAGTCCTTGATGATCCGGTGGAAGATGGTGCCGTTGTACAGCGGGGTACCGGTCTTGTCTTCGCCGGTCTCCGGGTGGGTCCAGGACTTTTCGCCGGTGGCCAGGCCAACGAAGTTGGCGACCGTCTTGGGGGCGTGGTTGCCGAAGAGGTCAACCTTGATATCGCCCAGGCTCGTGTGGATTGTTGCTTTTGCGGTTGCAATGGTCATGGGCCCATTGTTTCATGCAGGGTCAACGCCGTGGCGGCCCGAAAGCCGGTTCCGCGCTCGGTGAAATCCGGCAAGAATCTTACGGATGAATGGCCCGTGTTCCGTGGGACACGTAGGCTAGCAACAAACCAGCATGTGTATCGGGAGGTAGTTGTGAAGAAATCAGACCGTATTGCCCGCGACATTGAACACTCTGTTGCGACCGGCGTAGACAACGCCCGCGACTGGGCAGCGCCACGTGTTGAAGCAGCCGTCAACTGGGCTGTTCCGCGTATCCAGCACGGCATCGACAGCGCATCTCCCAAGATCCAGGAAGGCCTGAAGTCGGCTGCCCATAATCTTGCGGACGGCGTTGAGAAGGTCACACCGAAGATCCAGGACGGCCTCGCCCAGCTGGCCCCCAAGATCCACGATGCCGTCGAGGACGCAGCTCCCAGGATCCAGGAAACCCTCAATAAGGCCACTCCGGCCTTGGGCGTTGCCAGGGACAAAGTGGTTGACGAGTACCTACCCAAATTGTCCGAACAGCTGGGGCATGCCTCTGTAGCGGTGCACCATGCCCTGGAGAACGCTCCGGCGCAGGTGGATGCCGTGGCACAGAAGCTGGTGGACTCCGGCGTTGTCCACAGTGTCCAGGAACAGGCACAGGCCACCGGCAAGCACATCAAGGCTGTTGCCGACGAGACCACCAAGGCTGTGTCCAAGCAGTTGGGCAAGCAGCAGAAGCCCAAGAAGCGCGGCTGGCTGGTAGTCACCGTGATCGCCGCCGCCGTTGCTGCCGGCGTAGCTGCCTGGAAGGCTGCCAAGCCGGTTGAGGACCCGTGGAAGACGCCATCACCGGTGACTCCAACCCCCGCGCCCGTTCCGGCTGACGCTGCGGCCTCGGCCTCGGCAAGCGCCAAGGAAGCAACCGCCGCAGTGGAAGAAACCGCCAAGGACGTCGCAGAAAAGACCGAGGAAACCACCGCCAAGGTCGCCACCGACGCCAAGACGGCCGTCAAGAACATCGCTGCCAGCATCCACAAGGATGAGGAGAAGGGCTCCGAAGCCTAGGTTGCACAGCTCAGTCAGCCGCATAATTCTGAAGGGATCCCGCCACAGGGGTCCCTTCAGTGTTATTCAGCTTGTAACCCGGGCGTCCGCTGGTGGCGGAGGGCCGGGTGTTAGATTTGAAGGGATGTCAGCTGATAGACCCGTGATGGGTGAACTCAAGGACGTCCCGGAGCCGCCGGGCGTTTCAATTGTCATCCCGGCGTACAACGAGGAAAGCGTCATTCGCCAGTGCCTCATCGCTGCCATCTACCAGTCTGTTCCTGCCGAGGAAATCATCGTGGTGGACAACCTGTCCACGGACCGCACAGCCAGGATCGTGCGGCAAATGCAGCAGGAATACCCCGAAAGCCCCATCATCCTGCTTCGACAGGCAGACAGCCAAGGCCTCATCCCTACGCGCAACTACGGCCTCAACCATGCCACCGGCCAGATCGTGGGCCGGATCGACGCCGACTCGGTGCTTGAGCCCGACTGGGTGGAACAGGTCCAGAAGGCCTTCGCCGATCCCACCGTCCAGGCGGCCACGGGCCCGGTGGTCTACTACGACATGCCCATGCGCCGCTTCGGACTGAAGGCAGACGACAAAATGCGCCAGCTGATGCTCCGGCTGGCCAAGCACCAGTACCACTTCCTTTTCGGTTCCAACATGGCCCTCCGGCGCTCGGCGTGGGAAACCATCCGCGACGAAGCATGCCTCGACGAAAAGGATGAGATGCACGAGGACATTGATTTGTCCCTGCACTTGGCCGAGCACGATCTCCACATCCAGTACTGGCCGCAAATGGTGTCCGGTATGTCCGCGCGGAGGCTCGAGGATTCGCCCCGGGATTACCGTTACTACGTCACGCGCTTTGACCGGACGTACAAGGCCCACAACGTCAAGAAGATGGCCTTGAAGGCGCCCATGGTGGTCTTCTTCTCGGTGTACTTCCCCGCGAAGCTGCTGCGCGCCATCCACGCGGCCAACGCTGCCCAAGGCGGCGTCCGGCGCGGTGGCCTGTAGCCCGTCTGCTTAAAGCACGACTTAAAGCAGACGGCGGCTGCTTCAGTCCGTGCCCAGCTCGGCTTCGCGCCGGTCTTCTTCGATCCGGCCGCGCCGCTGCCCGATCACCACCACAGCCAGGCCAACCAGAATCAATGCCAGCCCGGCGTAGGTGCCGCCGGGAAGAGTCTCGTTGAGGAAAACGGCGGCGAGGATGGCCGCCCCGGGAATCTCCAGCAGGATAATCATGGACACCACCAGCGGACTCATGGTGGCCAGCAGGTGGTTGAACGCAGTGTGCCCCACCAATTGCGCGCAAAGGGTGATGGCAATAATCCCAAGCCAGCCTCCGGCGTCGAACCCTGAGAGCGGCTGGCCGGCCACCAAAGCCATGACGGCAACCAGCGCGGCACACATTCCGTAGCAAAGGGCCGTGTAGGTTCCGGTGCCCATCGTCTGGCGGGCCTTGCCTCCAGCGATGGTGTAGAGGCCGGCCAAGGCACCACCGGCCAAGGCCAAAACATCGCCCAGGAGCGCTTCGGGGGAGGAGCCCATGTCGAAGCCGGTAATGGCAACCACACCACCGAACGCAATTCCCAAGCCAAGCAGCACCGGCCAGCGGTGGCGTGTTCCCCGAAACAATTGGAAGACGGCAATCCACGCTGATTGCAGGCAAACCAGCGCCGTGGCCGCGGCAACGGACGTCAGCTGGAGCGCAGTGATGAAGCAAGCGAAATGGAAGGCCAGGGCAACAGCCGCGAACGCCGACCACCCGAATTCGCGCCGGGTGACCCTGCCGAACTGCCTGGGCGTCCGGATAGCCACAGGGGCGGCCATAACCACAGCGCCAATCGCGTTCCGCCAAAAGGCAATCGCCAAGGCTGTCACCGAGGTGGCACCGAGTGTGCCGGCGATCAGTGGTCCGGAGGAGGCGACGCCCAAAACACCCAGGGCGGAAATGAGGAGGTTCACGCATCAACCTTAGTTGGGCAGGAAAACCGGAACCGCACTATCTGCGGCGTGATCAGTGTGATTGTCTTGACACATCGTTCCAGAAACCTAGGGGATACCTGATTGAACGCAGCACCCGCCCATCCCGGAGCCAAGCGGCGGCGCCGGGCCTTGATGCTGTCCGCTGCTGCGATTCTGGTAGCCGCACTCGTTGCGGGCTGGCTTATTGCGTCCAAGGACCGGCAGCCCGCCCCTGGCGGCCATCCAGCAAGCCTTCCCGGCGTCTATCCGGTGCCACAACGCGCAAGCACCCCGTCCGGTCCTTCGGTGCCGCTGAACGGTCGGGTGTACATCGTGGCGCCGCCGGGGACGGACCAGCCGTCCCTTGCAGCGGTCCAGGACCTGGTAAAGGACAGCGGCGGCACCGGTGAGGTGGTAGCCACAGTGGACGGTTCGGCCGATGGTTCCTCAGCTGTCTACCTTGGAACCTCGGAGGGATCTTCCGCAGGAACGGTGCTCAAGGAGCTCGGGCGGGACAGTGCGGACTCCAACCAGGAAGCACTCAAGCGTGCCGAAGGCTATGCGATGGCCACGGGAACCTCCGGAGGAATCCCGACGGCGGTCCTCACCGGAAGCGATGCGGACGGCCTCTTCCACGCTGTCCAGACCCTTCGCCAGGTAGTGAAGGACGGTTCAGTTCCTCCGATCCGTGTCAGTGACTGGCCGTTGATGGAGACCCGCGGCGTCATCGAAGGCTTCTACGGCACGCCTTGGTCCCATCAGGCCCGGTTGGACATCATCGAGTTCGCTGCCCGCCAGAAGATGAACACCTACATCTATTCGCCCAAGGACGATCCCCTCCTGCGGGACAAGTGGCGGACGCTTTACTCGGACCAGGAGCTCACGGAACTGCAGGAGCTCATCGATACTGCCACGGCCAACCACATCCGCTTCACGTACGCGTTGTCGCCAGGGATCGATGTTTGCTATTCGCGGGACGCTGACCTGGAAGACGCCGTCACCAAGCTCGAATCGCTCTACTCTTTGGGTGTGCGGTCATTCGTTATTCCCTTGGACGACATCGCCACGAAGGTCCAGTGCACCGAGGACGTCAAAGAGTTCGGCTCCGGCCAAGCCAACCTCGCGAAGGCCCAGGCTTCCTTCCTCAACGAACTGAACCAGCGCTTCACTGCCGGCAAACAGGGCCTCCAACCGTTGGAAACAGTGCCCACCTTCTACTCCGGTTCAGGCAGCACGCCCTACAAGAAGGAACTCGGCCAGGCGCTGGATCCCGGAATCGTGGTGCAGTGGACCGGAGAGGACGTGGTGTCCCACCGCATCACCCGGGACTCTTCCGAAACCGCCCGGCGCAGCTACGGAACGCAAGGAGCGCCGCGGGACCTCGTCATCTGGGATAACTACCCGGTGAACGACTTCTCGCAGGACCACCTCTTCCTGGCCCCGCTCATAGGGCGGGAGGCAGACCTCTACCAATCGATCCGCGGTGTTGTCACCAACCCCATGATCCAGCCCTACCTGTCCTTGCCCGCGATCTTCAATTACGCCGACTACTCCTGGAACGGCCCGGCCTACAGTCCGCAAAAGTCCATGGACGCCGCGCTGGCACAGGTTTCCGGTCCGGATCCGGAGGTGCAGGCCGCCGTTAAGGCGTTCGTGGACCTGAACCAAGACTGGCAGGACGACGAGCTCACACCGTCGGCCCCGGCACTGCGGCGCGATATTGACCAGTTCTGGAGCGATTACGACGCCGGCAGGTCACCTTCCGGGGGATTGCGGGATCGCGCTGCGCTGCTGCAGCGACTGCCCGAGCTCCTGCCGAAGATGGCCGTCCCGGGTTTTGCAGACGATGCCACGCATTGGGCT
Source organism: Paenarthrobacter sp. NPDC018779 (assembly GCF_044391085.1). NCBI lineage: Bacteria > Bacillati > Actinomycetota > Actinomycetes > Micrococcales > Micrococcaceae > Paenarthrobacter > Paenarthrobacter sp. NPDC018779. Next base: position 118,623 of record NZ_JBIRZS010000008.1, on the reverse strand, counting down.
ACCGCCGCAGGTGAGTACGGCCGCGGCGTCACCGCGGCCTTGTCCACGCTTGATGCTGCAAAGAAGGGTAATTCAGCGGCGGTTGCTGATGGCCGGAAGAGCGTACAGGCAGCGCTGGCCTCCGCTGGCGCGAAGACCCAGCCCACACTCGATCTTGGCGTTGTTACCCCCGTGCTGGGCGACAGCGAACTGAAAACGTTCCTGGAAAGGGCCCTGAAGACAGTCCCACCCAACTGAGTCACATTTGTGCGCGTTTTGAGAGTTCTAAACGCGACCCAGATGGGAGCCTACGGCACGTGTGGGCGGAACGGCTTAAACGAAATAGTCCCGGTCATTCCTGACCGGGACTTTCCTTATGGTGGAGGCAAGGGGACTCGAACCCCTAACCCCCTGCTTGCAAAGCAGGTGCGCTACCAATTGCGCCATGCCCCCATAAGAAGCAACCCGTCAATCATACCCCACCTCAGGACCGGTTCTAACCAGTCCCAGAGCGGTAGTCCCGGCTAGTCCACCTTGTCGGTTGACTTGCTCCAGACATCTTTCCGGGCTTCGGATTCCTGTGCCTTTTTATAGACCAGGACACCTGCGACCGCCGCTGCAACTACAACCAGCAACTTTTTCACAAGTACCTCGTTCCGGTTCAGTTTCCTGAACCTGTTAGGTTCCGTGGGCGTACCAGGACTTGAACCTGGGACCTCTTCGTTATCAGCGAAGCGCTCTAACCGCCTGAGCTATACGCCCCGATGCCTCATCGGGCCGAGATATGACTGTACAGCACATCCCGGCCCGATCTCAAATCGAGGCATCTTCGGGTTGGATTTCCGCGTGAATCGGCGTAAATCCGGGGATTTCGACTAGTCGTCGGTGAGGGTCACTCCGATGCCGCCAACCAACGTTGCCGAAATGTTATACAGCACGGCCGAGAGCATCGAGAGTGCAGTCAGCAGGACCACGTTCACCACGGCAATAATGGTGGCGAAAGAGGCCACCTGGCCCAGGGAAGCGATCTTCTTCAGCTCGAAGCCACTGCCTTCAGAACCGGCGAGGGTGCCCAGGAGGCTGTCCACCTGGTTGAAGATGCCGGTAAGGTCCAGCACAGTCCAGAGCACGATCGCGGCGACAACCGTGACAATACCCAGGGCCACGGACAGCAGGAAGGCCATCTTCAGGACTGACCAAGGGTCCACCTTGCTAACCAGGAGCCGGGCACGGCGAACCTTGGCCTTGGGAGCAGGCTTGACCAGGCCCGGACCGCCTTGTGCAGGACGCTGTCCGGGAGCGCCGGCAGGGCGCTGCCCGGCGGAAGCGGGACGCTGGCCGGGTTGGGCCGGACGCTGGCCGGCCGCACCGGCGGGGCGCTGGCCTGGAGCCCCGGCCGGACGCTGCGGGGAGCCGCTCGGGGTCGCCGGGCGGGCGGCTCCGGCGCCAGGCCGCTGCTGCGGCGGCGCGGGCGTTCCTGCCTGGGTGTTGCCTGCTGGCTGCCGGAGTCCGCCGGGGACACCTGTGCTCGGCTTGGGATATGAGTCGGAATTACTCACTCGTTACCTCCGGTGTTGTCTTCATTCAGCTCCGCGCCCGCTTCGGTATCCGGGTCTGCGTCGTTTTGCGTTTCTGACGTGACGATCGCTTCAGCAGCGCCGTCTTCTGCAGCCAACGTTACGTCATCGTCCTGCCCGTCTTCGGATTCTTCGCCTTCCAAACCGCGTTCGCTGTTGCGGGCAACCTCGATGATGCGGTCGTTCTTGTCCGGCTTGGCGAAGATGACGCCCATGGTGTCACGCCCCTTGGCGGGGACGCCACTGACGGCCGAGCGGACAACCTTGCCGCCCTCCATGACCACCAGGACTTCATCCTCTTCCTGCACGATCAAGGCGCCCACCAGGTCACCCCGGTCTTCGGCCAGTTTGGCAACCTTGATACCCAAGCCACCGCGGCCTTGCAAGCGGTATTCGTCGACGGCGGTGCGCTTGGCGTAACCGCCTTCGGTCACCACGAAGACGAACGAGCCGTCCTGGACTACATCCGCGGCCAACAATTCGTCATCTTCACGGAACTTCATGCCCGTCACGCCGGACGTCGCACGTCCCATGGGACGCAGGGCATCATCGGTGGCCGTGAATCGGATGGACTGGCCCTTGCGGGAAACCAGCAGGAGGTCGTCGGTTTCGCTGACCAGCTGGGCGGAGACCAGTTCGTCTTCGTCCCGCAGGTTGATCGCGATGACGCCGGCCGAGCGGTTGGTGTCGTAGTCCTCAAGCCGGGTCTTCTTGACCAGGCCGTTCTTCGTAGCCAGCACCAGGTACGGAGCCTGCTGGTAGTCGCGGAGGTCCAGGACCTGGGCAATGTGTTCGTCCGGCTGGAACGCCAGCAGGTTGGCCACGTGCTGGCCCTTGGCGTCACGCCCGGCTTCAGCAAGTTCGTAGGCCTTGGCACGGTACACGCGACCCAGGTTAGTGAAGAAGAGCAGCCAGTGGTGGGTGGTGGTCACGAAGAAGTGCTCAACAACATCGTCACCGCGCAGCTGCGCGCCCTTGATGCCCTTGCCGCCGCGCTGTTGCGAACGGTAATTGTCGCTGCGGGTCCGCTTGACGTAACCACCCCGCGTGATGGTCACGACCATTTCTTCTTCGGGGATCAGGTCTTCCACGGACATATCGCCGTCGAAGCCCATGAGGATCTGCGTCCGGCGGTCGTCTCCGTGCTTGGCAACGATCTCGGCGAGCTCTTCACTGATGATCTGGCGCTGGCGTTCTTCCGAGGCCAGGATCGCGTTGTACTCCTCGATCATGGCTTCGAGTTCTGCGTGGCGGTCCTGGATCTTCTGGCGTTCCAGCGCTGCAAGTCGGCGAAGCTGCATGTCCAGGATGGCGCGTGCCTGGAGTTCGTCGATCTCCAGGAGTTCCATCAGGCCCTCGCGTGCCGCCTCCGTGGTGTTGGAGGCACGGATCAGGGCAATGACCTCGTCCAGCATGTCCAGCGCCTTGAGCAGCGCGCGCAGGATGTGGGCTTCTTCCTCGGCCTTGCGCAGGCGGTACCGGGTGCGGCGTGCAATGACGTCCATCTGGTGTGCAACCCAGTGCCGGATAAAGGCATCCAGGCTCAGGGTGCGAGGGACGCCATCCACGATCGCCAGCATGTTTGCAGAGAAGTTGTCCTGCAGCTGCGTGTGCTTGTACAGGTTGTTCAGTACAACCTTGGCCACGGCGTCGCGCTTGAGCACGATCACCAGGCGCTGACCGGTACGGCCCGAGGTCTCGTCACGGAGGTCCGCGATGCCTTGGATCTTGCCGTCCTTGACCAGTTCGGCAATCTTGATGGCCAGGTTGTCCGGGTTGGCCTGGTACGGAAGTTCGGTGACCACCAGACAGGTACGGCCCTGGAGCTCCTCAACATTCACCACGGCCCGCATGGTGATGGAGCCGCGGCCTGTCCGGTACGCCTCCTCGATGCCCTTATGGCCCAGGATCGTGGCGCCCGTGGGGAAATCAGGTCCCTTGATGCGCACCAAGAGCGCCTCGAGCAGTTCTTCACGCGTTGCACCGGGGTTGTCCAGCGCCCACTGCACACCGTCAGCGACCTCGCGGAGGTTATGCGGTGGAATGTTGGTTGCCATGCCTACGGCGATGCCGGAGGAGCCGTTGACCAGGAGGTTCGGGAAGCGCGCCGGCAGGATGGTGGGTTCCTGGTTCTTGCCGTCGTAGTTGTCCTGGAAATCGACGGTTTCCTCGTCAATGTCCCGCACCATCTCCATGGCCAGCTGGGCCATCTTGGTTTCGGTGTAACGCGGAGCTGCGGCGCCGTCGTTGCCCGGGGAACCAAAGTTGCCTTGGCCCAGGGCCAGCGGATACCGCATGGTCCAGTCCTGGATCAGGCGGACCAAAGCGTCGTAGATGGCCATGTCGCCGTGCGGGTGGTAGGTACCCATGACGTCGCCCACAACGCGGGCGCACTTGTTGAACGCGCGGTCCGGGCGGTAGCCGCCGTCGAACATGGCGTAGAGCACGCGGCGGTGGACGGGCTTCAGGCCGTCACGGACGTCGGGCAGCGCGCGGCCGACGATGACGGCCATGGCGTAGTCCAGGTAGGAGCGCTGCATTTCCGTCTGCAGGTCTACTTGTTCCACGCGGTCGGTCAGCACATCGCCCTCGAGGATCACGTTCTCGGACTCGGGGTTTTCCGCCGGGACTTCAGGAGTTTCGTCGCTCATAATCTAAGTTTTCCGTTTCAGGTATATGTCAGATCTGGAATATTCAGGAACCCTGTAGGGCCCTAGATATCAAGGAACCTGACGTCCTTGGCGTTCTGCTGGATGAAGTTTCGGCGCGATTCCACGTCCTCGCCCATCAGCACGGAGAAGGTTTGGTCTGCCGCCAGCGCGTCATCCATGGTCACCTGCAGGAGGGTGCGGCGCTCAGGGTCCATGGTGGTGTCCCACAGTTCCGTGTAATCCATCTCGCCAAGGCCCTTGTAGCGCTGGATGCCGTTTTCCTTGGGCAGCCTCTTGTTCAGGGCGGCACCGTTACGGATGGTTTCATCGCGTTCGCGGTCACTGAAGACGTAGTCGTGTGCAGCGTTGGACCACTTGATCCGGTACAGCGGGGGCTGGGCCAGGTAGACGTAGCCGTTCTCGATCAAAGGACGCATGTAGCGGAACAGCAACGTCATCAAGAGTGTGGTGATGTGCTGGCCGTCAACGTCGGCATCGGCCATGAGCACGATCTTGTGGTAACGCAGCTTGGAGATGTCAAAGTCCTCCCCGATGCCCGTACCGAAGGCCGTGATCATGGACTGGACCTCGGCATTGCCGAGGGCCTTGTCCAGGCGGGCGCGCTCCACGTTGAGGATCTTGCCTCGAAGCGGGAGGATGGCTTGGGTTTCCGGGTTGCGGCCGCGCTTGGCGGATCCACCTGCGGAGTCACCCTCCACAAGGTAGACCTCGCAACGCGACGGGTCCTTGGAGGAGCAGTCGGACAACTTGCCGGGCATACCGAAGGATTCCAGCGGGCTCTTGCGGCGTGCATTATCGCGGGCCTTGCGGGCGGCCATGCGGGCCTGCGCGGCCTGGATGGCTTTGCGGATCACGTCGCGGGCAGGGCCGGGGTTGCGCTCAAGCCAATCGCCCAACTGGTCCGTGACCACGCGCTGGACGAAGCCCTTGACCTCGGAGTTGCCCAGCTTGGTCTTGGTCTGGCCCTCGAACTGGGGCTCGGACAGCTTCACCGAGATGACGGCGGTCAAACCTTCACGGATGTCGTCACCCGTAAGGTTGTCTTCCTTCTCTTTGATGATGCTCTTCTCCCGCGCGTAGCGGTTGATCAGGGACGTCATCGCTGCACGGAAGCCCTCTTCGTGCGTTCCACCTTCATGGGTGTTGATGGTGTTCGCGTAAGTGTGGACGCTTTCCGAGTACGCAGTGGTCCACTGCATGGCTACTTCCACGGAGATGTGGCGCTCGGTGTCCTCGGTTTCGAAGGCGATGACGTCCTCGTGGACAATTTCCACCTTCTTGTTGGAGTTCAGGTGCTTGACGTAGTCCAGCAAACCGTCGGGGTATTCGTAGATAACCGTCCGGTGTTCGGCAGCAACTTCGCCTTCGGTGGCCACGGCGTCGAGATCCAGATCGTCTTCGCCTGACTTTGCGGGCGGCCGCTCATCCGTCAGCGTGATCTTCAGGCCCTTGTTGAGGAACGCCATCTGCTGGAAGCGCGCCCGCAGCGTCTCAAAATCGAACTCGGTGGTCTCGAAGATGGTGCCGTCCGGGTAGAACGTCTGCGACGTGCCTGTTTCCTCGGTGGCCTCACCCTTGACCAGTTCGCCCTGGGGCTTGCCGCCGTCGGCGAAGGACATACGCCAGACGTGGCCTTGGCGGCGCACTTCCGTCTCCACGCGCCGGGACAGCGCGTTGACCACGGAAATACCCACGCCGTGAAGGCCGCCGGAAACGGCGTACCCGCCACCACCGAACTTGCCGCCGGCGTGCAGGATGGTCATGACCACCTCAACCGTGGGCTTGCCTTCCGTGGGGTGGATGTCCACGGGGATGCCACGGCCATCATCCACAACCTTGACGCCGCCATCGGCTTGGAGGGTAACTTCAATGTGGCTGCAGAAGCCGGCCAGGGCCTCATCGACAGAGTTGTCCACAACTTCATAGACCAAGTGGTGCAAGCCCCTCGGTCCCGTGGAGCCGATGTACATGCCGGGGCGCTTGCGTACGGCTTCGAGCCCTTCCAGCACGGTGATGTCGCTGGCGCCATATTCCCTGGGTGCTTCCGCCGCGGCTGGCGTGGAAGCTGCCTCCCCCGCGGGCTCTACTGCCAAGGTCTCTGCATTGTCGTTAGCCACAGGCGCTTTCGACTCCTCTGTGATAGATGACGGCCGCGCCGCATCAGGCCCCGGCATGCGCGGAACCTTCAAAGGCACGTGACTGATTGCGCCGATTACTCCAACGAAGGGGGTCCTGGATCCACCACAGTGGATCCCGAACCCCTGACGGTGTTTCACCGGCGCTCAGTATCTAGGTCAATTCTATCGTGGAAAAGCCCGAATCCCTGCAAATACGAGGGCAGCCGAGAGCTGAATATGCCGATGGGAGGCCACTGGCCCCCTCTGGAACGGCCCTGTGGAGGTCCCGATGGGGGCCTATACGGCCCGGGGGCGTTGAATCGCCCTGCACGCCGTTCAGCCGTATGTGTCCCGTGGGCCCCGACCGTTCACGCTGCGCCCGCCTTTTCGCCAGTTGGGCGCCGACGGACCGAGGACCTGGATGCTCGTGACAACGCCGTCGCCCAGCTCTTTCCGGAACATCTCCAGCAAGCTGGTGCTCAGCAAACGGAGCTGGGTGGCCCATGCCGTCGAATCGCAACGGACCTGGAGGGTAGTGTCGGTGAAGCTCTCCGGTGTGCAGTGGGCCGCGATGTCCGGTCCTACCAGTGCATCCCATTCGGCCATGACGGATCCCACGGCAACCGGCGACGTCCAGCCGCGTTCGGCAACCAGGCGGCCCACCACTTTTCCCAGGCCCAACGGATCGCGGCCGCTTCCGTGGAACTGCGAAAATCCCTTGGTGTCGCGCAGGCCGGTCCGTTTGGGAGTGGATCCGGGGCGGGGAGCGCGTTGACGCACTTCACCGCGCGCGGCCGCGGCTTCGCGCATGCGGTTCAAAGCGGCCTGGGCTGCGTCGATTTCGTCAGGATCCCGGCCGGGTTGACGTCCGTCGGCGCTATCCCTCGCCATCGATGCCTCCCGGAACAACGGTTATGCGCCGTCCGGCCAGCTCCTCCGGGATGTCGGCGTCGACGGCGGCGGTCACCAGCACCTGTTCGGCACCGGCCACGATTGCTGCCAGTTTACGCCGCCGCTGGACGTCGAGTTCAGCGAAGACATCGTCCAGGATCAGGATCGGTGCCGTGCCACCGGTTTGGGCGTCGTCGAGCATCACGTAATACGACGCCAACCGCAGGGAGAGGCACATGGACCACGTTTCGCCGTGCGAGGCGTAGCCTTTGGCGGGTGCCTGGCCCAGGACCAGTTCGAGTTCGTCCCGGTGCGGACCCACCAAGGAAATTCCGCGTTCCAGTTCCTTTTTCCTGCTTGCCGCAAAGGCCTGGATGTACCGCTCGGTGAGCTCGTCCACGGACAGCAGCCGGAGGTCCTCGGCCGACGCCGGAGGTTCCGTTGACGGGGCGCCTGCACCGCCGTCGTCGTCAAGGATGCCCTGGATGGTTGAGCGGTAAACCGCACCGGCGTCCTTGGAACCGTCCGTCAATTGTGCATAGGCGCTGTTCAAGTGCGGACGCAGACGTTCCACCAGCTCGAGCCGGGCGTGCAGGAGTTGGGCGCCGGCGCGTGCCATGTGCTGGTCCCAGACATCCAGGGTTGCCTCGTGCCCTGCGGTGAACTTTCCGGTTCGGGCGGATTTCAGGAGCGCGTTCCGCTGCTTCAAGACACGGTCATAGTCGCTGCGGGTCGCCGCGTGCCGAGGAACCAGGCTCACCAGCAGTTCGTCCAGGAAGCGCCGGCGGTTGGATGGATCCCCCTTGACCAAGGCGAGGTCCTCCGGAGCGAACAACACGGTTTGGCAAATGCCCAGGATGTCCCTGGCCCGCACCGGGTTTCTGCGGTTGATGCGTCCACGGTTGGCACGGCCGGCGTTGATCTCCAGCTCGATGATGCTGGACTGTTCGCCACGCACCAGCCGTGCGCGGATCAGGGCACGTTCGGTTCCGAACCGGAGCAGCGGGGCATCTGAACTGACGCGGTGTGAGCTCAGCGTCGCCAGATAGCCGATGGCTTCCATCAGGTTCGTCTTGCCGATCCCGTTGGAACCCACCAGGACAGTCACGCCCGGGCCAAGCTTCAGGTCAACCTGGGCATAGCTCCGGAAGTCGGTCAGCGAGAGATGTTCGAGGTACACGCCGTTTGCTGGACTCCTGCGGCCTTAGTTGGCCGGGCGGGTAGCGTGTCCGCCGAACTGGTGGCGCAACGCGGAAACCATCTTCATTGCGGGTGAAGTGTCCTCGCGAGAAGCGAAGCGGGCGAACAGCGCAGCCGTGATGGCTGGAGCGGGCACGGCATTGGCGATTGCTTCCTCAACCGTCCAGCGGCCCTCACCGGAGTCTTCCACGTAGTCGTCGATCGAGGCCAGGCCCGGATCTTCGTCGAGTGCCTTGACCATGAGGTCCAGGAGCCAAGAACGGACTACGGTTCCCTTCTGCCACGCCCGGAACGTCCCCGGCAAATCCTTCACGATGTCCTTGGCAGCCAGCAGTTCGTAGCCTTCGGCGTACGCCTGCATCAGGCCGTATTCGATTCCGTTATGGACCATCTTGGCGTAGTGGCCGGCGCCGACTCCGCCAACGTGGACGAAGCTGTCGGCGCGGTCGCCTTCCGGACGGAGGGCATCGAACACCGGCATGGCCAGCTCAATGTCTTCCTCGGAGCCGCCGGCCATGAGTCCGTAACCGTTCTGCAGGCCCCACACACCGCCGGAAACGCCGCAGTCGGCGAAGCGAATGCCCTTCTCGGCCAAGGCTGCGGCGTGCTTTTGGTCTTCGGTGAAGCGTGAGTTTCCGCCGTCGATCACCATGTCACCGGGGCTCAGTTTCCCGCCAAGCTCCGTGACTACGGCATCGGTGATGGCGCCAGAAGGAACCATGACCCAGACCAGCCTCGGAGTGGGCAGTGCGGCAATAAGGTCATCGACCGTTGCTACGTCGGTGACCTCCGGATTCCGGTCGAAACCAGTTACCTCAATGCCACCGTTCCGCATGCGCTCACGCATGTTGAAACCCATTTTTCCAAGACCGATCAGTCCAATGTGCACAGTGCGACTCTTTTCTGCGGAGGGTGGCGTGAAGTTCCAGGCCGTGTCATGTGGTGATGATCCGGGCAGCGGACCATCAACGATTGGCGGCTAGTTGGGCAGGCGGACCGGCATCACCAGGTATCGGTAGTCGTCCTGGTCTTCGCCGTCAGCTTCGGCCTGGGCCGTGATCATGGCCGGCTTGGGAGCTGTCGTGAACGAGAACCGGACAAACTTGGTTTCAATGACGCTCAAGCCTTCAACCAGGTAATGCGGGTTGAAGGCAACGGTGATGTCATCGCCGGAAAGCTGGGCTTCGAGTTCTTCCGAAGCCTGGGCATCTTCGCCGGTGCCTGCGTCGAGGTTGAGCAGCCCCTGGCTGAAGGCGAGGCGAACAGGAGTGTTGCGCTCAGCCACGAGTGACACACGCCGAACGGCTTCAACCAGTTCCTGGGTTTGGACGGTTGCGTGGATGGGCGTGGAATCCGGGAAAAGTGACCGGATCTTCGGGTAGTCGCCATCCACCAGCAGCGAAGTGGTGGTGCGTCCGCCGCTTTCGAAGCCAATGAGGCGGCTGTCGTCATCGGCAAGGGCAACGTTGATGTCACCACTTCCGCCGAGGGTCTTTGCAACCTCGTTGAGGGTCTTGGATTTGACCAGAGCGCTGGTGGAAATGCCCGGAGTGACGGGCTTCCACGGAACTTCCCGCATGGCCAGGCGGTACCTGTCCGTGGCGAGGAGGGTGATCATGTCATCCTCGATCTCCATGCGGACACCGGTGAGGATGGGCAGGGTGTCGTCCTTGCTGGCAGCAATGATCACCTGGGAAACGGCCTGGGCGAACGAATCGCCCGGCAGCGTGCCGCTGATGGCTGGAAGGGCAGGCAAAGCCGGGTACTCGGATTCGGGCATAGTTGCCAGATGGAAGCTGCTTCGGCGGCACGTGAGGGTGACTTTGCTTCCATCGGTTTCAACTTCCACGGGAGCGGAAGGCAAGCTTCGGCAGATATCGGCCAGGAGTCGCCCGGAGACCAGGATGGTGCCCTCGGTGGTGATGTCTGCGGGGATTTCCAGACGTGCCGAGGTCTCGTAGTCAAAGCTCGAAAGGCTAACGGTTCCAGCCTCGGCTTTGAGGAGGAGGCCGGAAAGCACAGGTACGGGCGGCCGCGGAGACAACGACCGCGCGGTCCACGTGACGGCTTCTGCCAGGACGTCGCGGTCGACTCTGAACTTCACGGAGGGGTGCCGCCTTTCATTGCTGCTGCCAGGTAGTAGCTGCGGATTCCTGCCTGGAACCCACCAAAAATCCGCGTTCCGGCACCGGGAGCTGCATGGTCCGCGCTTAACGAACTACAAAACATACCCAGGGATGGGAGCGCTGCTGACAGCTTAGCCGGAACATCTGGGATTAACCCATCCCCGTTTGCCCGGACTCGCCCTATGTGGACAGCCTCGGCTGTCCGTTGGTCCGTTCCCCTGGGGCAGGCGGTGTGTGGGAGAGGGTGATTGTTATTTGAGGGATTTCGATTTTTTGGGATTCGTAGTGTTAATAACTGTTGTGGAAACTGTGGATAAGTGCTTCCTGCCGCGCGGATCCGCGGTTAAGCCCTGTTCACGGAGTGTGCGTTAACTGGGTTTTAAACAGGGTGTGGATGGGGACAACTCGAGAGGCACTTTTTAACGATCCACAGATGGCTTAAGGGTTTTAAGCCCATTAACCGCGCTTGTCCCCTTAACAATCCACAGGGTTATCCACATGCACCTGTTAATAAGGTATGTAGTGCGCGGTGCGATGTGGATTCAGGAGTCCCGCTGCTGTTGCTTGATGCGGTTGGTGAGTTCGGTGACCTGGTTGTAAATCACACGACGCTCAGCCATCAGCTCCCGGATCTTCCGGTCGGCGTGGATGACAGTGGTGTGGTCGCGGCCGCCCAGCTCCTGCCCGATCTTCGGCAGGGACATGTCCGTCAGCTCCCGGCAGAGGTACATCGCGATTTGCCGGGCAGTCACCAGGGTGCGCGTACGCGACTTGCTGCAGAGTTCTTCCATGCTGAGCTTGAAGTAGTCCGCGGTCTGGTCGAGGATCTGCTTTGCCGTGATCTCCTGCGCACCGTCGTCGGTGATCAGGTCCTTGAGGACCATCTCCGCAAGGGCCACGTCCACGGGCTGGCGGTTGAGGCTGGCGAACGCCGTGACCCGGATGAGGGCGCCCTCAAGTTCGCGGATGTTGCTGGAAATCTTCGAGGCGATGTACTCCAAAGCATCGTCCGGGGCGGACAGGCCTTCGCTGAGGCCCTTCTTGCGGAGGATGGCGATGCGGGTTTCAAGTTCGGGCGGCTGGATGTCCGTCAGGAGTCCCCACTCGAATCGCGAAGTCATGCGGTCCTCGAAGCCGGCAAGCATCTTGGGCGGCTGGTCGGACGTGATGACAACCTGCTTGTTGGCGTTGTGCAGGGCGTTGAACGTGTGGAAGAACTCCTCCTGTGTCCGGTCCTTGCCTGCCAGGAACTGGATGTCGTCGATCAGGAGCACGTCCACGTTGCGGTACGTGGTTTTGAAGCTGGTGCCCTCGTCGTCGCGGATGGAGTTGATGAAGTCGTTGGTGAATTCTTCGGAGTTCACGTAGCGGACGCGGATACCGCTGTAGAGGCGCCGGGCGTAATGGCCAATGGCGTGCAGGAGGTGGGTTTTGCCCAGTCCGGAGTCGCCATAGATGAACAACGGGTTGTACGCCTTGGCCGGCGCCTCGGCCACGGCCACTGCCGCAGCGTGGGCGAAGCGGTTGGAGGAACCGATCACGAAGGTATCGAAGATGTACTTCGGGTTCAGCCGGCCAAATTCGTGCGAAGTGCTGGGTGGCGTGGGCTGCGGCTTCGGTTCCATTGCGAGGTCCGGGGCAGCGGAAAGCTCGACGACGGGTTCCGGCTCCGCGTGGACGGGAACCAGTTCGGTGTCCACGTCGATGGCGCAACGGATGTCATCGGAGAAGACGCTGCGAAGGGCATCGTCCAAGGCATCTTTGACCTGCGTTTGCAGGACTTCCCTGGTGAGCTCATTGGGCACGGCAACCAAGAGGGTGGAACCGATGAGGCCCTGTGCCTGGGCGAGGATGACGAAACCGCGCTGACGGGGTGAAACCCGGTCGTCTTGTTCCAGGAGGCTCAGCACCCTGCGCCAGGAACTTCCGACAGTATTGGCGTGGTTGGCTTCGTCTACTGTCATCAATGTGTTCCTAAATACTTGCTTGCCGGCGTTGCTGGCAGCCGAAAAGCCTCCGGCAGGCAGTGGTTCCGGGGATTAATCCACAGACTTATGCACAGCGGGTGGACAATGGGCTACTGAGCCACTCTAGGGGATGATTTCCCCAGAAGATAGCTGGGAAGTTGCTTGTGGATAATTACACCGTTGTTGTTCTTGATCGAGCCCTGTGAGCCAGTTCATCCACAGGCTGTATCCCCTGGTTTGCCACAGTTGTGGACAGTTTCCCGGGTGGCTCCCGGTTTGACTGGGGGTCCCTTTTTGCCCTAACGTTGTGAAGTCCTTTGTGTCCGCTTTTGCGATCAGTTGCACCCCGGTACGTTCACCGTGCTGGAGGCAACGGCGGCAGGCACATACAAAACTTAGCGTCGGCCAGTTCTTCCCCTTTTGATCGGGTGGGCGCACCTTTGATCCACTGGAGTAACTAACGTGAGCAAGCGGACTTTTCAGCCGAATAACCGCCGTCGGGCCAAGAAGCACGGCTTCCGCCTTCGTATGCGTACCCGTGCCGGCCGCGCCATCCTGGCTGCCCGTCGCGGCAAGGGCCGCGTCGAGCTGTCGGCCTAAATAACTGACTTGTCGGTCAGGGTCCTTTCGGGGGTTCGTCGGTGCTAGCCACCCCAAACCGTCTCCGGACGTCTACCGACTTTTCAACAACTGTACGTTCCGGCGTCCGCAATGGACGCCGGAACTTAGTGTTATATACGGCTCCTATCGGGGCCGCGGAGCCGAGTCGAATCGGCTTCATTGTCTCCAAAGCCGTCGGGAACGCCGTGACCAGGAACCTCGTTAAGAGGAGACTGAGAGAAGCAGGCGCGTTGTCTTTGCAACAGCATGGAACGGGCCTGGCGGTGGTAGTCCGAGCATTGCCTGCAGCTGCATCAGCCAGTTGGGATCAATTGCTCGCGGACTACAACGCCGCATTGGCAGTGACGACGAAGCGACTGGGTGGCTCAGCTCCACGCAACACTTCGCCGGGCAGCAACGGCACCACAACGGAAGGGACACCGCGTGCATAACCATAGTGCCGCCGTCGTTCCTTCCTTTGGTGACCCCGCTGACGAGGTTCCTTCCCAAAGCTGGCCCGCCGTGATCGGCAGGTTCGTCTGGGACCTGCCCAGGAACGTGTTGATCCTCCTGTTGAAGGCCTACCGCAAAGTGGTCTCGCCCCTGTACGGCCAGGTTTGCCGATTCTTTCCGTCCTGCTCGGCGTATGCGCTCGAGGCTGTCACGGTGCATGGCGCCGTCAAGGGCACTTGGCTCGCAGCCAGAAGGCTCGCCAAATGCCACCCCTGGAATGCCGGCGGTGTGGACCACGTCCCCGCAGGGCATCGTCATTGGCCTGAAGGCCGGACGCCCACAATTGTTGTACTGAACAACCCGGACCTGTTCCTGGCTGCTCAGGCTGATGAAGAAGGCCGCCCTGCGGCCTGACGAATAGGGATATCGTATGGACTTCTTTGAAACAATCATGTTTCCGTTCAAGTGGTTGGTGTCAATCATCATGGTTGGCTTCCACGAGGGGCTGAGCTTCATTGGGCTCCCTGCCGCCAACGGCTGGACCTGGACGCTGTCCATCATTGGCCTGGTGCTGGTGATCCGTGCTGCCCTCATTCCTGTCTTCGTCAAGCAGATCAAGGCCCAGCGAGGCATGCAGCTGCTGCAGCCTGACCTGAAGAAGCTGCAGACCAAGTACAAGGGCAAGACCGATCAGCTCTCCCGCCAGGCCATGGCGCAGGAGCAGATGGCTCTGTACAAGAAGCACGGCACCAACCCGTTCTCGGCCTGCTTGCCGATGCTGATCCAGATGCCGTTCTTCTTTGCGCTGTTCCAGGTGCTGTCGGGTATCTCGAACGCCAAGAATGCCGGCAACGGTATTGGTGCCATGAGCGCCCAGCAGGTAGTCCAGTTCGATGAGTCAAGCATCTTCGGTGCGCCCTTGTCGGCTTCGCTGCTGCACGGTGGTGCCGGTGGTAACGAGGTAGCTGTCTGGGTGCTCTCGATCATCATGATCCTCGCCATGACTGCCTCGCAGTTCATCACGCAGAAGCAGATCATGGCCAAGAACATGTCCGAGGAAGCCCTCGCCAGCCCGTTCATGCGCCAGCAGAAGATGATGCTCTACATCCTGCCGCTCGTGTTCGGTATTGGTGGCATCAACTTCCCGATCGGTGTCCTCATCTACTGGACCACAACCAACCTCTGGACCATGGGTCAGCAGTTCTTCGTTATCCGCCGTATGCCCACTCCGGGTTCCCCTGCCGCCAAGGCGCTCGAGGAGCGTCGGGCCGCCAAGGGTTTGCCGCCGCTGCTGGGTGGCAAGAAGAATGACGACGCCGAGGCTGCCGCTGCCGCCGCTGCTGCTGAAGTCAGGGCGCAGCGCGTCCAGCCGCAACGTAAGAACAGGAAGAAGAAGTAATGTCTGCTGAGAGCACCGAGGAAGTAACCGCCGCCGTGACTGAAGACCAGGACGACGCCCAGGAAGAGACGCTGTCCAAGACGGCAAGCCGCCTGGAAGAGGAAGGCGACATTGCCGCCGATTACCTCGAAGAGCTCCTTGATATCGCAGACATCGACGGCGACATCGACATCGAGGTCCGCAACGGTCGGACCTACATTTCCATTGCAGCCGAAGAAGAGTCAGCCGCCCTGGAGAGCCTGGTGGGCCGTGACGGCGAAGTCCTGGAAGCACTGCAGGAACTGGCCCGGCTTTCCGTTCTTTCCGCAACGGAGAACCGCTCCCGCCTGGTGCTGGACATCAATGGCTACCGCAAGGACCGTGCCGGTGTTCTCCAGCAGATCGCTGAAGATGCCGTGGCCAAGGTCAAAGCCAACAGCGGGACGGTTGCCCTGGAACCCATGAGCGCCTACGAACGCAAGATTGTTCACGATGCCGTGGCCGATCTTGGTTTTGTCTCTGAATCCGAGGGTGAAGGCGCAGGCCGGCACATCGTGGTTTCGGCTGACTAGCGGCTCATGGTTGAGATTTCCGCTACTGAACTGCAGGCAGCTGAGAAAATTTTTGGGGCACGCTTGGACCTTGCCAAGCGCTACGTTGAGCACCTGGCAACGTCCGGTATTGAACGCGGACTTATTGGTCCCCGCGAGGTTCCCCGCTTGTGGGGCCGGCATGTCCTGAACTGTGCCGTCATCGAATCCGCCATTGCCAAGGACAAGCATGTGGCCGACGTTGGATCCGGAGCCGGATTGCCGGGCCTGTGCCTGGCGATTGCCCGTCCCGACCTGGAACTGACACTTATCGAGCCGCTGGAGCGCCGCGTGATCTGGCTTCAGGAAGTGGTGGACGACCTTGGGCTGGACAACGTGACCGTCATGCGGACGCGTGCAGAACTGGCCGTAGGCCTCGTGGATGCCGACGTTGTGACCGCCCGCGCGGTCTCCGCGCTGACCAACTTGGCCGGACTGACCATTCCGCTGCTTAACGGCAAGGGTGAGGTAGTTGCCATCAAGGGTCGGAGCGCAGCGGAGGAAATCGAGAAAGCAAAGAAGGTCATCCGTAAGCTCGGCGGCGTCGAAACGTCCGTTGTGGTTTGCGGACAGGAGCTTTTGGAGGAACCCACCACCGTGGTGAGGATCATCGTCAACAAGCCCGGAAAGACGGCTTAGGCAGGGCTTGGTTTCCCGCGTGTCGGCGGCGGAGCGGTTAGGCTAGAGAACGGCAGCAAGCGCCGAATGAGAGTGAGAGTGTGACCAGTGGGCAGTAGCGAAACCTCCACGCAGCGGATCCCCCCATTTATGTCTTTGGGGTCTGCGCGGTCCATGGCCACACCCTCAGCATCTCTGCAGTCCGCGATTGTGCGTACCGAATCGGTTGAAAATGCCGTTTCACGTGAAACCCTCACCGACGATGGGCCTAACCTCATGGACTCCATGGACGATTCAAGCCCCATTGCCCGCGAACTCGCGCACGAGACCCGGCGTCGCGAGCGGCTGATCGGCCGCCAGCTCCCGAAGCCTGAGAAGACACGAATCTTCACAGTGTCCAACCAGAAGGGTGGCGTCGGTAAGACCACCACCACGGTCAACATCGCGGCCGCGCTGGCATCCGCGGGGCTCAATGTTCTCGTCATAGACATTGATCCGCAGGGCAACGCCTCCACCGCGCTCGGCATCGAGCATCACGCAGACGTAGACAGCATCTACGACGTCCTCATTAACGACCTTCCTTTGAACGACGTTGTTGCGCCGTGCCCGGATATCCCCAACCTTTTCTGCGCGCCGGCAACCATTCACCTGGCCGGCGCCGAGATTGAGCTCGTTTCCCTCGTTGCCCGCGAGCAGCGGCTACGACGAGCGATCGACGTCTACGCCAAGGAGCGTGAGAAGGCGGGTGAGGGCCGGCTCGACTACATCTTCATCGATTGCCCGCCGAGCCTCGGCCTCCTGACAGTCAATGCTTTCTGCGCTGCCAGTGAGGTGCTGATCCCCATCCAGTGCGAGTACTACGCGCTGGAGGGGCTCAGCCAACTCCTTAAGAACATCGAGATGATCCAGAAGCACCTCAATGCGGATCTGGAGGTTTCGACCATTCTCCTGACGATGTACGACGGCCGGACGAACCTGGCGGCCCAGGTGGCTTCGGAAGTTCGTCAACACTTCCCCCAGCAAGTTCTCAGTGCCGTGGTGCCGCGTTCGGTGCGTATCTCCGAAGCGCCCAGCTACCAGCAAACGGTCATGACGTATGATCCCTCATCGAGCGGCGCGTTGTCCTACATGGAAGCCGCCGCTGAAATCGCTGAACGCTAGAATTCTTGAAACACTGCAACAGCCTGAGTCGCTCCGCGCTCGGCTATCCATCGGAGGGATGAATCAATGAGCGAAAAGCGAAGAGGCCTTGGCAGGGGTCTTGGGGCTCTCATCCCCAGCTCCGCCGCCGTAGGGTCCGCAGGGAATGGCGCGTCGCCTTCGCGTCCGGTGGACTTGTTCTTCCCCGACGCACGCAAAGCGACCGAACCGGTTACTGAGGCACCCACCGCGGATGCTGCCGTTGTAGAGTCACCTTCCGAGTCCAAGGGCTCTGGTTCCAAGACCGCGAGTGGTGCACGTTCCACTTCCACGGAAAAGGCTCCTGCAAAGACCGCGGCGAAGACGCCGGCAGCCAAGGCTCCGGCTGCCAAGCGTTCCGCTGCCACCTCTGTGAAGGCCCCTTCTGAAGACCGTACGACGTCGGCCTCCTCACCTGCTGCGGCTGCACCTGTACCTGCAGCATCGGATGTTGAGCTGGTGGAGGTACCCGGCGCCAGGTTTGCCGAAATTCCCGTCACGGACATCCACCCCAACCGCAAGCAACCGCGTAGTGTCTTCGATGAAGACGATATGGCGGAGCTGGTGCACTCGGTCAGGGAAATCGGCGTTCTCCAGCCAATTGTTGTACGTACTTCAACTGAAAAGGGTGGAGAACCGTACGAGCTTGTTATGGGCGAGCGTCGCTGGAGGGCTGTACAGGCCGCTGGCCTCGACACCATCCCCGCGATCGTCCGCGACACCACGGATGACGACCTCCTCAGGGATGCACTGCTTGAGAACCTTCACCGCAGCCAACTGAACCCGTTGGAAGAGGCAGCCGCCTACCAGCAGCTCCTTGAGGACTTTGGCACCACGCATGAGCAGCTCGCCGATCGTATTGGGCGTTCCCGACCGCAGGTGTCCAACACGCTCCGGCTGCTGAAGCTCCCACCGCTGGTCCAGCGCCGTGTAGCCGCCAACGTTCTTTCGGCGGGACACGCTCGCGCTTTGCTGTCACTGCCCGACGCTGCCGCCATGGAGCGCCTGGCACAGAAGATCGTGGCTGAAGGCATGTCTGTACGGGCCACCGAGGAAGCTGTGGCCCTGTACCAGGATCCCACGACGCCGCCTAAGAACAGCATCCCCAAGCCCAATGCTCGCCACGAGCGCTTGGACTACTTGGCCTCTTCGCTGTCCGATCGTCTGGACACCAATGTGAAGATCACCCTGGGTGCCCGCAAGGGACGCGTCAGCATTGAGTTTGCCAGCGTCGAGGACCTCAACCGTATTATGGATGTCCTTAGTCCCGGTGCAGAGGGCTAGTTCTCCTTCATCAATTCAATGGGGTTCACTTCCAACGGAGTGGGCCCCATTATTGTTGGGAGACGTGTGTGCAGGCCGTCCTGCAGCGTCCACAAAATGTGCCCTCCCCGGACATGGGTAGGCCAGTGTTGCTGCGGTCATTCGTCGCTGCGTTTGTCTGGCTATTAGAAGGATGCCTGGGCGCCCGAACCGATAGGGCCACTCTGGCATTTCGTGTTCGCCGAGCGACCGCTGGGCAGGCCCTCCCCGCGTCTCCGAAGTCCCGCGATACGCAACCGGGTATCTACGGGTTCAGCTCCCTGTACCCCGCTCAGCAGGCATTCGGCCGCCCCGGACCTGATACGCGGCAGCAAAGGGTATTTGTGGGTTCGTTCCCGCAGATTCGTGCCTATCACCGCTGAGCAGGCAGAATGCCCCTCCTGAGCCAGCTATGCGGGCGAAAGAGTCTGTCCAGATAGTGCTGGCCTGCTCTGGATCCGTTCGATTTGTGCAACTTACGAGCTGTTGTGGGGCAGGCCTACCGTCTTACCAACACGTAACTGGCCGTAAACAGACCGGTGGGTTTGCACCGCCGACTCAGTGGTCCAAGGGCGGGTTGCTTTAGCAGCTTTGGTCTAGGGTGAGAAGCTCCCGCGGTTCCTGTATCGCCGAGGGCGGATGTTTCACGTGAAACAGAACTTCCTAGGTCAGATCGCCGGACATACGGCGATGCTCGCCTCTGAGGGCTGTCTATGCTTCATTTCTGCTCGTCTGCGCATGGAGTCGTGACGTTCTGATGGGGTTGTGGTCTCCTTTCGAGCCTGCTGAGCCAGTTGAGGAACTCACCGATGAATCTGGCTCTAACCGCGACCTAGAACGAGATTTCAGAAGCGGAAGCATTGGCATGAGCGTCGTGTATGACCGTTGTTCCTTGGTTTCACGTGAAACAGTGCATGTTGACGTTCAGCAACTCGACGAAGTGCAGTGTTGCATGGGACGCAAAGGATCCCTCTGACCTGCAGGGGCCGAACCCAGGATGGGGGGTTAACGGACAGTTCTCGCCATTCTGAGTGAATAGGTGCGAAATGAATAGGCCCAACGATCCTCTGATTCGTTCGGAGGTTGCGGCGAACGGTGTGAATCTCGACTTTCTGTGGCTCTGGAAGCGGAGAAGGAGGTAGCTGGACTGGCGCGCGCGGCTTCGGATCTGGTGTTTCACGTGAAACATTGTGTTTCGTTGCCGGAACAGATGGGTCGTACCACAGTGCGATCAGGCGGTGTCAAAGTCCATGGAAGGGTGGAAATCCCCTAGGCCGTGGGTCTTCGGGATGTCCGTGCGACCGAACTTCGGTTGAAGGTAAGGGGCGACAGTGCGCTGGCGTGGACACTCGCCGCTCGGCTGCGGCACTGTTTCACGTGAAACACCGCTTGCTCAACTGGGTTTGAGTAGAAGAGGAACGTCTCCCCAAACCTCAGCAATCAAACCAAACTCGTCCCATTCTGGTTGGTGATGCGGCATTGGTGATCACTCAGAGGGGTGGCAACGGGACTCTTGTCCCAGACTCTATGCGGTACGGTGCCCCATGAGCCTTGATATCAGCGGCGCGGTGCGGACTACGGATGTGGAGCTGACTGGCTGGCTGAGCCTTGGGAATGAGGACTCCCAATGGTGTCTGTCGGCCGAGTAACATCTTTGCTGGTAGCTGGTAGCTGGTAGCTGGTAGCTGGTAGCTGGTAGCTGGTAGCTGGTAGCTGGTAGCTGGTAGAGCTGGTAGCTGGTAGAGCTGGTAGCTGGTGCCTGGTCCTAACCTGGATGCTGAGTACTCGTCTGCCGCGCGTCTTGTTCCCTAATGCATTGACGTTGCATGACGATTCGAAGGCCCTACGACTGCACTGTTGGTATCGACTACAGTCTTCGTGCGCTGGCGACCCCTGAGTGACTGAGTACGGGATGTCATCTGTCTGGCATGGCTGACGAAGCTATTTAGACGAAGCAGTCTCAGCCGGGAGAGTCGGCTGACGCGCACCAGAGATGATGCACACTCCCCTGCGACCCGCTACCCCCCGGGTCTCGATGGCGCCGGCTTTGGTCGACGGCAAAGCGGAGCATGTGCCGTCGTGGTTCTCCATCCTAGACTGAGGCAACTTAGGGTACTTATCACTGGGAACACCAAGTCCAGCTGTGATGGCGACTAATCAGCGGGCACAGTGTATGTCTTCTCCTGCGGCCAGTAGGTGCACTCTTGCACGCCAACGCACCAGAAGAGTCAAGGAGCGACAGGGAGAGAACTCGCGTCTGGTCAGATGCGCCTCACATCCTTCTGGCAGATGCCACGTGGTTCGTCGGAGATGCTCTTCCGCGAAGTCCTGCGCGCAGCGTAAGGCGGTCTGAACCACCCATCCATTGCGGAGCGTAAGCCGGTCTGAACCACCCATCCACCATCCATGCGTCCGTCAGTACTCGACTGTTCTTCGATGCACGACATTCCACTGACCCCGTTCTCCTTGTCACATGGCGGGCCGCCCTCTCCTCCTCTCTGTGGCCAGCCTTGCTGTAGAAGTCGGGTGCCGTCTCGCTGACTTGATTGTGGGTACGAAGTGCCGAGTGCCAAGCCTCGGCAGGGCGCCGTGGATCCATGAGCAGCGAGTGTTCTTGTCCACTGTGTGCTTGGGGCCGTCGGTGAACTCTGGAGACCGCAAGTCATGAGCCTTGGTCGATCATGGGCTTCCTCCGAGCCTCCATGTGCCTCGCTGGCCTGGTGAAACTAAGCATGGAATAGCAGCCTTACGTGCCGGGCTACAGGGGGTTAGGTGTGGACGACAAGTAAATAGCTGAGCCGCCAGGACACGATCACTGTCGCTGCATATCGTGGGTGCAGTTGGGCCGGAAGCTTGCATCCCCGCAGCTACGCTGGGAGATGGGTCACAAGAGATCTGATGTTGTACGTATCAAAGCTCATCCGCTCGAGACAGCCAATTGAACTACCACGCTCTTCGAGTCGCTTGACCTGCTGCGAGATTGCCCAGTTCAAGGCCTGCGATCCGGAGGGCACCTTTGTGCGGACTAGCAGACGCAGATTCTGCATCTCGTGTTTCACGTGAAACAAGGACTCGACGGCCGGCACGAGCAAGTCTCCGACGACGAGTTCCCGCATGTGACCCCAGATGTGGACAGTAGAAAGTCCGGTGGATATCCCTGTGGATAACTTTGGGGATAACGCTGGTCGTACTGAGTGTGTCGGCCACTCCTGAGTGACCGCACTTAAGCACCTCCTGTGCACGCCAGGGATTCGAACGAAAGAAACCAGGCATGGGCGCCAGCAGATCTACGCGGTGCAGTGAGATTATTGTCATATCTCCCGCAAATTCGTTGATTTGATGCCAATTCCGGTGAGTACACCGCCGTGGGACCGGAGCATGTCAGGCGTATGGACAACTTAGCGGGACTACTAAGCTTTCGAGCTCACGCTCCTCTGTCGGAAGATCGTCCGACGTGGGTGTGGAGGGCAGTGGAAAAGCCTGTGGATAACTTTGTGAATAAGTCTTGCGCTGTGTATTGTTTTCGCTCGTCGTCGCTCCGCCCTATCTGACCAATTGGCGGGCGGCCACTCATAGTCAATCCCGGATATCTATCGGACATGGACCAGTTGCGGCCAGGGCCTTGACCTCTAGCCTGGTCGCGCATCCAGCCACCCAAGGCTAATCCCAGGCTGTAACTGGGGTGCTGGATGGAATCGCGAAGGGCCTATGGGATGGCTTTCGGGCTGTAGCTAACGAACAGCGTCCGTGGCTGTCACGGAGGGTCGTTTCATCGGATGTCTCTTGCCGAATGAGCGGTCGCATGGAGGAAGCCCGATTGCCCGACGAGGCGCTTCCAGTGCATTGGCGCGACGGCCGCGGCGACCCCCCCGATTCCAACGCAAGACGTAGGTGGCTGAGTCTGACTGTCGAGTGCCGGCCTCCAGTGGACTATCGGCCGCCTTCTACCTCCGAGCCGGGAGTGACAGCACCCAAGTGCTCATGATCATCGTTGCTGTTTCACGTGAAACATTAATCCCTCCATCGTCCAGCGGGTGCGCGATCCGTTGCCTGCCGATGCTTGGTTTGCTCGTCAGGATGCCCGACATTCGAAATCCTCGATTGAGACAGAGCCGTGCAGATGGGAAGCCGACAACAAGCCCACGGCCAAAGAAGCGCGTGCAGTTTATGTTTCACGTGAAACGAGCCCTACCTTGACTGCGAACTCCCCCGAAGAGCTGCCGGGCTATTCAGGCGGAAAGGCTGCACTCTGCGGTGTCGAAGCGGAGCACCCCACTCTGGGCCAGTTCGCAGCAAGGACCAGCCATGAGCTGCACGGGCATGGAGAATACGGGAGCGGAGCGGTTAACGGACTGCAGCGTGATTATTAGGCACGGTAGGAGCGTGCGCGTGCCGCAGGGTAGCAGTGGGCGTAGCGGTGGTTGGGGTCGCAGATGTATAGGCTCCCGTGGATACGGTCGGGCGTAGATTGGGCCTGCCAATTGACCTGCAATCATCATCAATCGACTGGATTCCGCATGGAAACCCCTGATCAGCAGACGTAGTTTGCCTGGCATTGGATAACGCGAAGGGCCAACGAGTACGACTGATGGTGTGTGTCGACGGCCGCGGAACGCCCCTTCCGGCCCCGTCTAGGCGGGGTCCGCTCTAGCTTGGCTAGAGAGCCAAGGACTTGGTCTACGTACCTATGTGCGTCTTCCTGTTGCAACGTTGCCTATTCACCGTGGCATTACGGGTTATATCGGCGGCTAATTGGACTGATCAGTTCTGAGTGTTGCCGTAGCCTAGGCTAGAAGCCGTGTGTGTTTGCGCGTGATGTCGTCTAGGCTCCATGGTGTCATTTGACGGGCTTTCCAGACATTTCGGGGTTGCGATGTCGCCTGCCAGAATGTGCCGGGTGTTCGATTTGCAGTTCGCCAGCGAGTAGCGTGAAGAGCCTGCGGAGCCGCGAACTTTCCCTTTAAGTGGGACAGTGCGCCCCAGGCCGCGAGGGCGGCCCTTGGCGGCCGGACGCGCGTCCAGGGCCGCGAGGTGGGTTGTTGATCGCCGGATACGACGCCAGGGCCACGAGGTGGGTTGTTGATGGCCGGACGCGCGTTCAGGGCCGCGAGGTAGGCCATTAGTACTCCGGCGCCACGTGCGCTGTAACGGCGGGAGGATCGCTTTGTGGTCCGAGGTGTCCATAGTGCAGCGGAATCGGCTCTCCCCCAGCTGCGCTCCTAGGGCCACGAGATTGGGTGGTAGGCAGCGGTGGTCTGGCTATAGCTGGCGGGTCGACCGGGCTCCTTTCTGTCACGGATCGATGGGTTCGGGTGGCGCGAGTGCTCCCCCGGGGCTTGCCATTCGGGAGGTACTCGGCAGTGTGGATGATCCTTGTTTCACGTGAAACGTTGATCTCCCAGTAGCTCGGAGTCAGCGGTGCCCTGAGCAAGTACGTGAATAAGTTGCAGTAAGGAGCGGAAGATCTAGTGGCTGGGAGCAGACCAGACGCCAAAGCGGAGTAAGTGAACTGAGTAGGTGGAGCGTAAGCTGGATCGGTTCAGCGTCCTTACATCGCGACTGCAATTGGGTGGTTCAAGCACAGCAGAAAGGTGGCGAACGCACGCTCCCCCTTGTTCTGGAGCCCATGCTATTCGAGCGTGGTCACAGCGGAAAGTTCACGGTCGCGCCAGGATGTCCGGGCCTATGCGCGACAAGGCTTCACGCCTTGCTGTGATGGTCGGCTGAAACTATGGCCCACCCTCACACAGCAGGAGTTCGCCGTTGTGGGTGTTTCACGTGAAACGTCCAGCACGTCAGGGGGTTGGTTCAGCTAGCCTCCATCCCAGACGGCCCAGCTCTCGAAGAGTTGGGTTCAGTCCGCGGCCCGCTTCTCTCCTGAGGCCTGTTTCCAAAGGGCAGATGATTCAGGAGGTCACCCCACGCCGCGGGGCGTTATCCTACGTGCCGCCGCAGGGAGTGTACCTCAGAGCCGCCTCTGGGAGGCTACTCCAGCCTCTGGGAGCCTACTCCGGGTAAGCCAGGCCGAGTCTCCCCAACTGGCGCAATGCAGGGTCCTCTGGTCAAGATTCCTCCAAAACGAAACCGTTGGAGATCTATTTCCAAAAAAAAGCCGGCGGTTCCTTGTCCCAAAGGGACATTGTCCCCAGGGGGCAGGAGCCGCCGGCTTCCGTCGATGGATCAGGAACTAGGACAGGACGTCCGAGAATTCCTTTTCAAAGAACTGCTTGGGCTTGGCGCCGATGACGGTGCTCTTCACTTCTCCCCCGCTGAAGAGGTACACAGCCGGGATGGAAGTGATGCCGTACTGGGCTGCGATGGCGGGGTTGTCATCGACGTTCAGCTTAACGACGTCCACCTTTTCGCTGTACTCGACCGAGATTTCGTCGAGGATGGGACCGAGCTTGCGGCAAGGACCGCACCACTCTGCCCAGAAGTCCACGATGACCGGCTTCTCGGAAGCCAGGACATCCGTGCTGAAGCTTGCGTCAGTTACGTCTTTGGCGTTGCTCATAACTTTTCCCTTCGTATGGTTGCTGGATGCAGCTTAGGAGTGCAGGTCTGCCAGGTAGTGCTCTACGTCAAGGGCCGCCACACAACCGGAGCCCGAGGCCGTGATGGCCTGGCGGTACGTGGGGTCGATGACGTCGCCAGCGGCGAACACGCCCTTGATGTTGGTACGCGAGCTGCGGCCCTCGACGGCGATGGTTCCTTCGACGGTGAGGTCCACCTTGCCCTTGACCAGATCGGTCCGGGGATCGTTGCCAATGGCCACGAAGACGCCGGTCACGTCGATTTCGGACGCAGTGCCGTCCACGAGGTTCTTGAGCTTCAAGCCCGTGACCTTGTCGCCACCCAAAACGTCCTCAACGGCCGTGTTCCAGACAAAGTTGATCTTCTCGTGGGCCTGGGCACGGTCACCCATGATCTTGGAAGCCTTCAGGGTGTCGCGGCGGTGCACCACGGTAACGGACTTGGCGAACTTGGTGAGGAACAGCGCCTCTTCCATGGCAGAGTCGCCACCGCCGATCACGGCAATGTCCTGGTCCTTGAAGAAGAAACCATCACAGGTTGCACACCAGCTGACGCCGTGGCCTGAGAGGCGCTTCTCGTTCTCCAACCCAAGCTCGCGGTAGGCGGAACCGGTGGAAAGGATAATGGCCTTGGCCTGGAACTTCTCCCCCGTGCCGATGGTGACCGTCTTGATGTCGCCGTCGAGCTCCAGTTCGGTGACATCCTCGAAGAGGATTTCGGTGCCGAAACGGGCAGCCTGCTTCTCGAAGTTCTCCATGAGGTCAGGTCCCATGATGCCTTCGGGGAACCCGGGGTAGTTTTCTACGTCCGTGGTGTTCATGAGTTCGCCACCAGCGGTGACGGAACCAGCAATGAGCAGCGGCTTCATGTTGGCGCGAGCGGTGTAAACGGCGGCAGTGTAGCCGGCCGGGCCGGAGCCGACGATGATGACGTCACGCACCTGCGATGCGCTGTTTTCTGCAATGCTCACGTGGCGTGAACCTCTTCCTTGATCGATGCTGCGGCTTTCGGGGCAGCCACCTGACTCAACCCCCGTACGGCTCCAAATATTCCGTTGGAGTTTGGGGACAGGGAAGCACCCTGAAATCCACCACTATTCAGGGTACCGGGTGCAGGCGTGCCGAATCGAAGCGGTGACGCCAAGGTAAGTAGCAGTAAGGGCCGTTCTGACGAGTCAAAACGGCCCCTACTGCTACTTAGTTGGGTGGACTACTGGATGGTGACCTCGGCCAGGCGGAGTCCGTAACCGAACCGGGTCTTCGGCGCTGCCAGCTTGGGCAGGGACTTGATCACCACAATGACGTACTGGGTCTGCGCAGGAGCGGCCAGCGGCATGGTCAGCTCCGGCGAGGTGAAGCTGTTGGTGCCCACCAGCTTGGCTCCGTCCATGGCAGGACGATCGTTCGTGTAGACGCTGATGCTGCCGCCGGAACCACCAAGCTGGTTCAAGACCACGGACTTAACCTCTGCAGGTTCCTTGAGCTTGACCACCAGAGGCATCTCACCCGAGAGTCCGCCCCAGTCGGGAGTTGCGAACTCCATGTCCGACCAATAGCTGGCTGCGTTGCCGTCGAATGCCTTTACAAGGTCCTTGTCGAACGACGCGGCGAATTCGAAGTTACCCAACCGGGTGATTTCCTGGATGGCCGGCGGAGCAGCCGGGGGCGCAGTTTCGGACGGGGTGGGTTCGGCGGATTCCGAGCCGGACGCCTGCGGTGCAGTGGTGTTCTGGGTAGCTGCCGGCTTGGAACTGGGCAACAGGCTGCCGAGGTTGGTGACAGCGAGGACCAAGCCCACAACCAGTACCGCGGCGAGCAATCCGCCAACCAACCAGCGCAGGGAACGAGGTTCGCGCTGGGGCGCCTCGTCCTCGTAAACCTCGTCGTCGTCATAGTCATCGACTGCGGCCGCCGATGCCGGGAAGCTGCTGGCCGCACGGTCGTAACCAGAACCGGAACCACCGGAAGCTGCTTCTCCGCTAAAGCCGTAGTCCTCCTGGGACCAAAGCGAAACCTTGGGTTCCGTGGATGGCTGTGGCGAAGGAGTCGGAGCCGCCGGTTGGGCGGATACCGCCTGCGTGGGCGGCTGTGGCGAAGAAGCCGGAGCGGCCGGCGGGGCGGATACCGCCTGGGTGGGCGGTTGTGCCGGTGCGCTCGGAAGGTCCGACCCTGAGGAGCCAGCGGCAGCACCGGCGTCGTTCGTCTTGGAACCGGCGTTTTTCAGTGCTGCTGCGGCAGCGGCACCAGCCGCACCGGCGCCTGCAGCTGCGGCAGCGATCTTGGCGCCGAACCCCTTGCCCGCGGCGGGTGTCGCTTCGGGCTTGGGGGGCACGTTGCCCGCGGGCGTAGCAGGGGCCTCGGCTGCAGTCTCGTTATGGATGGGGTAGCCGTCGTTGTCGTACTGGATGTACTCGGCCTCGTGCTCGTCGTCCTCGTACAGGCCGTCGTACGTTTCGGGCTCGTAGGTACGTGACTGGCCGAAGATCTCGGTGCCGAGGGCCTCCGTGAAGAACGGCTCCACATACGGCGGGTTGGTGGCGACCACCAGGTCCAGCAGGTCCGGCGCGGTGCTGTGATTGGTAATCAGGTACGTGGTATTGTCGCTGACTCCGAGATCCAGGATCTGGACGTGGCCCGGGCGCTCCCCCGTGGCGACTTCGCGGGCGCTCTGGGCTACCTGCTCGGCATTACCGGGCCCGGCAACGAGGATGCTCACGGGACGGTTGAGGACTTGGTCCACGCCGTCGAGCACCAGATCTTGGTCATGCGAGGTCAATACGGTGGCCGTGACCTTGTAGCGGCCGCCAAGTACTGATCCGACGTCGATCGGGTGGGACACGTGTTCCTCCTAGGCTGTCCGGGAGCTGCGGGTCCTGCAGGCGGGCACCCGCTGAGCCGGGAAAACCGCTTTTGCAACTACCTATATTCGTTTCTAGCCTAGCCGATAGCGGCCCTGCGCCCACGTTGGCGCCGCCGCTTTACCTCTTCCTGTTGTCCTCCACAGGGAAGTAGGGATTCCGTCCGGCCTCGCCCTGGTAGGTCCGGCGTCCGGGCAGTGGCACCTGGGGACGGAACTTCCCGCCCATGGCCGTGCTGGGCACATCTTCGTCTGGAATGTACTCGGCGGCGCCAACCACATCAGGGTGGCGTTCGACGGCGGGTTCCGGCTCGAGTGCCGGGCCGGCCCTGAAGGAGGCGGCGTCGAATTCGCCCGAGATGCGCGGAATCAGGCCGGTGTCGTCCGAAACCGTGGCGCGTGCCGCCGTCGTGGGTTCTGCAGCGGCGCCCGCGCCGGCGGGGACCGGTACGCCCCGGCCCAGGCGGCCCAGCAACGGTCGCAGCAGGTCGCGCAGTTCGGTGACGCGGAAAACCCGCAGCAACAGCAGGTAGGCGACCAACATGACAGGCCCGACGACGATCACGGTCACCAGGGCGGCGGGCCGGCTGCTCCAGGCGAATCCGTCGGCGCGATAGCTGCCGAGCAACCACAGGGCCAGGGCCCCGGCAATGGCCGAGCCAAGGCCCGCGTAGCCCATGCGGATATAAGAGTTGGCGATGCGTGGACCGTCGAGGTGGCCCAGCAAGCGGCGAAGGAACACCACGCTGATCACCACGGAAAGGATGTTGCCCAAGGTGTACAGGACTGCGATCGCATAAATGATCTGTCCCACGGGCAGGAACTGGATGATGAACGCGCCCACCACATAAACAACGGCCAGCAGCAGCTGAACGTAGAGGGGCGTGCGGGCGTCCTCGTTGGCATAGAAGACGCGGGACATCATGAAGTTGGCGCTCATGAACGGGGTGCTGAGGGCAAGGATGGTCAAAGTCTGCGCCAGCATGACGCCATCCTGTGGCTGGCCGCCGGAGAAGAACATGCCCAAGGGGCCGGCGAGGGCGAACAGTGCCAAGGCACCGAACACGGTGGCGACGGCCATGGTCCGGAGGCCGTGCGACAGGGCATCGCGAAGTTCTGCCTTGTTGCCGTCCTGCGACGCGCGGGTCATGCGGTTAAAGAGGACGGTGGCCAAGGACAGGGCAATGATCGAGTGGGGCAGGAGATACAACTGGCTCGCGACCTCGAGGACCGCGTTGCCGGGAAGCGTCAAGGCCGCGGTGGTCTCCCCCGCGTTGCTCAGCCGAAGCCGCTCGGCGCCCGGAATCGTAGCGATCCTCATGACATAAAGGAACGCCAACTGCCCGACGGCGGCAGTCGCCAGCGTCCATACGCTCAGCTTCGCTGCCTGGCCCAGTCCAACGCCCCGCCAACCGAAGCGCGGACGGAGGCCGAGCTTCAGCCTCAGGACGGGTATGAGCAGGATTGCCGTCTGGGCCACGACGCCGATGGTGGAGAACCCGGCCACGAAGAAGGTCTGTACCGGTCCCCAGTTATCCAGCGTGTGCGGATTGGTGATGTTGGCGCCAAGGATCCAGATGAACATCCCCAGGCCCGCAATGGCCACGAGGTTGTTCAGGATGGGAGCCCACATGGCAGGCCCGAACGCGCCGTGGGCGTTGAGGACCTGGGTTAGAAGGGCATATAGACCGTAGAAGAAGATCTGTGGGAGGCACCAGAACGCGAAAGTGACCGCGAGGGCCTTCTGTTGTTCAGAGTAGTCCTGCGTTGTGAGGTCGATGACGAGCGGCGCAGCCAACGTTACGATCGCGGTCAGGGCCAGGAGCACCAGGACTGCGAGGGTCAGGAGCCGGCTGAGGTAATCCGCCCCGCGGTCCTCTGCCTTGCTAGCCTTAATGATCTGGGGCACCAGGACGGCGTTAAACACGCCGCCGGCAACCAGGAGGAAGATCAGGTTGGGCAGGTTATTCGCGTTAATAAAGGTGTCAGTGACCGTGGAACCCAGGCCCAGGGCGGCACCGAGCATCCACGTTTTAGCGAAGCCAAGGAACCGGGAAACCAACGTTCCCGCGGCCATGATGGCGCTGGAACGTGCTTCTCCGGATTGAACGGACTGGGTTGTTTTGGCTTCAGACATCGCCTTTATCGTCCCATGTACCCGGCTCAGAGGTGTTCCGGCAGCACTTCCCGTGCCAAATCGGCGATGCGGCGTTCATTCGGGAAGGAGAGCTTCCGGGCCAATTCCTGGATGGGAACCCACGCAGCGTCCACGGCTTCCTGGTCCGGATCGTTCTCGATGGTCAGTTCGCCGCCGGTGGCCTGCAGCAGGAAATGGTGGACCGTCTTGTGCACCCGGTGGCCGCTGACGGTGAACCAATAATCGATGCTGCCCAACGGGGCCAGGATGCTTCCCTCGATGCCAGTTTCTTCCGCGATCTCGCGAACGGCAGCTTCCTCGTTGTTTTCGCGGCCTTCCGGGTGTCCCTTGGGCAGGCACCACTCAAGCCGGCCACCCCTGTTAAGGCGGGCGATGATCGCAACCCGGAGTTCGCCGTCGGACGTGTCCACCACGACGCCCCCCGCCGAAACTTCCTCGACAGTGGGAAGCGAGGCCTGGACCGGGTGCTGCGGGGCAGGCGCGACGTGCGCACCGATTGCCGACGGCAACGGTGCGTTTGTCCTCCTGCCGGGAGCGCTCGGTACGGGATTGGCCATGAAGTCCACTCTAACGACTCTTGCCCTCGAGTGATGACCGGGACATGGCCGCAAGGTGGACTGCAAAAGACAGCCGTTCCGCAACGCTGCGTATTTGCTGCCTTCCGTGGCCCAACGCTGCCCAAAAATCTGCCAAGCTTAAGGGACTATGGCGCACGTATTGGACAGCTCTTCTGTTAACTTCACCATCGACCCGGTGGTGCTCGACCTCGGGCAGCGCTTTGTCGATGCCGGATTCGAGCTGTCGCTGGTTGGCGGTCCCGTACGCGATCTTTTCCTTGGCCGGACCTCCCCGGACCTCGATTTCACCACCGACGCCACACCGGACCAGACCATCTCCGTTATCAAGAAATGGGCGGACAACTTCTGGGAGATCGGTCGCGCCTTCGGCACCATAGGGATGCGCAAAGACGGCTTCCAGATTGAAATCACCACGTACCGCGCCGAAGCCTACGATGCCGACTCGCGCAAACCGGTAGTGGCGTTCGGAAACTCCCTCACGGACGACCTCCTGCGCCGCGATTTCACCATCAACGCCATGGCACTCAAGCTGCCCAGCCTGGAACTGGTTGATCCCTTCGGTGGCGTCCGCGATCTGCACGCGTCCGAACTCGCCACGCCGGGAGCACCCGAGGCCTCTTTCTCCGACGATCCGCTGCGCATGATGCGGGCAGCCCGTTTCGCCTCGCAGCTTGGTGTCTCCGTCCATGACGACGTCCGGCTGGCCATGTCCCAAATGGCCGATCGCATCAAGATCATCTCCGCGGAGCGTGTCCGCGACGAACTCATCAAACTCATCAACGGAGCGCACCCCCGCGTTGGGATCGACCTGCTGGTGGACACGGGGTTGGCCGAGTACGTCCTCCCTGAAGTTTCCGCGCTCCGCCTCGAATCCGATGAGCACCACCGGCACAAGGACGTGTACCAGCACTCGCTGCAGGTCCTGGAACAGGCCGCGGACCTGGAAACGGGTCTGGACGGTGCGGTCCCGGGTCCCGACTTTGTGCTGCGGTTTGCAGCCTTGATGCACGACGTCGGCAAGCCGGCTACGCGCCGGTTCGAACCGGGCGGCGCGGTCAGCTTCCGGCACCACGACGTGGTGGGTGCGAAGCTGACGGCGAAACGCATGAAAGCCCTGCGCTTCGACAACGACACCATCAAGGCTGTGGCACGCCTGGTTGAGCTGCACATGCGTTTCTACGGTTACGGCGATGCCGGCTGGACGGATTCCGCGGTTCGCCGCTACGTGACCGATGCCGGGCCCCTCCTGGAACGGCTGCACCGGCTCACCCGCTCGGACGTCACCACACGCAACCAGCGCAAGGCCGACCGCCTGTCCTTCGCCTACGATGACCTTGAACAACGCATTGCCACCTTGCTGGAACAGGAATCGCTGGCAGCCGTTCGGCCGGACCTGGATGGCGCGCAGATCATGGCGCTGCTGGGACTTAAGCCGGGACCCGTCGTCGGACGCGCTTACAAGTTCCTCCTGGAAGAGCGTATGGAACACGGACCGCTCTCCCCTGAGGAAGCCGAGTCCAAACTCCTGGCGTGGTGGGAAGACCAACCCGAGTCCGCCGTCGTCGATCCTGAAACCGAAACAGAGGAGCCTTAATTGAACGCCGCGACCTCCCCGCGCCCGCAACTCTGGATCCTTCGCCACGGCGAGACGGAGTGGTCCAAGAGCGGCCAGTACACGGGACTTACCGACCTTCCGCTGACCGTGGAGGGTGAACAGCAAGCCGTTGAGGCGCGGAAGGTGCTGGAAGGCATCGACTTCGACCTCGTGCTGACTTCCCCGCTGCGCCGCGCCCGCCGCACTGCCGAACTGGCAGGCTTCCCGGACGCCGTGCATGAGCCGCTCGCCGTGGAATGGAATTACGGGGACTACGAGGGCATCAGCTCGGACCTCATCCGCAAGGACAACCCGGACTACCTCATCTGGACCGACGGTGTGCCCAACGGCGAAACCCTGGACGAAGTTGCGGCACGGGCAGACAAGATCATCGGCCGCGTCCTGGAGTCCGGAATGGACAACGTCCTGGTAGTGGCACACGGGCATTTCTCCCGGATCCTCACTGCCCGGTGGCTTGAAATGGATGCCACGCAAGGCCGTCATTTCCTGTTGGGCACAGCAAAGGTATGCACCCTCGGCTGGGACAAACGAACCCCCACGATTATCCGCTGGGGACTCTGAAACAAGACTTTTCACATTATTTTGGCGAATTTGCGATTTTCGCTGGCCAAATACGCTAATTGTGCTGTACCTTAAATCTTGTTCCCAGAGCGTCTTGCCGGGAACGAAGCGTGCATTCCCCGGTTAGTCTGCCGGGTTGATTGCCTTGGCGGGCTGTTACGGCCAGAGAAGGAGGTTGGGAAAATGATTACTTTGACTAGCGGACGGAAGATGACTTTCACTGCTGCCCCGGCCTCTGCTGCTGACGCGCGCCATTTTTGGAGCCACTGACCACTCGGGTTTCACCGGCCGGGCCTTGACGCCCGGGGTGTTCCAGATCCAGGGGTGGACCCTGATCTGTATGAGTGCTCAGTTGTGCAAGCGGACCGCAGTACGTCGCGGGTACGCAGTTTCCCCATAGTTCGGAACCAGCTTCTTGTTGGGTTAATTGCCCGTATTCTTCTTGCGGACAATTCGTGTTCCACTGTTCCGGTCTGCTCACTCGTCCATTAATTCCGGCTATTTGTGTCTTTTGGCCCTTGCATTTATGGGGTCTATTTATTGTGCCCAAATTCCGGCCACTCACCCAGGAAAGGAGGTGAACCGTGCCCAGGAACCTCAAGGAACTGCGCTTCTTCAAGAGCACCGATGCTCCCAAGGACCGCACCCTGTTCAACGGCCAGCTGCTCGACCAGCGCCGTGAAGACGTTTACGTCGTCCTGCACCAGATGGGACTCATCCGCTGATGCCTCCCCCACTCAAAGGAGTCACCGGTGCCGCATGGACACGCTGAACCCTTGGAAGCCCGCGCGGCTACGCGTGGGCTTCCCCCTTTTAAAGCGAACCACCATGGCTCGGGGGACCGCCTGCCGGAATGTAAGCTCGACTCATGCAGGAGACGAAGCCGCACCGGCAGCGAGAACGGGCCCGCTTTGTGGTTCCCAGCCGCAGCGACTCCTTGCTCCGTAACTTCACCGAACTGGTAGGTGGTCCGCTCGGCCGCCATTCCTCGCCCGGCAAGATCTCCCCCGGACCGTTCACTGTGGAACGGGTCCTCATCATCCTGACCGTCCTTGCTGCATTGTTGGCAGTGCTGGCCAAGGACTACTGCCGGACCAACGGCTGGGAAACCCCCTCACAGTTCTATGCCACCTGCTATTCCGACTTCCCCGAGTTGTTCAAGAACCGGGGGCTTGGAGACGGCGCCTTCCCCTTTTTCACCCAAGGAAGCCTCTTTGAGTATCCGGTCCTCATGGGCATCATCGCGGGCCTGACGGCGCTGTTGGTTCCGGGCAAAGGCGTGGGCAACGAACGGATCCTCGGGTACTTCGACGTCAACGCAACGCTCATTGTTGCAGCATGGATTGTCACGGTCCTCCTGACAGCCCGCATCAACCGGCGCCGTCCGTGGGATGCAGCGATGGTGGCCCTTGCGCCTGGGATCATCCTTGCCGGCTTCATCAACTGGGACATGTGGGCAGTGGTACTCCTGGCCCTGGGCATGTACTTCTTTTCGCGCGAAAAGTTGGTGTGGGCCGGCATCTTCATCGGACTGGGGACAGCGACCAAGCTTTACCCCCTCTTGATCCTGGGAGCCGTGCTGGTTCTGGCGCTCCGGACAGGCCGGCTCCGTGCCTTCTTCATCACGGCCGGTGCCACGGTGGCGTCCTGGCTGGCGGTCAACCTGCCCTTCGCTGCGCTTGACCCGGCCGGCTGGCGCTACTTCTTTGAGTTCACCCAGAACAGGCCTGCTGGATACAGCTCACCGTGGTTCGCTTTCAATCTGGCTGCCGACAGGCTCCACTGGACGCAGCTCAACGCGGCAACCATCAACTCGCTGGCCCTTTACCTCTTCGTCATTGCGTGCGCCCTGATCGGAGTCCTCGCACTGACAGCTCCCAGGCGCCCTCGCCTGGCCCAGCTCGCTTTCCTGATAGTTGCCGCGTTCATCCTGACCAACAAGGTGTACTCGCCCCAGTTCGTCATCTGGCTCATTCCACTGCTGGCCCTGGCCCGCCCGCGCTGGCGTGACTTCCTCATTTGGCAGGCAGCCGAGGGGCTGCACTGGGCGGCCATCTGGATGTACCTGGGACAGGCGACCAGCGGCGGCGCACCCCAGCACAACATTGACATGTCTGCGTACGTGCTGGCGGTGGTCTTGCACATGGTTGCCACGGCTTACCTGATGGCCCGCGTGGTGGTGGACATCTGGGATCCTTCGCAGGATCCTGTGCGGGTATCGGGTGAGGATGACCCGCATGGCGGCCCCTTTGCTGGCGCAAAGGATTGGCTGAGGATCGACCTTGCCCGTCCTTCCGCATCCGCCCTGCCATGGCGGCCTCAAGCAGCTCGGAGCCAAGAGGTCGGCAGCGATGGCTGACGTAGCCGTCGTCGGGTCAGGACCGAATGGCCTGGCAGCAGCCGTGGTCATGGCGCGAGCCGGCCTGGACGTACACCTCTACGAGGCCGGTGCGACGATCGGCGGCGGAACCCGGACATCCGAGCTCATCCAGCCGGGCTACTGGCACGATGTCTGCTCGGCGGTCCATCCGATGGCCGTGGCCTCGCCGTTCTTCAAGGCGTTCGAGTTGTCCAAGCGCATCGAGCTGCGTGTACCCGAGGTGCAGCACGGCACTCCCTTGGACGTGGGCGGTGCGGCCGTGGCGTACCAGTCGCTGGAACGTACCGCCTTGGAGCTCGGCAACGATGGGCCGGCTTACCGGCGTTTGCTGGAGCCCCTGCTGGAGAGCGCTGCGGGCATTGTGGACATCTCTTCCTACCAGTTGCTGCGGGCTCCCAGGGATCCGATCGCCGCCTTGCGACTGGGACTGGCCACCCTGGACCAAGGCACACCGTTCTGGAATCGGCGTTTCACGGAGGAAGCGGCACCCGCCCTGCTGACGGGCGTCATGGCACACGCGGTATCCGCGCTTCCATCGCTGACCGCTACGGGTGCCGGGCTGATGCTTTCCTTGCTGGCCCACGCCGGCGGCTGGGTCATACCGATTGGAGGTTCGCAGTCCATCGCGAAGGCAATGGCGGACGACCTTGTTGAGCACGGCGGCACCATCCACACAGGGCAAGCCGTTGAATCACTCGACCAAGTGAGGCCAGCCAAGGCGATACTGCTTGATGTGGCTGCTCCGGCACTGCTCCGGCTGGCTGGATCCGAGGTGCCGGACGGGTACCGGAGGGCCTTGGAAGCATTCCGGTTCGGGAATGCGGCATGCAAGGTGGACTACATACTTTCTGAACCCGTGCCATGGCGCGATCCTGCCTTGGCCAAGTCCGGCACCGTGCACGTTGGAGGTTCCAGGACCGCAATGGCCGAGGCGGAGAACCTTGTAGCCATGGGTAAGCATCCCAGGGAGCCGTACGTCCTCGCGTCACAGCCATCCTTGGTGGACTCCACCCGCGCACCAGCCGGGCGGCACATTCTGTGGACCTACTGCCACGTTCCGGCTGGTTCGGACGTGGACATGGCAGAAGCCGTCACTGCCCGACTGGAGCGGTATGCGCCGGGCTTCCGCGACGTGGTGGTGGCTTCAAAAACCACGACGGCGGCAGGGCTGGCAGCCTACAACCGCAACTACGTGGGTGGAGACTTCAGCGCTGGAATGATGAACCTGCGGGGCCTGCTTCGCCGGCCGGTGTTCTCAACGGTTCCTTGGCGGACGCCGATTCTCGGCGTTTACCTCTGTTCATCCTCCGCCTCGCCGGGGCCTGGAGTGACAGGTATGCCCGGATACAACGCGGCGAAATATGCCTTGAAAGATATATTCCAGAAGCGTGTACCCGGGCTGGGCCTGGCTTAGTTCTGCCTGCGCTAGTTGGCCGCGGTGAAGCGGGAGCGGCGGTGGGCAGGGCTCTCGATTTCGTCCAGCATGGCTACGGCGTAGTCCTGGGAGGAGATGGAGTTGCCAGCCGGGGTGTCCTTTGCCACCTTGTACTCGCCTGTGCGCTCACCCGACTGGATGAGGGGTGCGGGCGCGAAGACGGTCCAGTCAAGGGACTCGGGGCTCTGCTTCACGGCTTCGAAGGCCTTGGCTGCCGTGGTGGCTTCGGCTTTGTAGGCTTCCGGGAAGTCCGGGGAGTCGAGCAGTCGGACGCCGTCGATTTCCAAGGTGCCTGCGCCGCCGACGATCAGGAGGCGGGTTCCCTCAGCGTTGCTGTAAGCCGTAGCCATGGCGTCGAGCCATTCCGCATGGTCGCCGCCGGTGCGGCTGGGACCCGTTGCCAGCACAACGACGTCGTGGTCTTTTGCGATGGAAGCGAACGCCTGGCTGTCGGCCTGATCGGCTGCCTGCGCGGTGGCACCGGCTACCTCGGTTCCCTTGCGGGAGATGGCCGTGACGCTGTGGCCGCGGGTCAGGGATTCTTTGACGATCTGGCTGCCGACCATGCCCGTTGCGCCGTAGACTGCGATTTTCATTGCTCTCCTTGGGGTTGGTATCCTTGCAATGACACAACGGTATCTATTGGATACTGATAGCTTCAAAGGAACCTAGTTACCTCATGGATACTAAAAGCCTCCCCGGCAATATTCTCGACCCCAACTGCCCCTCCCGCGTGATCTTCCAGCGCATCGGCGACAAGTGGGCTTCGCTGGTGATCCAAGTCCTGGGTGATGGTCCCGTGCGGTTCTCCGAACTCCGCAAGATGGTCAGCGTGGTCACGCCGAAGGTCCTGACGCAGACCCTGCGGGCACTGGAGCGCGATGGACTGATCACCCGGACCATCCATGCACAGGTACCTCCCCGGGTGGACTACGAGCTCACCCCCATGGGACGTTCCCTGCTGCAACCACTGGGGATGCTGCGCGAATGGGCCGAGAGCCACGTGCCCAGCATCCTGGAGGCCCGGGACGCGTATGACGACGCCCAGGACGAAGCCGTGCTCGGCGCCCCCATCTAGGGGACAGCTCCTGCTCTACCCAAGCCCCGTAGCGACATTTGCTGTCCCCTAGTTGGGAAGGGGCGCTGGGATTGCGGCGCGGCTGATGCGGCCGTCGCGCATGGTCGCGACTGAGTCGGTCAAGGGGAGGAACTCGGTGTCGTGCGTGACCATGACGGTTGCCGTGGAGAACTGGTCCGTCACACGGCGCAAGAGGCGAACAATGGCCTCGCTCCGCTCGTGATCGAGGGCCGCCGTGGGCTCGTCCACCAGCAGGACAGTTGGCTCCCCCATGAGCGCCCTTGCGATATTGACCCGTTGGCGCTGGCCGCCGGAGAGCTGGTGCGGACGCTTGTTCGCGGCCGCGCCCAGCCCCACCACGTCCAGCAGTTCCCCAGCCCTTCGACGATCGTCCCTTGCTGCCTTCCCCCGCAAGTGCTCGCCGAGCAGCAACTGCTCGACGGCGGTCAGTGACGGCAGGAGGTTGGGCTGCTGGAAGATGATGCCCACCTTTTCGCGGCGCAGCGTGGTGCGTTCGGCCTCCGTCAATGCGGTGACGTCTTCGCCGTCAATGACAACAACGCCCGAGGTGGGCTTGATCAGTGTTGCGGCTACGGCCAGAAGCGAGGATTTTCCGGATCCCGAGGGACCCACCAGGGACAGGAACTCGCCGCGACCCACCCGGAGATCAACGGAGTCCAGGGCTTTCAGGGTGGACGAACCGTCCGGATATTCGAGTGAGACGTTGACAAGGCTGAGAACAGACACGTGTATTCCTTTCCGGGAATGGGTTAGTTGCCGCCGAGGGCAATGAGGGGATCAACCTTGGTGACGCGTCGAACGGCGAGGGCAGCACCCAAAAGGCCAAGCACCAGGACGCCCGCGACGGGAAGCAACGTGGTCATGGGTGTGACCAGGAAGGGCGCAGCTTTCGAGGCCGCCCATCCCCCTGCAAGTCCCACCGCGCCGCCTGTGGCGGTTCCGGCCACCAGAACCAAAGCTGCCTGGGCCAAGGCGTCGCGGAGAACGTAGCCGGTAGACCCACCCATGGCCCGGAGTACGGCGATGTCGCGGGTGCGTTGCACGGTCCATACGGTCAGGAACGCCACAATCACCAATGCGGAGATGCCATAAAGGAAGGCCTGCATGAGCATCAACGAGCCGTTCTCGCTTTTGTACGACCCCAAAGCCTGGAAGGATCCCACAACGTCAGAGCTGACCGTCCCGGCCGCCGCGTTGGCGGCGTCGGCACTCACAGAGGTGCCGGCGTCGTACGTGACTCCCAGGACAGTTGCCGTGTTCGGTGCGGCGTGCGCAATGCTTCGCCAGTCCGGCAAGGTGGTCCAGACGACACCCGTGTGTGAGTACCACTGATCCTCCACCACGCCCGCCACGGTCAGGTCGGTACCGCCGATACGGACGCGGCTGCCGGGTTGGAGTGCCAGGTCCTTTGCCACGGTCTGGCCGATCACCACTGTGCCCTCCCCAACGGCCGACGGAGCCAGTGAACCTCCGAAGACCGCCACGTTGGCCGTGCCGCTGGCCGATCCATCGCCGGCCAGGGACTGGAAGCGGGTCTGGCTGATGCCGAGGGCTTGGACTGACGAGACGCCCGGTTGGTCGCGCCAGGCCTGGAGCTGTTGCGTTGATACTTCGGATTCCGTGTAGGAGGCCTTGGGCTCGCTGCCGGCGGGCGCGCCGAAAACAATCTGCTGGACCGGCAGGTTCTTGATGGCCGACGTCGACTGGTCGCCAAGCCCGGCCGTCAACCCGGAGAGCATGACGAGCAACAGGGTGATGAGGGCCACCACACTGCCCATGAGAGCGAAGCGGCCCTTCGCGAAACGAATGTCGCGGATGGCAAGAAACATCGGATTCCTTCGGTTGGGTGCGGGCTTTGTCCCGGCACGTTCCACTTTTCCGTCCGACGTGCGCGGGTACATCGGAAGTGGGGTGGATTGCCCGCGGACGTAGGGTTGAGGGGTCCATCAACCGAATGGTTGATTCAGGCGTGATTCCGCGGTTTTCCACCTCATTCGCTCCGGGGCGCAGATACGCTGGGAAGCGTGAATGCACACCCCGGGAACGGCCGACTGGAGACGCCCACAGGCGCCATCCTCCGCGTCCTCCGGGTGAGCCTCCATGTGGGATTCGCGGTGCTGTTGCTCGTGGCGGTGGTCCGGTTGTTGGCCGGGGCCAGCGCGGCGCCGTCGGCTGTGGCCATTGCAGCGGGCCTGGGACTTTCCGGCGCCCTGGCACTTGTCTACTTGGCCGGAACGGTGTTGGAAAAGCGGCACGCGAGCGGGGCCTCACCGTTCGATCCCACCCCCTACGCCCGCTGGTGGCTGGCCGCCGTGATGCTGCTGTGGCTGCTGCTCCTGCTGGTCAGCGGCGATTTCGCCTGGGTGGCCTTCCCGCTCTTCTTCCTCCAACTGCACGTCCTGCCGCGCCGGGTGGCGCTTCCGGCCATCGTGGTGAGCACGGCGCTGTTGGTGGGTGCCCTGTGGTTCCACGGACGGGGAACGCCCGACGGCGGATTGCAGCTGGCGATGATTCTGGGGCCACTGTTCGGGGCCGGGTTCGCCGTGGTTACCGGCATGGCCTACCGCGCCTTGTTCCGGGAAGCCGAAAACCAACGGCTCGTTGCCGACGAGCTTCGACGGACCCGTGCCGAACTCGCGCGGACCCAGCATGAGGCCGGCATGGTTTCCGAACGTGAACGTTTGGCCCGCGAAATCCACGACACGCTGGCCCAGGGGTTCTCCAGCATCATCCTGATGGGAAGGTCGGCGGAAAAAGCCCTGGCTGCCGGGGATTCCGCGACCGCCATGGACCGTTTGAGGACTGTCCAGGACACGGCTTCGGCAAACCTGGCCGAGGCGCGCAGCTTTGTGCGTGGCCTGCGTTCTCCCGATTTAGCGCAGTCGGGGCTGGTGGATACCCTCTCCAGGCTCTGCTCGAAGACGGAGACGGAGGCCGCTGCGAGGGGGACGGATCTGCGATGCCGGTTCGAGTTGGTGGGCGCCCCGGTGGAACTTCCCGGTTCCTACCAGACCACCCTGCTTCGGGCCGCCCAGGCTTCCCTCGCGAACGTGTGGGCGCACGCCCACGCCCATGCCGCCGTCGTGACGCTGTCCTTTCCAGGAACCGAGGTGACCATGGACGTTTTCGACGACGGCGTCGGTTTTGATCCCACGTTGGCTGCCGGCGCAGCGCGGGGCGACGGAACCGGCGTCGGGCTTTCCGGGCTGCGCGAACGGCTGGCCGCTCTGGACGGGAGCCTGGAAATCGAGTCCGCCCCAGGAGAGGGCACGGTGGTGGCCATCAGCCTGCCGCTTCCCGCGGAGGGCATGGCATGAGCGGGATCCGTGTGCTCCTGGTGGATGACCATCCCGTGGTCCGTGCAGGGCTACGCGCCATGCTGGCCGATTTTCCGGGCGTCAGCGTTGTTGCGGAGGCCTCGGATGGTGCTGCGGCGCTGACGGAGCTCCGACGATTGGCTGCCTTGGAAGAGCCGGTAGACCTGGTGCTCATGGACCTGCAAATGGGCGCCGGCATGGACGGGGTCACCGCCACGAGGAAGATCAAGGCCGGGGAGGGCGGGACTCCCCCGCCGCCGGTACTGATCCTCACCACGTACGACACGGACGCCGACATCCTTGCCGCCGTTGAGGCAGGAGCGAGTGGCTACATGCTCAAGGATGCCCCGCCGGAGCAGATCCTGCAGGCAGTTTCGCAGGCTGCTGCGGGGCAAACCGCGCTGGCTCCGGAGGTTGCGGCGCGGCTCATGGGACGGATCCGCAACCCGTCGCCGGCGCTGAGTGCCAGGGAGGTCCAACTCCTGGAATTGCTGGCAACCGGGATGGGTAACCGTGCAATCGCCAAGCAACTTTTTATTTCAGAGGCCACCGTGAAGACGCACCTGGTGCACATCTACGGCAAGCTCGGCGTGGACAACAGGACGGCCGCGATTGCCGTGGCCACGCAGCAAAGGATCATCCGCGGACGGTGACCGTCCGGGGTGTGGGCGCAACAAGAAACTGTCAGGGGAACCCGGCATAATGGCGCAAATGGGGAAACTTCGGAACCTGGTCCTTGGTCTCGTTGCGCTGGTGATGGCCGGTTCGCTGGCCGCTTGCGATGACGGCCGCTCTGGAGCGGAGAGTGCCGCAAAGCAGCTTGCCTCCGCCTTGGAAGCGCTCGACGTCGGGCAACTCGCCTTCGACGGGAAGGACGCAGCGGCGGCCAACGATGAACTGAAAGCCGTGGTGGGAGGCCTGGACGCCAAGCCTTCCGTCCAATCGGGGGACCTCAAACTCGACGGCGACAAGGCCACCTTCCCCCTCAATTACAGCTGGAACATCGGCTCGGCCAAATGGGAATACAGCCTGGACGCGACGCTCAAGAAGTCCGGCGACAAATGGGCAGTCCAGTGGTCCCCGTCCCTCCTTGCCCCGGAGCTTGCTGATGGCCAAACGCTCTCGGCCAAGACCGTAACTGCCCAGCGTGGCCAGATTCTGGGCTCCGGAGACGCTCCGATCGTCGAGGATCGGCCTGTCTTCCGGGTAGGCATCGACAAAACCAAAACCTCCGAAGACAAGTGGGCAGCCTCGGCGCGGGCCATGGCTGCACTGCTCGGCTTGGATGCAGAGGATTATGCCAAGCAAGTGGCAGGTTCCGGACCGCAGGCCTTCGTGGAGGGCATCGTCCTGCGCGCCTACACAGCGGACATCACTGAAGCCAAGATTAAAGCGATTCCCGGTGGCGTGAGCATCCTGGATTCCATGCCCCTTGCCCCAACGCGCACTTTCGCCCGCGCACTCCTGGGCAGTGTTGGCCAGGCCAGCGCGGAGCAGATCGAAAAGTCCAACGGCGCCCTGCGCGCCGGAGACACCACCGGTACGGGCGGGCTGCAACAGAAGTACGACTCCTTGCTTCGCGGCAAGGATGGGGTTGAGGTTGTTGCCACGGCGAAGGCTGTGTCGGAAGGCGCAACTCCGGAAACAAAGGTCCTCTTCTCTACTCCTGCGGAAGCGGGGACCACGCTGAAGACCACACTGGACCTTAAGCTGCAGCAACTGGCCGAAGAGACGCTGGCCGGCGTTGGACCAGCGTCGGCCATCGTCGCCCTCAAACCTTCAACGGGCGCGGTGCTCGCTGCGGCTTCCGGACCTGGCAGCAACGGCTACAACACGGCACTCCTGGGCCAGTACGCTCCCGGTTCCACGTTCAAGATTGTTGATTCCCTGGCGATGTTCCGGAACGGTGCCACGCCGGATTCCAAAGTTGACTGCCCCTCCACGGTGACCGTGGATGGCAGGACCTTCAAGAACTCCGAGGGATATCCCGAAAGTTCGCTGGGCAACGTCACACTGACGGATGCCTTCGCCCATTCCTGCAACACGGCGTTCATCAACGCGCGCGACACCGTCAGCCAGGATCAACTCGAGTCGGCTGCAACGGCGCTGGGCGTTGCCGTTGAGGCCCCCAAACTGGGTGCCGATGCTTTCCTCGGTTCCGTCCCGGGCGAGGCCGCCGGTACCGAGCACGCGGCGTCCATGATCGGGCAGGGCAAGGTCCTGTTCTCCCCGCTGTCTGCGGCTGTCATGGCTGCCTCCGTCGCCAACGGAGCGCCCGTTTCGCCCCAGCTGGTGCTCAACGCCGAGGCCGCGGAAACGCAGCAGAACCCCGACGCCGGTACGGCCACCACGGAAGGCGGCACCGCATCGCCGTCGTCCGCTGCAGCAACGGCGCCGGCGTCACCTGCATCCACCAAACCGATCACCAAGGAAGAAGCCGCGTCCCTTGCGGAAATGATGCGTGCCGTGGTGACCTCCGGGCACGCCGGGTTTCTGGCCCAGGTTCCGGGAGCACCCGTGGGCGCCAAGACGGGAACGGCCGAATTCGGAAACGACGATCCGCCCAAGACCCACGCGTGGATTGTGGCAGTGCATGGCGACCTCGCGGTGGCCGTGTTCGTCGAGGACGGCGGACTCGGCGCCACCACCAGTGGCCCCTTGCTGAAGACCTTCCTGACGGCTGCCGGATGATGAGGGAGTAACCATGCAAACCAGCAATACCCAGTGCCTGGTGGTCGGCGGAGGGCCGGCCGGGATCGTCCTGGGATTATTGCTGGCGCGTGCCGGAGTCCACGTCACGGTACTGGAGAAGCATGCCGATTTCCTGCGTGATTTTCGCGGGGACACCGTGCATGCTTCCACTGTGCGGCTTCTCGACGAACTGGGCCTGGGTGAAGGGTTCCGGCGGCTGCCCCAAAGCCAACTGAACAACTTCAGGCTTCCCACCGAAGACGGCGACTCCGTGGTCTTGGCAGATTTCGGCCTCCTCAAGGAGCCATACAACTATGTGGCGATGGTGCCGCAATGGGATCTGTTGGACTTCCTGGTGGAAGCAGCCCGGCAAGAGCCGACATTCACGCTGCTTATGAACACCGAGGCCACGGACTTGCTGAGGGATGCCGCAGGCGCCGTGGAAGGAGTCAGGTTCCGTACACGGGATGCCCAATCCGGCGAAACCATGGATACCGGGGAACTGCGGGCCGGACTCACGGTGGCCTGTGACGGGCGGGGTTCCATCCTCCGCAAGCGTGCGGGAATGGTGCCCCGGGAGTTCTCCGTACCGTTCGATACGTGGTGGTTCCGGCTTCCGCGGACGGTTAATGAGCACGATCCCGTGGCGTCCATCTCTCCGCGGTTTGGACGCGGGGACGTGCTGCTCAGCCTCACCCGCAAGGACTACCACCAGATTGCCTACTTGGCAGCGAAGGGGTTGGACGCGGATCTGAGGCGCGAGGGTGTGCAGGCATTCCGCGACCGCATTTCACGGCTACGCCCGGACCTCGCGGATCGCGTGGACACCATCCGCTCCATGGATGACGTCCACCTGCTGGACGTCAAGCTCAACAGGCTCAGCCGATGGCATCGGCCAGGCTTGTTGCTGATTGGAGACGCAGCCCATGCCATGTCGCCGGCCGGAGGGGTAGGCATTAACCTGGCCGTCCAGGACGCGGTGGCCGCCGCCCGGATCCTGGCACCCGCCCTGCTCAGCTCAACGCTGGATGAAAGCCACCTCGCTGCCGTCCAAAAACGACGCTGGCTTCCAACAGTGCTCATCCAGACGTTCCAGCGGGTGCTGCATCGGGG
This sequence comes from Paenarthrobacter sp. NPDC018779, assembly GCF_044391085.1. NCBI lineage: Bacteria > Bacillati > Actinomycetota > Actinomycetes > Micrococcales > Micrococcaceae > Paenarthrobacter > Paenarthrobacter sp. NPDC018779. The sequence continues at coordinate 73,637 of NZ_JBIRZS010000008.1, read as the reverse complement.
AGTGTTCGCCCGGGTCATGGCAGGGCATGAGCCCAAGCCACCCAAGCCGCTGCTGTTCGTTGTCCGGCATTTCCCGGGTTTCCGCAAGCTGCCCGCGCGGATGATCGCGTTTGGTCCTCGTCCGGAGCACGCACCCGGGTTTGCCCGGCGGAAGCCGGACGCCTGACCCGCTAATGGTCCATGCCCGCCGATGGTTCCCTGGCGGCGGTGGCAAGTGCCGCCAGTGGTTCCGTGCCCGCAGTGGCAGGTGCCGCCGTCGAGCATTAAGCCCTGCCGTGGGAAGATTGGGCAGTGGCCCATATTGACGTTTCCGGCATCGACTACTTCCTCTCCGACGGCACCCAGCTGCTCAACGGTGTGACTTTCAAGGTTCCTGACGGCACCAAGACGGCGCTGATCGGCCCGAACGGTACCGGCAAAACCACGCTGTTCAAGATCATCGCGGGCGATCTCACGCCGGATGAGGGCGTGGTGGGACGCTCGGGGAACATGGGCATCATGCGCCAGTTCGTGGGCCAGGTCCGCGACGAATCCACTGTTCGGGACCTGTTGGTCTCCACCGCCCAGCCGGGCCTCGCCAAGGCGGCGAAAGCCGTTGAGGAAGCCGAACTGGCCATGATGGAGCACGACGACGAGCCCACGCAGATGCGCTACGCCCAGGCAATCGTGGACTGGGGTGACGCCGGCGGGTATGACGTGGAAACCGTGTGGGATGAGGTCTGCATGGCCGCACTGGGGATTTCCTTTGACAAGGCACAGTTCCGCCGCGCGTCCACCCTGTCCGGCGGTGAGCAGAAGCGGCTCGTGCTGGAAGCACTCTTTGCCGGGCCGGACGAGCTCCTGCTGTTGGACGAACCGGACAACTACCTCGATGTGCCCGGCAAGCGCTGGCTGGAATCCAAGCTCAACGAATCCAAGAAGACGGTGCTGTTCATCAGCCACGACCGCGAGTTGCTGAACAATGCGGCCGGTCGGATCGTGACGCTGGAACCGGGCATCAACGGTGCCGGTGCATGGATCCACGGCGGCGGTTTTGGCTCCTACGTGGAGGCGCGCGCCGACCGCAATGCCCGCTTCGAGGAACTCCGCAAGCGTTGGGACGAGGAGCACGTGAAGCTCAAGGAACTCGTCAACATGTACAAGAACAAGGCTGCGTTCCGCTCGGACATGGCCAACCGGTACCAGGCTGCCCAGACGCGGCTTGCCAAGTTCCTGGAAGCGGGACCGCCCGAGGCCCTGCCCATCGAACAGAACGTCCGCATGCGCCTCAAGGGTGGACGGACCGCCAAGCGGGCCGTCGTTGCCGAGAAACTGGAACTGACCGGACTCATGAAGCCGTTCTCCACGGAGATCTGGTTCGGGGACCGGGTGGGGGTTCTGGGGTCCAACGGCTCGGGCAAGAGCCACTTCCTGCGCTTGCTCGCTACGGGTGGAACCGATCCCGAGCGTGAGCACTTGCCGGTGTCCGACGTCGTGATTGCGGAAGTTCCGCACGAAGGCACCGTCAAGCTTGGTGCCCGCATCCGTCCCGGGTTCTTTGCACAAACGCATGTGCGGCCCGACCTTCTGGGGCGGACCCTGCTGGAGATCCTTCACCGGGGTGACGAACACCGGTCCGGTCTGCCCCGCGAAGCGGCCGCGGGTGCGCTGGATTCGTACGGATTGGCCGGCCAGTCGGAGCAGAAGTACGAGTCATTGTCCGGTGGCCAGCAGGCACGTTTCCAGATCCTGCTGCTGCAGCTTTCCGGTGCCACCCTGCTGCTCCTCGACGAGCCTACGGACAACCTGGACCTGCATTCGGGCGAGGCTCTTGAACGGGCGATTGATGCCTTTGAGGGCACTGTCCTTGCCGTGACGCACGACCGTTGGTTCGCCAAGTCCTTCGACCGCTTCCTGGTGTTCGGCTCTGACGGCAAAGTGTACGAATCCGAAGAGCCGGTGTGGGACGAGAAGCGGGTAGAGCGCGCCCGCTAACCCGACGCTCTCTCACCGAATCGCCCTTAAACGGGGACCCTCTCTCACCGAATCGCCCTTAAACGGGAACGCTCTCTCACCCAATCGCCCTTAATCGGGAACGCTCTCGCACCCACTGCGAGAGCGTTCGCGTTCAAGGGGTGTTAGGTGAGAGAGGGTCCGAGGTGAGCAAATGATCACAAAAAGTGATTAAGTGCGCGTCTGCTTGTTAGGCTGGAGGCATGAAGACCGCTGACCGCCACCGATACATCGGGGAGCTCCTGCGCACCCGCGAGGCGGTGACGGTTGACGAGTTGGTGGCCGAATGCGGCGCCTCCGGAGCCACCATCCGGCGGGACCTGGAGATCCTTGCGGCCAACGGAGTGCTGAAGAGGGTCCACGGTGGTGCCCGCAGCCTGTTGGCGCGCGGCGATAATCCCGGCTACGGCCAGCGTGAACTTGAAGAGCACGAGGCCAAACTACGGATCGCAGCAGTTGTTGACGGCCTCCTCCGGGACCGTGAGCACGTGTGGCTGGACAGCGGATCCACGGCCACGGAAATCGCACGCAGGCTCTCCAACCGCGAACTGACCGTGATGCCCATGTCCCTTCACAGCGTGGACGCGCTGGCCGGCGGGCGTGCCGAACTCATCCTGCCCGGCGGTCGGCTCATCCCGGGCGAACAATCATTCCGCGGACCCATGGCCGAAGCCAACATCCGCTCATTGCGCTTCGACACTGCCGTCGTCACTCCCTGCGCATTCAACCTCAAAGACGGACTCCTGGCGCACGACCTCGACGATGCCGCCGTGAAGCGCTCCGGACTCGAGTCAGCCGCACGGGTGATCGCTGCCGGATCCGGAAGTAAATGGAATGCCAGCGCTGTGGCGTTGGTTGCCGCTATGGAGGCCGTGGACGTGATCGTGACAGACCTCAAACCCTCCCCAGAAGACCTTGCCCGGCTCGACAAACTCTCCGTGGAAGTTGTGATTGCATGACCACCAGCACCCGAACCTTACCGAACGTGAACGCCGCGGCCATCGCTACCTTCCTGGTCTTCGGCATGAACGGTTTGGTCTTCGCCAGTTGGGCGGCCCGGATTCCCGCCGTGACCGAGGCGCTCAGCCTCACCTCAGGACAGATGGGCACGCTGCTGTTGTGCACCGCCGTCGGTTCCCTCCTCGCGCTCCCTTCGGCGGGATGGGTGGTGGGCCGCATTGGTACCGCCAACACGGTGAGGCTTGCTGGCATTGTGGCCGGAGGCGCCGGGACGGCAATCGCCTTCTCGCTCATGGCAGCTTCGGTTCCGGCGACCGCCATTGCGTTGTTCTTCTTCGGCATTGGCATTGGCTTGTGGGACGTGGCGCAGAACATTGAGGGCGCCGACGTCGAGCACCGGCTCAAGCGCACCATCATGCCGCAATTCCACGCAGCCTTCAGTGGTGGCGCTTTCGTTGGCGCACTGATCGGTGCCGGGCTCTCGCAAATCGGCGTGGGCCTGCCGGTGCACTTGCTGGTCATCGCGGCCATCGCCGTGACCCTCTCACTGACGGCCCCGCGATTCTTCCTTCCGCATCAGGCTGCGGTTGCTGAAACGCACGACGGCGGTCCGGCGGCTTCCAAGGGCCCCTCGGCTTGGCGGGATGGCAGGACGCTGCTCATCGGCGTGGTTGTCCTGGGTGCCACGCTGACCGAAGGCGCGGGCAACGACTGGATAGCCAAGGCCGCTGTGGATGGACTTGGCTCCTCCGAGGCGACGGGTGCGCTGCTCTTCGCGCTCTTCGTGGCAGCAATGACTGCCATGCGGTTCATGGGCGGAAAGGCGATCGACAAGTTCGGCCGCGTAGCCGTGCTCCGTGCCAGCATGGCCGCCGCGGCGGTTGGCTTGGCGCTCTTTGTCTTCGCGGACAACGTAGTCCTGGCGGCGGTTGGTGCTGCCCTGTGGGGTATCGGTGCAGCCTTGGCATTCCCTATGGGTATGTCCGCTGCAGCCGACGATCCACGGCATGCCGCAGCGCGCGTCTCGGTGGTCTCCACCATTGGCTACGTCGCGTTCCTGGCCGGGCCCCCACTGCTGGGCTACCTGGGTGACCACACGGGTATCCACAACGCCCTGCTGGCTATTGGTGCGCCTATTCTCGTGGCCCTGCTGCTTGCCGGTGTTGCGAAGCCTTTGCCCGCCAAATAGGACCGGTCCCGCTACTTTCATTCTCGGCGATGCATATGCTGCGAAATGGCACCCAAAGAAGCAAGACCAGACCCGTCCCCAGGCAGGCTGCGCCCACGACATCGCTGAGCCAGTGCGCTGACAGATAGGTCCGGCTGATCATCATGGCCAGGATCCCCAGCGCGGCCAGTGCCTTGATCCAGAACCGGTCGATAAGCACCACCATGACAACCAAAAAGGTGGTGGTGGCCGATACATGCCCTGAAGGGTATGAGCCCGTGTCTGTCAGGACCTTGGCTCCCTCGGGACGCTGCCGGCCCACCACCACCTTGGCCAACTGGGTGAGGGCAAGCGCCGACACACCCGCGACAATCACGAACAGGGCCGTCCTGGGCCGCTGCCACAGCAGGAGCATCGCGCCGAGAAGAAGCTGCAGGACAAGCATCCCCACGTAGCCCACTGCGTTCAACACCAGATTCACCTGGTCCCAAAGGGGCGTGTGCAGGGTGAAGACGTAAGCCTGCCAGAACGTGTCCACGCCGTTGAACGCCGGCTCGCCGTTTCCCGCGAGGATGAACAGGCCGGGAACAACAAAAGCGATCAGCAACAGCACGGCCGGTGTGGCAATCTGCCAGGTGGGCCGTTGACGCGGTTGCAGGAGGCGGGCCATCCACTCATGGTAGCCACTGGGGCTGGAACCGCCGGGGAGGCGCCGGGCAACCGTCGGCATCGGCGTTACGCTGGTCTGATGCGAGGCTTCCTGCGTAAAGGTCCAAAGCACGTTGCCAGGTTTGACCAGTTCCTGGTGCGGGCTGTCTCGCGCCAGCCTCAAGGTGACCACGACGACTTCTTCCGGCGGCTCTCAGCAGCGGCCACCAAGGGCAAACTGTGGTTCGGAATCGCCGGAATCATGGCCACGGTTCCGGGAAAGCCCCGCCGCGCTGCCTTGCACGGCCTGCTTGCCCTCGGCGCGGCCTCGGCGGTGACCAATGTAGTTTTCAAGACGGCACTCCCCCGCAGGCGGCCTCTGCCCGAACACCTGCCTGTTTTCCGTTTCGTGAATCCGCAGCCCGTCAGTTCATCCATGCCGTCCGGCCATTCCGCTTCTGCTGTTGCGTTTGCTGTTGGAGCCGGGCTGGTTTCGCCGACCATCGGCCTGGCCCTGGCTCCGGTTGCGGTCGGCGTTGCCTACTCAAGGGTCCATACGGGTGCGCATTGGCCGTCTGATGTGGTGCTGGGTTCGGCCTTGGGAGTGGGCTCTGCCTTGGTGACGCGCAAATGGTGGCCGGCCAAGCCACCGGAGCCCACTCCGCGTCGGACGCCCGTGGAACTCCCGAAGATATCCGACGGCGATGGGCTGAGTATTGCGGTCAATGCCATGGGCGGCTCCTACTCGCCGGAGACAGGCGACCTTCTCCGAAAGATATTCCCTAAAGCGCATATACATGAAATCGCCGAAGGCGAAGACATTGGGCAGGAAATTGAGGCCACGGCCACGCGGGCCGGCATTGTTGCCCTGGGCGTGTGGGGAGGTGACGGGACCGTCGGCACGGCAGCAGCTGCCGCCGTCGAACATTCCCTTCCTCTTTTGGTGCTGCCGGGCGGAACACTGAATCACTTTGCCCGCGATCTCGGCATCGGATCCATGGACGATGTCCTGAAAGCGGCAGGCGATGGGTCCGGGGCGTTGGTGGATCTGGGCAATGTTGTTATGCAGCGGGGCCTGCCGGAGCTGCCGGAAACCAGTGAATTGGCGATGCTCAACACGGCCAGCGTGGGGGTTTACCCGAACCTTGTCCGCCGCCGTGAACGGTTGCAGCCGGCATTGGGCAAGCCCCTTGCCGGGCTGGTGGCATCGCTAAGGACGTTTGCGGTCAATTCCCCCACCACCCTCCTGGTGAATGGCGTCAGGCACAAGCTGTGGATTCTGTACATGGGTCGAGGCAGGTATTACCCCAGGGACCATGCGCCACTCCGACGTCCGGTGCTGGATGACGGCGTGTTCGACCTGCGAATGATCACTGCGGATGAGCCCTTTGCGCGGGCCCGCCTGCTGTGGGCCACCGTGACGGGAACGGTGAGCGCGTCCAAGGTAACGCACCTGGCCGAGGGGACCGAAGTAAGCATCGAGGCCATAGGACAGCCGTTGGTTCTGGCCGTCGACGGGGAGCCGAAAGCCGGCGTCCGCAGCGCCGAATTCGTGGTCAAGCCGCGGAACCTGAGGGTCTATTCACCCCTCGACGCGGCTGACTGAGCTTTTTCGATCATCCGCGAGGATTACCCTGACTGAACCCTGAATCATCCCTGAGACAGGCGAATTCCTTCCTTCGTGTGACTAGCGTTTAAGTACATTCACTACTCATCCGCATTCACTACTCATCTGCACGGACACGTGCCCAGGGAGGGGAACGCTTCCATGATCGAAGCAAAAGGCCTGACGAAGGTCTACGGCGAAAAGACCGCCGTTGGCGGTGTCAGTTTCACGGTCCAGGCCGGCCGGGTAACGGGCTTCCTTGGCCCGAACGGCGCCGGTAAGTCCACAACGATGCGCATGATCATGGGGCTGGACAGGCCGACATCAGGCGATGTCACGGTCAACGGCCTCCACTACGCCCAGCACAAGGCTCCGCTGCACCAGGTGGGCGCCTTGCTCGACGCCAAGGCCGTGCACACCAGCCGCAGTGCATACAACCACTTGTTGGCGATGGCTGCCACCCACCACATCCCCACGTCGCGGGTCCACGAGGTCATCGAAATGACCGGCCTTGGCGCGGTGGCCAAAAAGAAGGCCGGTGGGTTCTCCTTGGGCATGGGCCAGCGGCTCGGAATCGCGGCTGCGTTGCTCGGTGACCCGCAAACGCTGATCCTCGACGAACCGGTGAATGGTTTGGATCCCGAAGGCGTTCTGTGGGTCCGCAATTTGGTCCGCTACCTCGCCAGCCAAGGCAAGACTGTCTTCCTGTCGAGCCACCTCATGAGTGAAATGTCACAGACGGCGGACCACCTGATTGTGATTGGCCGGGGCAGGATCATTGCTGACGCTCCCATGCAGGACATCATCGCCGGCGCCCAACAAGCCAAGACCCTGGTGCGTACCTCTGCGGCAAGCCGTCTGTCCACGTTGTTGGTGGGCGACGGTGTCCGTGTGGACCAGAACGAGAACGAAACCCTGGAAGTGGTTGGTTTGCAGCCTCGCGAGATCGCCCAGGTGGCCTTGGACAACCAGGTTCTGATCTACGAACTGACTCCGCAGGTTTCCTCCCTCGAAGAGGCCTATTTCAACCTCACCAAGGACGAGGTGGAGTATCACTCCCATCTCACTGGCGAGCCCGTCGCCGCTGCAGCGGAAGGAAAGTAAGGACGATGAGCACCATGACTGAAAGCCGAACGAACGCACCTGCACATGCCTCCGCAGCCGGACGGGGCGTGACCTTTGCCGGTGTTGTGAAGTCCGAATGGATCAAGCTGCGTTCCCTCACCTCCACGGTGATCCTGCTTGCCCTGACGCTCATTGCCACCGTTGGTGTAGGTGCGTTGGCTGTCCTCATCCGCTTTACGTTCATCGACCAGATGATCAAGGAAGCGAAGGACGCCGGGCAGCCAGTGACTGCGGAGATGATCACCCAGCAGTTCCCGGCGGGCTCCGGGTTCGACCTCTACAACCTGCCGAACGCCGGGATCCAAATCGGCACCCTGGTCCTCGGCGCACTGGCCGTGCTTTTCATCTCCTCGGAGTACGCCACAGGGATGATCCGGTCCACCATGAACGCCGTCCCCAAGCGCATTCCGGCTTTTGCGGCCAAGGCTTTGCTCCTGGTGGTCATTTCCTACGTGATCACCACCATCGCCGCAGTCCTTACCTTCCTGATCGCCATGCCGGTGTTCCAGGGCCTGGACATCAAGCTCGACTGGTCCACCGATGGCGTCATGTACAGCATCTTCACCGGTGGCCTCTACGTTGCCGGCGTGGCCCTCATTGGTCTTTCGCTGGGTACGCTGCTCCGCAACTCCGCAGGCGGCGTCACTGTGCTGGTGGCCCTCTTCTTTGTCCTTTCCATTGCTTCCGGGTTCCTGAGCCTCGTTCCCGGCGACTTCTGGAAGTACGTCCCCCAGTACATCCCCAGTGAGGCAGGCGGTCGCTTCCTGGCCATCGGGCACACGGACGGCGTCCTGGATCCGTGGCAGGGCGGCCTGGTTTTCCTCGGCTATATCCTGCTCTTCCTCATCCCCGCCGTGTTCGCCATCAAGAAGCGGGACGTTTAGGCGGTCTAGGCTCGATCCATGACTGAAGCTCCACAGGCGAGGGACGCGTTGGCCACAGCGGCCGACGCGTCCTTCGCCGAAATCGCCCAGCGGCGGCGCGGCCGTGTCCGGCGGTACTTCTACGAGCGTCCGCGTGCCATGGACGCTGTGGTGGTCCTTTGCTACGTGATCCTTGCCCTGCCCACCATCATTGCGTCAGGCAGCGAGGGCAAGTGGCTGGCGATGTCTCTGTTGCTGCTGATTGCGACCGTCCTGGCTTTCAGGCGACGCTATCCGCTCCAGGTGGTCACCGCCGTCGTGCTTTTCGAAGTGGCGGCCACCATCCTCAACCCGTGGGGCTCGAACGTTTCTGCTGGTTTGTGGTTCGCCCTCTATGCGGTGGCGACAGCGAAGAAGCGGCCTCTCGCGCTGCTGGTTTTCGTGGCCGCGAGCCTGCCGTTGAGCCTTCTTTACCTGTTCATGTGGACCAGTCCCAACAATCTGGACACGCTTCAGGACGTGCCGGAGAACTTCCATCTCATCAACAACATCGCCACGGCCGTCACCATCATGTTGTCCAACCTCCTGGCTACTGGAATCGGCATATCGGTGCGGCAGCGGCGTGAACACGAGGCTGAGATTGCTGCGTGGGTGGCGCGGACAACGCAGCTGGGCAAGGTGACGGAGCGCAACAGGATAGCCCGCGAGATGCACGATGTTGTGGCGCATTCGCTGACGGTGATGATCAGCCTCTCCGATGGGGCCGCTGTGGTGGTCAAGAAGGATCCGGAACGCGCAGGCGACGTGCTGAACGAACTGTCCAGGACCGGAAGGGCCGCGCTGGCTGACATGCGGCGCGTCCTTGGCGTTCTCCGTGACGATTCCGGGCGACCCGCGCCTTTGGCGCCCCTCGAGTCGGGCCACAACCTGGGGAAGCTCCTGGACGGCTTCCGCACCGCCGGCTTGCCCCTGCACTACGCGCATACGGGGCCAGCGCTGCCCGCCGATCCTGCGTTCGAATTGACGGTGTACAGGATCGTCCAGGAATCGCTGACCAACGTTCTCCGCTACGGCCGGTCGCTGAGCCGGGTGGACGTGCAGATAACCCGCGACGGCGACTTGGTCACCATTGACGTGCTCGACGACGGCCGTGGAACCCGGGAGGGTGGCGGGGCCCTCGCGAGCAGCATTGGATCAGGCCAAGGCATCGCAGGGATGAGCGAGCGTGCGGGAATCTATGCTGGAATCGTGACTGCCGGTCCTGGAAAACGCGGCGGCTGGGCGGTGCATGCCGAGCTGCGCTGGAACGGCGATAAGGGGGAAGAATGACTGGGGACAGCATCATCAAGGTCTTGTTGGTGGACGATCAACCACTGCTTCGGATGGGTTTCCGGCTCATCCTGGAGGGTGAGGACGATTTCACCGTTGTTGGGGAAGCCTCGGATGGGGCGGAGGCCGTGCGGTTGGTCGCGGAGCTGCACCCTGACGTGGTGCTGATGGACGTCCGCATGCCCGCCATGGACGGTATTGAGGCCACCAGGCGGATCTCGGACTCGGGCTCGGATTCCCGGGTGATTATCCTGACCACCTTCGATCTCGACGAGTACGCCTTTTCGGGTTTGCAGGCCGGCGCCTCGGCGTTCCTGCTCAAGGACGTGGCGCCCGCCGAATTAGTGCATGCCGTGCGCCTGGTAGCCAGTGGGGATGCTGTTGTGGCGCCGCGGGTCACGCAACGGCTGCTGGAAACGTACGTCCGTGGCGGGCACGCGCCGGGGCTGGCTCCGGCACCGCACCGCGATCCCCTCCTGGACGAGCTCACGCCGCGTGAAACCGAAATCCTGACCACCATCGCCGAGGGCTTGTCCAACGCCGAGATTGCGCACAAGTTCTTCTTGTCCGAGGCTACGGTGAAGACCCACGTCCGGCGGATCCTCAGCAAGCTCCAGCTGCGGGACCGCGTGCAAGTGGTGGTTTACGCCTATGAGACTGGCCTGGTGGTCCCGAGCAACCCGGATTACTGACCCACCGACTGCTGCGTCGCTTTGTCTGAGGACAGCAGTTGGATGAGGTCGTGGGGCTGGCACGCGACGGCAGCCGCCCCGGCCTGTTCTTCCTGGGTGCCGTAGCCCCACTGGGCGAAAACGGTCGGGATGCCGAAGGCTGCTGCTCCTTGGACATCGTAAATTCGGTCTCCCACCATGACGGGGCTGTCCACGTTTACTTCCTTTGTCCGGAGGCGTTGCAGGGATTCTTCGATGACGTCCCGCTTGGTGGCGCGTCCGTTGGCGTCTGACGCGCCGCAGATATCCACGAAGTGCTGATCGATGCCCAGAAATTCGGCCACCCTCAGTGCCTGGTCTTCCACCTTGGACGTAGCGATGGCCAGGGGCAAACGGTGGCCGAGTTGGTTGAGCACTTCAGTGACGCCATGAAACAACTGCGCTTGTTTGGCGCCGGAGTCGGCGTACGCCTTCCGGTAGTGTTTCAGGGCCAGTTGGGCACGTTCTTCTGTCATGCCGGGGAGGGACCGGAAGGATTCAATCATCGGCGGACCAACGAACGTCAGCAGAGTCTCCGGATCGGGTACCTCAGCTCCGACCATGTCAAGGGCCGTCGCAGCGCTTTCGGTGACTCCTTTCGCGGAATCCACCAACGTGCCATCCATATCAAAGAGGACGCAAGTAAACTCCGTCTGCAGTGGTTCGTGGAGCTGTGGACGTATCATTTCTTCCTGGGCCTTTCGGTCAAGGCAGGCGGTATGGGCCTGCGCGGTTATTTGTGGGAAGGGACCCATGGAGCGAGCGGGCCTGGACGTCATCGATCAAAGTATCCTTGCGGAACTCACAAGGAATGCCCGGGTTCCCCATGCGGTGTTGGCCAGCAAAGTGATGCTGTCGAGGAACGCTGTGCGTCAACGCATTGAGCGCATGGAACGGCAGGGTTATATCCAGGGCTATACCGTTATGGCTGGTGGCGAGGACTTAGATTCGGTCTCGGCGTTCCTCATGGTCTACCGCAAGGACCGCATGCGCGGCGCTGACGTCTTGAGTGCCCTTCGTGCGATCCCGGAGGTTGTCCTGTGCGATGTCCTCAGCGGCGACTTTGACCTGATTGTCCGGGTGGAGGCGCGCACGCTGGGCAGGGTCCAGGAGATCTGGGAGGAAATAGCCGCGCTCCCAGGCGTAGCAGACACCGTGACCGCCATGACGTTGTCCAATGTGATCCGGCGGCGTTCGGCTTAGTCAGTTTTCCCAACGCCTCGCACTTGGGATAGCCCGACTGCGTCCTCCACGATGCTCCGGGCCACGTCGGGCTTCAAGAACCCCATGGATGTCACCGCCTGAAGGACGGGGGTGTTGTCGCGGAGGGCAAGCTTTGCAACGGAAGCCGCGGCGTTGTAACCGATGGCCGGGATGAGCGCTGTGGCGAGGCCGGCTGAACGTGCTGCCCGCATACTCAGCAGGTCTTCGTCTGCCTCGATGCCTTCAATGCAGTGTGTCCTGAGAATACGGGTTCCATTGCTGAGCCAGGAAAGCCCTTGCAACAGTACGTGTCCGATGACCGGCTCAAAAGCGTTGAGTTGGAGTTGCCCATTGTCCGCGGCCATGGTGACTGTAGTGTCTGCACCCGCTACGGCGAAGGCGATCTGGTTCATGGCTTCGGGAATGACGGGATTTACTTTGCCGGGCATGATCGAGGAACCTGCCTGGCGTGGCGGCAACCTAAGCTCTCCGAAGCCGTTCTGCGGTCCGCTTGAGAGCAGGCGAAGATCGCTGCTGATCTTTGAGATCTTGATGGCAGAGCGCTTAAGCATGGCGGAGAGGTGCATGAAGGCCCCCACGTCCGAGGTTGCCTCAACCAGATTCTCTGCGGGCACGAGCTTTCGACCGGTGATGCCGGCCAGCACGTCCAGCACGTGCTCCTTGTAGCCCGGCTCTGCCGTGATGCCCGTACCCACGGCGGTAGCGCCCAGGCTGCATTCCAGCAGAAGGACGGCCGATTCGGCGAGGCGCTGCCGGTCTTCCGAGATCGTGGCGGCGAAAGCGTGGAACTCCTGCCCAAGGGACATGGGTACGGCATCCTGAAGCTGGGTGCGCCCCATTTTCAGGATGTGTCCAAAGGCTGCGCCCTTGTCTTGGAAAGCTGCTGCCAGACGGTCGAGTTCATGGCAGAGTTCCTCGACAGCTCCCACCAAAGCCAGCTTGAGGGCGGTGGGGTAGACATCGTTGGTGGACTGGCATCGATTGACGTGGTCGATGGGATGAAGGTATTCGTAGCTGCCCAGTGGATGTCCCAGGAACTCCAACCCAATGTTGGCGATCACCTCGTTGGCGTTCATGTTGGTGCTGGTCCCGGCGCCTCCCTGGATGACGTCAACGCAAAACTGCTCCCGGAAACCGCCAGCTTCCACTGCCTCGCATGCCCAGGTGATGGCACGGACTGCGTCTGCGTCAATGACGCCCAGGTGCCCGTTAGTAACGGCTGCGGCCCGCTTCACCGTTGCCAAAGCCGCGATGAGCCGGGGGTGTTGTGCCAAGGTGATCCCGCTGATGGGAAAGTTGTCCAGGGCCCTGGCGGTGTGTGCTCCCCAATACGCCTTGGCTGGAACGTTGATACGTCCCAGGGAGTCTTCTTCCACGCGGTAGTCCATTGGCAGGGTTCCTTTCAAATTGATGTGTGGGCGCGCCTGCCCGGGCCGTGAGGGTGCGCAACAGTAAGGCGCACCCTCACGCGCAGGCAGTTCAGTTCTTGATGCAAATGACCTTGGGCTGGGTCATGTCCTCGTAGGCGAAGCGGACTCCTTCCCTGCCGAGGCTTCCGTACTTGAAGCCGCCGAAAGGCATGCCGTCGAAGCGGTAGTCGGAGGAGTCGTTGATCATCACGCCGCCGGCCTGGATCTGTTTGGCGGCATCCATGGCACTGCCAAGAGAAGACGTGAAGATACCGGCGTGAAGGCTGAAGCTGATGGAGTTCGCTACCTCAAGGGCTTCGGCCAAGGAATCGATCGGCCGCAGCATAACCACCGGCCCGAAAGCCTCCTCCTGCCATAGGCGGCTGTCGTCGGGGACGTTTTCCATGACGGTTGGGTGGACCAGATTGCCGCTGTTCCTGTTGCCGGCCAGCACCACCGCCCCTTGCTCTGCGGCCTGCTTGATTTTGCCGAGGAGCTCCGCGGCGGCTCCGCTGGTAATCATGGGACCGACGTCGGTCTTCTCGTCACCTGGGTCACCCACCACCAGACGGGCCGTTTCGGCCAGGAACCGCTCCTTGAACTCCTGGTAGACGCGGCTGTGCACCAGAATGCGCTGAACGCCGACGCAGTTCTGCCCCGCAGCCCAGAACGCACCGGAGACGCAGGACTCCACGGCTTTCTGCAGCTCGGCATCGTCCATGACAATGACGGGCGCATTACCGCCGAGGTCCATGGCCAGCTTCTTAAGTCCTGCGGTCCTTGCGATGTCCTCTCCCGTGGAAAAACCGCCGGTAAAGGACACCATGCGTACGTCCGGCGCAGACAGGATTTTCCGGGCAACCTCGCGCCCTCCGTGGACAAGGGTCAGGACGGTGTCCGGAAGCCCCGCTTCCTGCAGGGTGGTGGCCAGCATTTGAGCCGAGAGCGGCGTCAATGCCGACGGTTTAAGTACGACGGCGTTGCCTCCTGCGATTGCGGGCCCCACTTTGTGGGCCACCAGGTTGAGGGGATCGTTGAAGGGCGTGATGGCGAAAATGATGCCCAGCGGTTCGCGGGAGAACCACCCGTGACGGTCCTCGGATCCTTCGTATGCGTCGAAGGGGATGACTTCGCCGGCGTTGCGCCGGGCCTCCGCTGCGGACAGCCGTAGGGTGTTGACGGCCCTCAAGACCTCCTTGCGTGCCTGGCGAATGGTCTTGCCTGCTTCGTCGACGATTGTCCGGGCGAAGACTTCGCTGCGTTCCTCGATGGACTTCGCCGCACGTTCTAGGATCCTGCCGCGGGCATCCCGGGAAAGCGCAGAGGATGCCCGGGTACCGGCGCGGGCCGCGGCAAGTACATTCTCCACGTCGTTCGGATCGGAGAGTTGGATGGTGCCCACTGTCCGGTTGTCGTAGGGGCTGGTGACGTCCTGGAAGGAATCCACCGTGGACAGGTCTGCAATCAGAGTCTCAGACATGGGAGACGACCTTCTTGGCTGCGTGCATGGCGATGATGTCCGAGAGCAGGGCGTAGGCGGTCTCTACGCGCCCGGCGCCCGGTCCTGAAATTGTCACCGGCCCCAACAGGTCTGTGCTGAACGAAACGGCGTTGGTGGCCCCAGAGATGCCAGCCAGTCCGTGGTCCAGGGGCAGTGCCATCGGTTTGACCGAGGCGGACACGGTGCCGTCGGAGTTCCTTCGCGCAGCTCCGATCAGTTTCCAGCGCCGCCCCTCGGAGGCTGCTTTGGCGATGTCTGCGGGCGTTACGGAGGAGATGCCTTCACGGCTGACATCCTGGAGCGTGATTCCTGCGCCCAGCAATTCGTTGGCGAGGATCAGTACTTTGAGTTGGACGTCGTACCCTTCGATGTCTGCGGTGGGGTTGGCTTCCGCGTAGCCCAGCTCCTGAGCCTCACGAACAGCTGACGGCAGGTCAAGGCCTGCTTCCATGCGGCCCAGCACGTAGTTGCTGGTGCCGTTCAGGATGCCTTCGAACCCGTCTATGGCGAGCCCCGTGAACATCTGCTTGGCGAGCCGGATGACCGGGGTGCCGCTCATGACGGCGCCTTCGAATTCGAACCTGGCTCCGTTTGCTTCGGCCAGGCGGGTCAGTTCCGGACCCTGGAGTGCTACGGGACCTTTGTTGGTGGTGCAGACGCTCTTGCCGGATTCCAGTGCCCAGCGGACGTGGGACACGGCCGGTTCCCCGTCCTCCGGATTGGTGAAGGTCGCTTCGCAGATGATGTCCGCCGTGCAGTTGCGGATAACGGCTTCGTTGTTGGTGTCCCGGGAGCCGCCTTGGTCGGCGAACGTTTCATCCTGGGGCAGGTGGAGTGCCATCCCCAGGTCGATTCCGTCGGGGGCCACCAGCGAGCCGAGTCGAAGGTCCGTGATGGCAACGATCCTCAGTCTGAAACCCAGTTCTGCGCGAAGCTCTTCTCCGCGTTCGTGAACGATTTCGGCGAGTGTGCGGTTGACTCCGCCGAAGCCAATGAGGGCGAGATCGTAGGTGGTCATGATGCTCCTTTGGGATGGGGCGGCTTGATGACTCCATCCTGCTGTCGCCCAGTGTCAGTGAGGCCATGTCGATTGGGTGGATTACATGGTCATTCTGACCATTCGGGAGCCACCTTGGCACTTGGACCCAGCCAGATTATGTGCGTTATAGACATTCATAATTGTTTTTAATGATTATGTGACGGCAATCTGTGTTACCTTCATCACTACGGACTCCTGCTGGTCGTAATCAGCCCGGCCGACTCTTCCCCTTCGCATCCGTCACACACCGGAGAATCACATGGAATCTTCAACACCCCTGCAGTTGGACCCTCGGTCTGAGGCGCCCGGCACCGAAACTGCCCAGAGCGGACTTCGCCGATCCATGGGCACCAGGCACCTGATCATGATCGCCATGGGAGGCGTCATCGGATCCGGACTGTTCCTGAGCTCCGGCTACACGATCTCCCAGGCAGGCCCGCTGGGCGCCGTGATCGCCTATTTGGTTGGCGCATTCGTCGTGTATCTGGTGATGGCCTGCCTTGGTGAACTGGCCATCGCTTATCCGGTTTCCGGGGCCTTCCACATCTACGCCGCCCGATCGATCGGACCTGCAACAGGATTTACCACCGCCTGGTTGTACTGGCTCTGCTGGGCCGTTGCCATTGGTTCTGAATTCACGGCCTCAGGACTGTTGATGCAGCGCTGGTTCCCGGACGTCGAGGTTTGGGCTTGGTGCCTTGTCTTCGCAGCAATCCTGTTCGGTTTCAACGCAATCTCATCGCGGTTCTTCGGTGAATCCGAATTCTGGTTTGCCATCATCAAAGTGGGCGCGATCATTGGCCTCATCATCCTCGGCGGTGCCGCCCTTTTCGGTTTCCACCCGTTGTCGGCGTCAGGCAGCCACCCCTTCCTGTTTGAGAACTTCAATACCTCGGCTGGGCTGTTCCCCAACGGATTCGCTGGAGTCCTGGTAACTGCCCTCGCTGTCTTCTATGCGTTCTCGGGATCGGAACTCATCGGCGTCGCGGCCGGCGAAACTGCTGATCCTGCGCGCAACATTCCCAAGGGCATGCGGAGTACGGTCATTCGACTGCTGATCTTCTTCGTCGGAGCAATCGCGGTCATCGCAGCAACAGTCCCCTATGACCAGGTGGGCCTGGACGAGAGCCCTTTCGTCACGGTGTTCTCCTCCGTGGGCATTCCGTTCGCGGCCGACATCATGAACTTCGTCATCATCACCGCACTGCTGTCCGCCGGCAACAGCGGCTTGTTCTCCTGCGCCCGGATGCTCTATTCGCTGGCCGACGAGGGCCACGCTCCCCAGGCCTTCAAAAAGCTGACCCGGCGCGGCATTCCATTGGTAGCTCTGTCCGTGAGCATGCTGGGTGGGCTGGCATCGCTCATCAGCAGCGTCGCGGCACCCGAGACCGTGTACCTGGCGTTGGTGTCCGTGGCAGGCTTTGCCGTAGTTGGCGTGTGGATGTCCATTGTGGCCTCCCACTTCTTCCATCGCCGCGCATTCGTCCGCAACGGTGGAAAGGTAGCCGACCTCGCCTACAAGGCCCCGCTCTACCCGCTGGTCCCGATCCTCGCCTTCGTTCTCTGCCTTGTTTCCCTGGTGGGCATCGCAATGGACCCGTCCCAGATAGCAGCCCTGTACTTCGGAGTTCCGTTTGTGGCCGCTTGCTACCTGTTCTTCCGGTTCAGGTACGGCAACCGGTCCCGTAAAGGCCAGTCCGCCTGACTTTTCCACACAATCCTCCACGGCCGTGCAGCGCTTGCGCGGCCGTGGAGTTGTTTGCCAAGGAGGCCATCACAGTGCATCCGCTTCCGCTTGCGCCAGGTACCCACCAGCTCTCCAGCTGGGTGGAGGTAGACGGTGCGGCTTTCGAATCCAACGTCCGGGAAATCCAGGAGCTGGTGCGGAACCGTGCCAAGCTCTGCGCCGTCATCAAATCCGACGCGTATGGGCATGGGGCCGGCCTGCTCATGCCCTTCCTCGCGCGTTCCGGAGTTCCATATATAGGCGTCGGATCCAACCTGGAGGCCCATATTGCGCGGCGCCATGGATACACCGGCAAACTGATGCGGGTCCGCGCTGCCGCACCGCAGGAGATCGCGGCCGCCGTCGTATATGGTGTCGAGGAACTCGTCGCCGATCCGCAAAGCGCCTGGGAAATCAGCCGGATCGCAGCCGCCGCCGGACAGACGATCCGCATCCACCTAGACATCAACTCTTCGGGCATAAGCCGCCACAGCCTGGACGTATCCACCGCACTGGGACGTGCCAGCGCGGTTGGAATGCTGAGCCATCGGCATCTGGAACTTGCCGGGATCATGACGCATTTCCCGCTGGATGACGTGGAAGACATCGAGGCAGGCCTGGCCCGTTTCCTGGAACAGGCACTGTCCATCCTCCTCGCGGCTAATGTGCCGCGTGAGCTTGTGTTGCTGCACGCAGCCAACTCGTTCGCAACGCTCAATGTCCCGGCCACGTGGCTGGACATGGTGCGCACCGGTGCGCTGCTCTACGGCGATTCCGATCCACGTCACTCCAACTACCTGCGTTGCCTCGCCTTCAAAGCAAGGATCGGCTCGGTGAACAGTTATCCCGCAGGAAGCAAGGTGGGCTACGGGCACCTGCATACGTTGCAGTCCGAGTCACGCCTTGCCACTGTCACGGCGGGCTACGGCGACGGTTACAGGCGCGCATTGGCCAAGGGTGGCAGTGTGCTGGTCCGGGGACAACGGGTTCCTGTGGTGGATGCGGTATCCATGAACTCCATGGTGGTGGACGTTTCCAATGTAGCGGACGTCTGCCCGGGTGACGAGGTGGTCCTCTTCGGCCGCCAGGGCAGCGAGGAGATCACCGTGGATCAGCTGGAGTCCGCCACTGGCAGCATCCTGGCCGACCTTTATACAGTGTGGGCGGCCGGTTCGCGCGTCCTCGCCGCGGAGGGTGCCGTGTGAGAATGGCTTGAGCTTGCTGAAAGGAGCCCGATCCGTGGATGTGCCATCGGAAGCCTCGTCTTTGGCCCAGGGCCTTCGCTTGGTGCGGTTGGTGGCGGACCGGGAAAAGCAAGGCAGGCAACTGCTGGGCGTCTCGCAACTCGCCGCGGAGTTGGATATGGAACAGAGCCGGGTGTCGCGGCTCGCCCAGGAGCTTTGCGACCTTGGGTTGCTGGAGCGGGAAGACCGCGGACCCTTCAGGGTGGGCCGGCGCTTCTTCACGCTGGCCAGCTCACTCAATCGGGACTGGGTGCAGAGATCCAGGGCTGAGCTGGAAGAGCTCGTCGCTGGTTTTGGCCTTCGTTCCCGCCTTTCCGTGCGGGACGGGGCTCGGGTGCAGCTCCTGCGCTCCTCAAGCAATAACGCCGCCTTGGGTGGTTTCGCCAAGCCTGGAATGGTGACGCCGGTTTGGTGCACAGGAGCCGGCCGGGCGCTGCTGTGGGACCACGACGCCGGTGCCCTGGAGTGGCTGCTCAAGGACGTCAATTTCATCGGAGTGGGCGGCCCGGCTGCCGCGCACTCCACAGCCGAGGTCCAGGAGCTGATGGAAAGGGACAGGCCGGCCGGTTATGTCTTTGCCAATGAGGAATACGAACACGATGTCTGGGAGCTCGCTGTCCCCGTACGCTCGCCCAAGGGTGAAATCCTTGCTGCCCTCAGCGTCCTGGGCAGCCGGTCCGGGACTGAAGTGGACGTCGCCGTCATGGCTGATGCCCTGGAGTCGGCGTCCCGGCGTTTGGGTTCAGCGTTCCGTGAGCCCGCTTAGGCATCGACGCGCGTGGATTCACTGAATTCCGCCCACCCGGGTTTCGAGCCAGTCGCGCCACGAGGCAAGTGCCAAAGCGTGGTGTTCGCGCTGAGGTTCAAGCCGGGCCTTCGGGCCAACGATCTGCAGTGCTGCGGCGACGTCTCCCTTGAAGTCCCGGATCGGCGCAGAGAGCGAGTAAAGGCCCGGTTCGGCTTCCTCATCGATGATTGAGTAACTCCTGCTCCTGGCGCCGTCAAGCCGGCGAAGAAAGTCGTCCACGGATCGCGGCGTGTTGGGCCCGTGCCGGATGAACTCCACGTTCTGGAAGATCCTCCGTACCTCTTCTTCGGGTGCATCCCAGAGGAGGGCCTGGCCCGCGTCGCTGCAGTAGGCCGGGTACGGGCGACCCAACCAGGAACCCACCAGGTTGGCGCTGGCAGGCACGTGCTCGGCAATGGTGACCGTGCTGTTTCCACTGAGGACACCCAGGAAGCAGGCTTCGGTGGTTTCGGCCGCCAATCCCTCCAGGGCGGCCAGCCCGTCAGTCCTGAGCCGCTGTTCCGTCACAAGTTGGGCGTCGGTAAGGATCGACCAGTCCAGGCAGTAGGCCCGGTCAGTTGTGCGGGCCAGGAAACCTTCCTGCAGTGCCCCCTTGAGGCTGCGGGAGACCTGGCTGCGATCCTTGTCCAGCCGCGTCGCGACTTCGGCCACTGTTCCGCCGTCGTATCCTTCGGCGTGGCGCTCGCCGACGGCGAGGATGGCCATCATCCCGCGTCCCATGCTGGAGGTCTTTGACATTTCTCGATTCTAGCCAGCCGTCAGGGCAGATCGCCGTGGAATGCCCGACGGCGACCTGCCGCCTTAGTGGATTGCGAAGACGCGGGCTGGGAATCCGCTGCCGCCCAGTGGCTTGGCCCAGGTAGCTATCAGCGCAGCTCCCGCCTCCGGCAGTCCGTCCAGGTTTGCCAGCAGTTCGATCTGCCATTTGTCGCTGGCCAGGATGTACGTCTCGAGGCTGAAATCCTGGCGGGATGTTGCCAGACCGGGGTCGGTATCGGTCTGTTCATGCCCCACCGCGGCCACGTCCCGTTCTTCAACCAGGAACTCGAGCACCTCCCGGGACCAACCAGGCGTATGGCTGGTGCCCTCAGAATCCCGGTTGGCCATTGCCCGGGCGTCGGGCCACCGATGGCTCCATCCTGTGCGCAGCGCTACGAAGGACCCCGGGGGGATCCTGCCGTTTCGGTCTTCCCAGGCGCTGACGTCGGCCAAGGTCGGAGTGGCATCGTCGTCGACCGCGGCGCGTCTGCTGATGTCCAGGACAACCAGCGGTAGCACCATCTCCTGCACAGGCAACAGATCCAAGGTCCGGCCGCCGTTGATGAAGTGCGACGGCGGGTCGACGTGGGTCCCCCACTGGCCGACGATTGTGTACCTGTGGGCGGTGAAACCGTCACCCTTGTCCATATCGAAGAGGGCCTCGCGCTCCTCATCGGGAAATGCCGCGAAGTGCGGTTGGCCCGGGTGAAACGCGTGGGTCAGATCGGTGAAGGTCCTGTTGGCGAGAAGGGGAGCCAGTTCCTGCCAGAGTGGTGCGTTCACGAAGCAATCCTTTCCTGCGTGGGCTCCGGGGCTGAGATGGCCTGGGCAGCACTGCTGGAGACATTGAGCGGCCCAGACACTTCAATGACGGGAACCTCCCAGGGGTGGATCTCCACGATCCGTTGGACCAGCTGATGGACGGCTGGTTCTTCCAGGGCGGCGTCGAAGTAGGACGTGAAGACGAACGTGGGAGAGATGGTTCGCTGGCCGACGCTGCCCAGCGTTGGATTTGCTCCCTCGGCTACGGTGAATCCTTCAAAACCGGCCGAGGATTCGAAGACGTGGTGGTAGTTGCCGAAGCCGCCGAGTTCGGGGGAGGCCTGGAGGGTCTCAAGGAGACGTGCAATTCCGGCATCCGCTTCCAAGGCACTGAGCTCGCCGCGGCTAAGACGGGTCATCGTCTCCATGGGGATCGGCCAATGGATGCGGAGCTTCCGGACGGATTTGAGTTCGATGTGCATTGTTGGGTTCCTTGCTCGTTGGGGAATGCCGAACATCATCGTGACATAATGTGATGAGCATTACAAGCATAATTATTTGTCAATAATGCACGCTTGCATGGAGTTCTGAGCTCCTGTCAGGATGCCCCCGAGCCCGGGACTAGACTCGGGGTCATGCCTTCGAACGCCTCCGCAGTAGACCACATCCAGGACCTCGGCTCTTTCGTTTCGGCGTCTCCGTCGAGTTTCCACGCAGTGCACGAGGCGGCCCGACGCTTGGATGCTGCGGGTTTCACCGGGCTTGATGAGCTTCAACCGTGGGAGGGTGGCCCGGGCAACTACTACGTGATCCGTGATGGTGCCCTGATTGCCTGGGTTACGCCAGCCAACGCGGGTGCGACCACCGGCTTCAATATCCTCGGGGCGCACACGGATTCGCCGTCGTTCAAGCTCAAGCCCAAGCCCACCACCGGGAAGTTCGGTTGGCTGCAGGCGGGTGTTGAGGTCTATGGTGGCCCGCTGCTCAACTCGTGGCTGGACCGGGAACTGCAGCTTGCGGGCCGTTTGGTGATGCGTGACGGTACCCAGCACCTGACCAACACCGGGCCCCTGCTGCGCTTCCCGCAGTTGGCCATCCACTTGGACCGCGCCGTCAACGAGGGCCTCACCCTTTCGAAGCAGCAACACATGAACCCGATCTTTGGCCTGGGAGACCCTGCGGGTGAGGACCTGCTGGGTTTGCTGGCCTCGCGCGTGGACGGCGCCGGGGTGGACGCAGCTGACATCGGCGGGTACGACGTCGTGGTGGCAGACACGCAGGCGCCGGCAGTTTTCGGGGCCAAGGGTGAGTTCTTCGCGTCTGGCCGTTTGGACAACCTTTCCTCAACCCACGCAGGGTTGGTGGCGCTGATAGCCCATGCCGCAACCGTCCCGGCCGAGGGGCCGATCGCCGTCCTGGCTGCCTTCGACCATGAGGAGATCGGATCCAATTCCCGCTCCGGCGCCTGTGGCCCGTTCCTGGAGGACATCCTGACCCGGATTTCCGATGGTTTCGGCGCTTCGGTGAGCCAGCGGCGGCAGGCCCTCTCGGCGTCGTTCTGTGTTTCTGCGGATGCGGGCCACGCCGTCCACCCGAACTACGCGGAGCGCCATGATCCCACCAACCGGCCACTGCTGAACGGTGGCCCGCTGCTGAAGATCAACGCCAACCAGCGCTATGCCACGGATGCCACGGGCGCCGCCTTCTGGGCACGCCTCTGCGAGGAGTCGGGCGTGCGCTACCAGGAATTCGTTTCCAACAACGACATTCCGTGCGGCTCGACCATCGGTCCGCTCACTGCGACGCGGCTGGGCATCCGGACCGTTGATGTGGGCGTTCCGCTGCTGTCCATGCACTCCGCGAGGGAGTTGTGTGGCGTGGAGGACCCGCACTTGCTGGCGACTGTAGTTGAAAGGTTCTTCGCAACCGCGGTGTGACCCGACCCACTGGGTAAAGCATCAAGGAGTCGTTTCAGGGTCGTTTCAATAGTGCTTGCTGCGAAACATTTGCTGCCTGAAGCTATACATTTTGTGCATCCTCATGTTTCGTGTGGCTCCAAAATGTACGTTCGCACAGCAAGGGCCGGAACCTCGCTGGCTAGTGTGGAAAAGCCAAGTGGCCCAGTGCACATCTGCCGGGGGCCTTTCCAAGAACACTAAGGACGGCGCCCATCCATGCACGCTGACCAACAACTTTCCAAGTCGCTGAAACCCCGTCACCTGTCCATGATCGCCATCGCCGGCGTCATCGGTGCAGGCCTCTTTGTGGGCTCCGGCGCCGCGATCCAGCAGGCAGGTCCGGGCATTCTGGTGGCGTACCTTGCCGCGGGCCTGGTGGTGATCCTTGTGATGCGCATGCTCGGCGAAATGGCTGCCGCCAACCCCGAGACCGGCTCCTTCTCCACCTATGCGGACAAGGCCCTGGGCCGCTGGGCCGGCTTCAGCATCGGTTGGCTCTATGCCTGGTTCTGGATCATCGTCCTCGGCATCGAGGCGACCGCCGGTGCGGCCATCATGCATCGCTGGGTTCCAGGCGTCGACCAGTGGGTGTGGGCCCTCGTCCTGATGGTCCTGCTGACATTGACCAACCTTGGCTCGGTGAAGTCGTATGGTGAGTTCGAGTTCTGGTTCGCGTCCATCAAGGTGGCAGCAATCGTGATCTTCCTCCTCGCCGGCATCGCCGCGATTCTCGGCCTGTTCCCGGGTGTTTCCGCCCCGGGAGTAACGAACCTGCTGGACCAGGGCGGCTTCATGCCGAACGGTCCGGGTGCGGTCCTGGCGGGAATCCTCGTGGTGGTGTTCTCCTTCTTCGGCGCCGAAATCGCGACCATTGCTGCCGGCGAATCAGCGAACCCCGTAGACGCGGTGAAGAAAGCCGTGAAGTCCACGGTATGGCGGATCCTCATCTTCTACATCGGGTCCATCGCGATCGTGGTTACCCTCCTGCCCTGGAACAGCGCTTCCGTGGCCAAGAGCCCGTACGTCGCCGTCATTGAGCTGTACGGCATCCCCGGCGCGGGCACCATCATGGACATCGTGGTCCTGACCTCGGTGCTCTCCTGCCTGAACTCGGGCCTCTACACGGCGAGCCGCATGCTGTTCTCCCTTTCGCAGCGCGGAGATGCACCCAAGTCCTGGACGAAGATCTCCAAGCGCGGCGTCCCGGCAGCAGCTGTCCTCGCATCAACGGTGGTCGGCTTCATCACCGTGGGCCTGAACTACATTGCGCCTGACACGGTGTTCCTCTTCCTGGTGAACACCTCCGGCGCAATCGCCCTGTTCGTCTGGCTGGTCATCGCCACATCCCAGCTGATCCTCCGCAGGCGCATGGGCGACGCCGCAAAGAGCCTCGAACTCAAGATGTGGTTCTTCCCGTACCTCACGTGGATCGCGATCGCCAGCATCGTGGCACTCATTGTGGGCATGGTGATCCTCGAATCCACTCGCGAATCGCTGTTCTTGTCGCTGGCCCTGGCTGCCGTCGTGGTCGGCATCGGCGTGTGGCGTTACCGCAAGGGCGGTCAGCCGAATCAGGCGACCCCCGCGGAAGCCAAGCCTGCAGAAGTAGGTTCCGGACCGGCGTCGTAAGCGTCTGTTCGCTGCGGGGCAGCTGCCGTCAACGTACGACGGCGGCTGCCCTGTTCGCGTTTAAGCCGCCTTCGGAGGGGCTACCAAAGGTACGCGACCGGTCTGGAGCCGTCGGATGCCGCGGAGGCCTACGCCGCTGTCACGGCTACTGAGCCAGGCCGATCACCAGATTGATGGTCACGGCCAGGACGACGGTTCCGAACAGGTACGAAAGCAGGCTGTGCTTCAACGCCTCGGCCCGGATCCGGTGGTTTTGAAGATTGGTGTCCGAAACCTGGTAGGTCATGCCCAGGCTGGTGGCAAGGTAGGCGAAATCGGTGTACTGGGGCGGCCGGTCCTGATTGAAACTGATGCCCCCAACGGCACCACCGGCCTCTGGCCCGGGGCTGTAGTACAACTCGGCGTAGCGAAGCGTGAACAGCGTCTGAACCAGCATCCACGAAAGTGCCACGCAGACCATCGCCAGCGCGGCGGAATTCAGCCTGGCAGAGGTATCGTCCGCGTGTGAATTGACGATGACAGCCGCAACGGCGGCGAGGCTCCCCAGGTTGGCGATGAGAATCAGCAGGTCCGTGACGCCGCGGGAGGGGTCTTCGGACGTCGCGTGTCGCTGGGTTCCCTCCGGGTCCAAGCGTGCAATCACCAGCCACACCCAGGCCACGTAGATGAACGCCGCCACAGCCCAAGCTACGGCAGGTGCATCCACCCAGTTGCCGGTGGAACCCGTGACAGCAGTGGCGATTCCTCCGGCGATCACCATCACCACAAAGCGCAGCCGGCTGCGCCTGACCCGCGGGGCGTTCATGCGGTCCACCCTAGCGCTGGCTGCCCTGGTGTTCCTGGTGATCCCTGGCGGCCCGCCGCTGGTCGGCTTGGAGAATGCCATCCCTGACGCCGGAGCGGACCACGAAATAAAGGAGGTAGAGGAAGATCGCGCCGAACACGGCAGTGAGGACAAGCGAGGTCAGTGCATCCATGGACCCACCCTAGCGGCCTACTGTCCGGCGATTTCCCGTAAGGCCTGGAGGTGGATGCCCCAGTCCTTGCGGCCGTTCGTGCTGAGTTTGAGGGAGGTCCGCGGCATTTTTCCCACGAAGCTCTTCTTGACTTCAACGAAGCCTGCCGCCTCGAGGATGGAGATCTGCTTGCTGAGGGTGGAGTCGTTGACCTGGACGGCTTCCTTGAGGTCCTTGAAATCGAGTGAATCGGCCGCAGCCAAACCTGCCACGATGGAGAAGCGGACCGGATGGTTGAGCGTGTCCGCCAGCCGGTGCCTTGGGTGTTCGGCCGTCACGACCTGGCCTCCCGCCAGGCGCAGGCGATGGTGGTCAGGAGGATGAGGGCGGAGCCGATGCATGTTCCCATGATGTTCTCCCCTTTGGACGTTGACGCGATGACAATCGCCACAGCGTAGCTGGCAGTCCACAATCCGATGTAGAGCCCCCAACGCCGTTTGAATCCGGCCTTCGTGGACCGGGCGAACGTAGTGAGGAAGACCATCAGGGTGATGATCCACACCATCATCCCCATCATGGCCACGAAGTAGGGCAGCCCGGTGGTCAGGCCCATGGCAAGCGTGCCCAGGGATGTCGATGCGCCGAAGGCAACCAGAAAGGCCGTGTGCGGCCAGCTCACGGATGCCGTGGCGGCGGAGCCTACGGCCTGTGCCCGGGCGAGGAGATCGCTGGCTTCTTCGGGCGTCGGATTGGAAGTCGGTGTGCTGGTCATGATGTTTCCCCAATGTTTGGTGTTGATGACTACAGCCTAGAAACTACTTTCCAATTTGGCAAGTAGTTTCCTCACCTTGACATGCAGGTGTCGGAATCCACAGAATGGCCAACTTCGTGCTAGTGTCTTTGACGCTGTTACGGAGAAAAAGGAAACCGGCTCTCCGAATCACCCTGCGCGGGTGGCGGAATGGCAGACGCGCTAGCTTGAGGTGCTAGTCCTCGAAAGGGGGTGGGGGTTCAAGTCCCCCTCCGCGCACACAGGAAACCCCTGGAAGGTCCATGATCTTCCAGGGGTTTTTTCGTCTGACTGCGCGGGTTCACCCGCCGGGGCGCGGAGCGAACATGATGACTCCAACGCCGACAATGCAGATAGTGGCGCCAATGATGTCCCAGCGATCCGGCCTGAAGCCGTCCATGAGCATCCCCCACGCGAGCGAGCCGGCGATGAACACTCCCCCGTAGGCGGCGAGCACCCGCCCGAAGTGCGCATCGGGTTGGAACGCTGCGAAGAATCCGTAGATGCCCAGCGCCACGACGCCGAGTCCTGCCCACCACCACGCCTTGCCCTCCCGGACGGCCTGCCAGATCAGCCAGGCGCCGCCAATCTCGGCGACTGCCGCGAGGATGAAGAGAATCGTCGACTTGAGGATGGTCATGGTCCAAGTATTCGCTGCGGCCGGGCGTTATCCACATACGAGCGATGGCTGGTTTCGGTGACGTACTCCGCCGAATAGCTTTGAGTGCAGGAGATGCACTAAGATATTGAAGTCTGTGCTGCGCCCTCCTTCCGAAACTTCGGCGGGGGAGCGATGCACAGCATCGCAAATGAACCTCCTGTTACGGAAATACCGTAACCGCTTAGCCCAAAGGAGGTGGGTTCACATATGCGTCCTTACGAATTGATGGTAATCATCGACCCCGAGGTCGAAGAGCGTACCGTAGAGCCGTCGCTTCAGAAGTTCCTGAACGTCATCACTACCGATGGTGGAACCATCGAAAAGGTTGACATCTGGGGCCGTCGCCGTCTGGCATACGACATCAAGAAGAAGTCCGAAGGTATCTACGCCGTGGTGAACTTCACCGCTGAGCCGGCTACCGCCAAGGAACTTGACCGCCAGCTGTCTCTCAACGAGACGATCATGCGTACCAAGATCATCCGCCCCGAAGACCAGAAGGTTGCTGCTGAGTAATCAGCCCCTTCAAATCTTTACCCCGCAGGAACGAACAAGGAGGCAGTAGATGGCAGGCGAAACCACTATTACGGTCATCGGTAATCTCACCAATGACCCCGAGCTGCGGTTCACCCCGTCTGGCTCAGCAGTAGCGAACTTCACCATCGCTTCTACTCCCCGGACCTTCGACCGCCAGTCCAATGAGTGGAAGGACGGGGAAACCCTGTTCCTCCGCGCATCGGTATGGCGCGAAGCTGCCGAGAACGTGGCCGAATCCCTCACAAAGGGTACGCGGGTCATCGTTTCCGGCCGTTTGAAGAGCCGTTCCTACGAAACCAAGGAAGGCGAGAAGCGCACCGTTATTGAGCTCGAGGTCGATGAAATCGGCCCGAGCCTGCGTTACGCGAATGCCAAAGTCAACCGTACCCAGCGCTCCGGCGGCGGGTTTGGTGCCGGTAACGGTAACCAGCAGGGTGGCTTCGGCGGCGGCAACGCCGGTGGCTTTGGAGGCGGCGCACCTGGTGGAAACCAGGGCGGCAACTCCGGTGGAAACTGGGGCAACAACCAGCCCGCACAGCAGGATGACCCTTGGGCCACGCCCGGTGTCAGCAACGCTGGCGGGTGGGGCAACGGCCCGGATTCCGAACCTCCCTTCTAAACACAAAAACACCACCATCCCGTGGATCAACATCCACGGGCTCCATAGAAAAGGAGCTCCACGATGGCTAAGGCTGAACTCCGTAAGCCCAAACCAAAGTCCAACCCCTTGAAGGCCGCTGACATCACTGTCATCGACTACAAGGACGTAGCATTGCTGCGCAAGTTCATCTCCGACCGCGGCAAGATCCGCGCTCGTCGCGTCACTGGCGTTACCGTTCAGGAACAGCGCAAGATCGCCCAGGCAATCAAGAACGCCCGCGAAGTTGCTCTGCTGCCTTACTCCGGCGCTGGCCGCGGCTAAGGGAAGGGATTAACTAACATGGCAAAGCTCATTCTGACCCACGAAGTAACCGGTCTCGGTGCTGCTGGCGACGTTGTCGAGGTCAAGAACGGTTACGCACGTAACTACCTCCTGCCCCGCGGCTTCGCTCTGACCTGGACCCGCGGTGGCGAGAAGCAGGTTGAGTCCATCAAGGCTGCACGTGCTGCCCGCGCCCACGCTTCGGTTGAAGCTGCACAGGCACAGGCCCAGGCTCTGTCCTCCAAGAAGGTCAAGCTCGAGGTGAAGGCCGGCGAGTCCGGTCGTCTCTTCGGCACGGTCAAGCCGGCTGATGTCGCTGCTGCTGTTGAGGCCGCTGGCCTCGGCGCCATCGACAAGCGCAACGTTGAACTGCCGAACCACATCAAGTCCGTGGGTTCGTACCAGGCAAACGTTCGCCTGCACGAGGATGTTTCTGCTGTCATCGACCTCGAGGTCGTTGCAAGCAAGTAGTCTCTGACTGCATCTGAAGGACCCCCGTTACCGGTTTTCCGGTGGCGGGGGTTTTTCATTTCCCTGGGAGCCACGCGGAGTCACTTGGGGCCCGTGTTCGGCGACTAATGGGCTGTAAGTGACTGCGTTGCTTTACGCAGGGCTGTGGATCTCCGTCATGGTGTGGTGGTACCCGCTGCGGATCAACTCGGACAGCACTCCCCGGTCCACATCGTCCAATTTGTTGATGTACAGGCAGGCCGTGCTGGTCTTGTGCTTGCCCAGTTCGGGAAGCAGCCGATCGGCGTCGGGTCCTTCAGTCAGCCCGTACAGGACCAAGTTGGCCTTTCTGGGCGAGAAGCCGACGGCCGGCGAATCCCCTTCGCGGCCGGTGGCGTATTTGTAGTGGTAGCTGCCGAAACCAACAATCGTAGGCCCGTACATGTACGCCTCTTCGCCGGTGATGGCGCCCATCATCTCCATCAGCTCCATCCCATCCGCGCGGCGGGTGGGATGCTCCACGGCTGCCAGGAATTCTTCCACGGGTACGTCCGTCGGCTGGGTCTTGTTTTCTGCCATGTGCGTAGTCTCCCAGACGCCGGAAAGTCATGCCAGAACCCAGTGATAGCCTGCACCGGTGAACAATGAATCCTTGCGAGTCCGCCCGTTCAACCAAGTGGACGTCTTCTCCGACCGGCCCTATTTCGGCAACCCGCTCGCCGTCGTGGTTGACGCCGAAGGGCTCAGCACTGAAACCATGCAGCATTACGCGAACTGGACCAATTTGTCCGAGACGACCTTCCTGTTGCCGCCGACGGACCCTCGCGCTGATTACCGTGTCCGCATTTTTACGGCCAGCGAGGAGTTCCCGTTTGCCGGGCATCCGACGCTGGGTTCGGCACATGCCTGGCTGCAGGCCGGGGGAGTGCCCAAGTCCCAGGGCGTAGTGGTTCAGGAATGTGGGGCGGGCCTGGTCCAGGTGAAGCACGACGGCGGGCAGCTGGCTTTCGCGGCGCCGCCGCTGACGCGCTTCGGTCCCGTCGAGCCGGAAATCCGTGGGCAGTTGGCGGCGGCGCTTCGGTTGCCCGACGAGGTTATCCTCGATGCTTCGTGGCTGGTCAACGGGCCGGAATGGATCGGCGTGCTCCTCGAATCGGCGGAGCAGGTGCTCGCCATCGAGCCGGATGTGGCGGCCATGGGTGACCTGAAGGTGGGCGTGATCGGTCCGCACACGGAAGGTTCAGCAACGGATTTTGAGGTCCGCACGTTCATTCCGGGTGACGCCATGGTGGAAGATCCCGTGACCGGCAGCTTCAACGCCGGTGCGGCACAGTGGCTTATTGGTTCTGGCCGCGCGCCGCAGGAGTACGTTGCCGCGCAGGGGACGGTCCTGGGCCGGGCAGGGCGCATCCATGTGACAGCCCAGGACGGGGAGATCTGGGTGGGCGGGGCTTCGGTCACGTGCATCGAGGGAACAGTGCTGCTGTAGGGCGCGTCAGGGGGCCGTGGGCATCTCGGCGTGTGCCCTGGCTTCACCGTGGTCCGCTGCCGTGAAACACTCATGGAACTGGACAAAATGATGAGGGCAGGTAATCCTTTCATCGCTCACTCCACGCCATGTGATTGACGCGCAGCGCTGACGGATTGATCCCCGTTGGATGCATATAGAGGAGAAATATGGATTCCGCACGGACCTTTGAATCGATCGTCATCATTTTCAACCCGAACAGCACGGGAAACGCGCCGGATCTGGCGGAGGAACTGCAGGGAAAGCTCAAGGAACGGCTCCGTTATGAGGCGAACATCGTTCTTCGCCCTACCGAGCACGCCGGCCACGCGGTGGAACTTGCCCGTGAGGCGGCAGCCGGGGGAGGGGACGTCCTGGTGGTGTCCGTGAGCGGCGATGGTGGCTACAACGAGGTGGTCAACGGGGTGATGCAGGCAGAGAATCCCAAGGCAGTGTGCGCCGTCATGGCAGCGGGCAACGCGAACGACCACCGCCGCACCGTCGGAACCAAGCCGTTGGATGAGGCCATCGCCGAGGGCCACGTCAAGAACATCGATCTGCTGCGGATTCATACCGGAGAGGACGGCCCGGCCGAATTCGCACACTCGTATATTGGATTCGGCCTCACACCCGTGGTTGCCACGGAGCTGGAAAAGGGCAGCAAGGGCGCTCTCACCGAGATGCTGTCCGTGGTCAAGACCTTCTCTGAGTTCGAGCCTTTCGAGATGCGGCTGCCCGACGGAAAGCAGCACAAAGTAGACAGCCTGGTTTTCGCCAACATTCCCGAAATGGCCAAGTACGCCACTCTGAGCGAGGCAGAGGCCGTTCCCGCCGACGGCAAGTTCGAGGTGGTTCTTTTCCCCCACATGCCCAAGTGGCGCGTGGTCCTGAATGCTTTGCGCGCCACGACGCAGGGCCTGGGCGACCAGCCGAGCGTCAGCAGCTACGAATTCACCACCCTCAAGCCGCTGCCATTCCAGATGGATGGAGAGGTCAAGCACGTCGAAGCAGGAGCCACCATCAAGGTGGAAAGCGCTCACGAGGCCTTGCCCACCATCGCTTGAGTTCAGCCGGTGCCGCAGGCCGCGCCGACGAAGTCGTAGATCCGTCCCCGAAGCTCCGTTGAGGCCGGCACCTTCAGCAGGCCCTTCCTGTCCCCCACGGCTACCCTCAGGGGCAGCAGGGTTCCTACTTTATCCTCGGCGACCGCGTGCGGATCACAGCGCGCAGGCCTGATCCGCAACGGCACCAGTTGTGGTGCGCTGTTGGTGGCGACTGTGACGTTGCGGGGCCAGGGATCGGTTGGCACTTCGGCCAGCAGCGTGGTCCCGTCGATCGACTCGATGGTGAGGCTTGGAGCGGTGCCATTGGACGTGCCCAGCGGGGTGATGACAAGGCGTACGACGGCGGTAGCCCCGTCCGGAGCCACCTCCAGGCCGGGGCCCAAGACGATGGTCGCTATCGCGGCCGCCTCCGCTGAAAGGCAGAGCTCGTCAGAATTCCGCGGGAGGACGTTGAAAGGGTCGCTCGCGTCCGTGCTGGTTGTCTTTGGTTCCCGCTCCGGGTCCGTGTAGTGAATGGTGGCTGTGACGGGTGCATTGGATGCAGTTGAGCAGGCGGCTGCCGGAAGGGTGGCGGGGAGGCTCTTGGGTTGCTTCGGTGGCAATTCCAAGGTGCCGCCCTCCGGGCGCCAAGTGATGTCGCCTCGGAACAAGTTCGAACGCAGCACAGCATCACTGACAGTGAGGTTTGCCTCCGTGTTGTTGGTGAGTTGGATGAGGATTGCTTGCTTGCCGTACTGGTCCCGCGACTGGTTGACCTCCACGGAGATGGGCTGTTCCACGGGCGAGCTGGCGGGACCAGGGGTGGGTTCCTGGCCGGCGGATTCACAGGCCGGCAGGAAGCAAACGGCCGCCAAGGCAACCACGAACCGCCACGATCGGCTCACCATCCCAAAAGTCTAGGACCGCGCGAACGCCTGGAACATTCCCCGTTGTCCTACCCTTCCCGTAGAGTCACGCCTACGCGCAACGAATCACGGACGAAAGGCGAACCCATGTCCTTCCAGGCTTATCTCGACGCGATCGAGGACAAGACCGGCCTCACACCGCGCCAACTTGTGGAGATTGCGGAGGGCAAAGGATTCAACGATCCGGCGGTCAAGGCCGGAACCATTCTTGAGTGGCTGAAGGCGGACTACGACCTTGGGCGGGGCCATGGCATGGCTCTTGTCCATGTCATCAAGAAGGGCCCCCAGATCGACAGCAAACACGTGGGGACCGACGGTGTGCACCGCGACGAGTCGGAGATGCTGTGGTTGGACGGCAAAGCCAGCAAACCTGCCGCTCCATAGTGGATCAGTGGCGGCTTAGGAAACTGGATCTCGCCATCGTTGTGGTGCTCATTGTGCTGCTTGCCCTTTCAGCTACTCCGTGGCCGTCGGCGATGGTGATTCGCAGTGTTTTTGAACGGGGCGCCAAGGACACTGTTGATGAGATGCTTCCCTACGTTCCGGATACGCCACTGCAGACAAACCAGGGAGTGGAGTACAAGCCCGGCCTCTCGTTCGACACCTTCAGTCCGCAAGGCACCACGGAAGCGCTCCCTGCCATCGTGTGGATCCACGGTGGTGCCTGGATTTCAGGTGCACAGTCCAACGTTGAGCCATACCTCAGGATCCTTGCTGCTGAGGGCTACACAACCATCGGTGTGGGTTACACGATCGCGCCCGAGGCGACGTACCCCACGGCTGTCCGGGAACTCAACGATGCCTTGGCCTATATCAAGGCCCACGCCGCCGAGCTGAGGGTGGATCCTGGCAGGATCGTCCTCGCGGGTGACTCTGCGGGGGCGCAACTCGCCAGCCAGATGGCCACGTTGACGGTAAATCCGGCCTATGCAAACCTCCTGGGAATCGAGCCGGCGCTGCGCAAGGAAGATCTTGCCGCCACCATCCTGCATTGCGGGGTCTATGACCTCCGCGCCATGGCTGATCTGAATGGTCTGGTCGCTTGGGGGTTCAAGACCTCCCTGTGGGCCTACACGGGCACCAAGGACTGGTCCTCCACTTATGCCGGCGGAACCATGTCCACCCTTGAGTTCGTCACCAATGACTTACCTCCTACATTCATCAGCGGAGGCAACGGGGATGGCCTGACGTGGCTGCAGTCCGTTCCCTACAGCAACCGCCTGAAGGCCGCCGGCGTTCCGGTGACTGAGCTCTTCTGGCCCGCTGACCATCAACCCGAGTTGCCGCACGAGTACCAGTTCCACTTGAATTTCGCCGAGGCACGCGAAGCCAGGCAGCGCACGCTCGACTTCCTGGAGACCCACGTCGCACGGAAATGACCGCTCCCAGTAAAATTTATCTCCATCATGGAACTATTATTGGACCATGACTGCCACTAAAGCGTCGACCAGCCGTGCCCCGCTGCTCGCATGGATCTCCATTCTTTGCGCCTCGGCGCTGATCGTCGTCCCGGCTGCCATGCTGCTCGGCAACCCGGCCGTCCTGCGCGGCCACCCGGCGCTTACGGCACTGTTACTGGCCGCCGCTATTGGAGGCCTCCTGTGGGGTTTCCTGCTGTGGCGGGGCCGTGGGTCGCGGCCCAAGCGCTCCACGCTGCGGTCCATTGGCGCGTGGGCGGGCCGATTGCTTGCGTTGTCTGCCGTGGCGGCACTTGCCTGGCTGAACCCCTTTGCGTATCAGCCTGCTGGTCCCCAGCCTGCGCGGAACCTTACGACCATCGAGTCTCCGACGGACATTGCCATGGCTCCAGCGAACTCCACCCCAAGCAAAGGCCTGGTCTTCTACCCGGGAGCCCGCGTCGAGGCCAAGGCGTATGTAGATGTCCTTGGCCCCGTAGCCAACGCAGTTTATCTGGTGGTCATCCTCAAGGAACCCCTTGGGCTCAGCCTCCTCGACGGCAGCCAGGCGCGAGCAGCCATGGCCGCCCACCCTGAAGTCCAGTCGTGGGCTGTGGGTGGCCATTCCCTGGGCGGGGTGAGCGCAAGTTCCTTCGCTTCGGACAACTCCGACGTGAATGGACTCGTCCTTTTCGCGTCCTATCCGCTGGACTCGCTGCGAAACCGGGCGGATTTGTCGGTCTTGTCGGTTTCCGGGTCCGCGGACGGCCTGAGCACGCCGGCCAAGATTGACCTATCCCGTGAATTGCTTCCGCTGGACACCACCTTCGTCACCGTCCAGGGCGGCAATCACGCCTACTTCGGCAGCTACGGTGCCCAGCCAGGCGATGGGGGGGCTTCCATCGATCGCACCGCAGCCCAGGAGCAGATTTAGACGGCGACCGTCACCTACATGGGTCAACTCGCCGGAGGCTAGGCGCCGGGAATACATTCCCTCACCGCCCCGTTCATCCATTTAGATGCATATGCATGTATGCTGGGATAGATCGAGCAACAGGAGAATGCCATGGAAACCCGCCGCATCACCGTCCTTTCCGCCGGGCTCGGCGTGCCGTCGTCGAGCCGCCTGCTGGCCGATCAACTGGCCGCCTCAGCCGAGCGGCAGTTGCGGTCGGCCGGCTATGAGGTGAGGATCGACGTCGTCGAACTGCGCGACCTCGCGGTGGACATCGCCAACAACTTCGTCACCGGCTATGCCGCGCCCCGGCTCGCCGAGGTGATTGCCGGCGTCGAGAACTCGGACGGCATCATCGCCGTCAGTCCGGTCTTCAGTGCCTCGTACAGCGGCCTGTTCAAGTCCTTCATCGACGTCCTGGACCCCAAATCCCTGGACGGCAAGGCTGTGCTGCTGGGCGCCACCGGTGGCACCGACCGTCACCAGATGGTTCTGGACCACGCCATGCGCCCGCTCTTCAGCTACCTGCGCACCAGGATGACTGCCACCGGCGTCTTCGCCGGACCCCAGGACTGGGGAACAGACGACGGCGGTTCGCCCCTTTCGGTGCGGGTGGGCAGGGCCGCCGGTGAACTCGTGCAACTGCTGAGCGGCCCCCAGCCGGGGCATAAGGCACCGGTTCTGGAGTCGTTGCCGTTCGAGCAGTTGCTCGCGGGCATTTCGGCGGGTCACTAGGGCGAACCATTTGGGCTCCCGGGTCGTTGAGGCAGGCATGAAGTGTCCTGTTGATTTTGTTGACCTGGTGATGAGCGAACGCAGCGGCGTGGAGATCGACTACTGCCCCACATGCCGGGGAGTGTGGCTGGATCGCGGCGAATTGGACAAGATCATTGATCGTGTCAACGGTGAAACCGGATCGCTGCCGCCGCGGTCGGCTGCAGCGCCCGCCCAACCTCCCATCGCGCCGCCTCCCATCTACAACCCCTTTGAGTCACGGCCCCGGTATGACGATCGGGAACGACGTGACTACGACAGGCGCGATGACGACAGGCGCTATGGATCCAACCGCGACCAGCACGGGCGGAAGCGCAAGAAAAAGGAAGGGTTCCTGGGCGATCTCTTCGACTTCTAGTCGTCCAGGAGTTCAATGAACTCCCGGGCCTGCTTGATGGTGATGTCCGAGTGGCGGGTCAGCGCCAACGCTGCGCCTTCCACATCGCCGCTCTTGGCCAGAGTGCGGATGCGTCCGTAGATTTCGTCGTTGAGCATGTTGCTGCTGACCTCGCGGGTCACATCGCCTTTGCTGACGATTGCGCGGTACCTGTAGGGGAAGCGTTCCGGTTCATCGTCGTCGTCCGCCAGCAGGTCCTTTGCGGGTGCCTCCGGACGGAACGGCTGGGGGTGCGCGGCCAGGGCGCCCACGGCGTCCCGCGATGCCCGGAGGCCTTCGCCCGTGGCCTGCAGGTAAAGCTTGATGGCGGCCATACCCTGGCCTTGCGCGATCAGTGAGTACAGGCGGCGGTGCTGCTCTTCATTCAGCTTTGCTGCCGACTCCCTGGCAAGCTGTACCGGATCCTTGGGTGCCTTGGCGGCAGTCGTGTTGCCCTTGTTCTCGGCAGAACGCTTGGTGAAAGAGCGAATCAGGAGCAGTACGCCCACGATGACCAGGATGAGGATCACGAGGGGGATAAGGAGCGAATCCATGGCGTTTTGTCAGAGCCGATCTACGTAGTTCTTGGCGGTCATGAGGTCTGAGTGGGTCGCTTGTCGCAGCACCTTGATGGCTTGGATCTTTTGCCCGCTGCGGACCAGGTTTTGGATTTCGAAGGCCAACTGCGGGTTCAGCTGGCCGTTGGGAAGGACAGCAGCCTGGCTGCGGTTGGCGGGGCTGCCCGCTCCGTGCTGGGTGGTCTGTGCCCGGTTCTGGCTCGGTTGCGTGGAGGCTTCGATCCGCGCCCGCGACGCTAGTGCCGCCTGGACTTGGGACGCCTGGTGCGCGGCCGAGCGGGCCGCCAGCTCGCGTTGGTACCGCTCGGCGTCGGAGATGCCTGTGTCGCGGGGTCTGAGGGCTGCCGAGACGGCCCAGAGGAGACCGACCAGGACTACCAAAGGAAGGGCTGTCAGCAGCAGGTCGCCAAGGTTATTCCCCATGCCTAGAGCTTATGCCAGATCGCTGGTTATCCACAGCACATTCCGCACTTGGCATAGGCTTCCGAGAGGAAAGTGTCAAATTAAGGTGGGCCATGTAAGGCGCATCACATTTGAGGTATGTTTTTCGCCGTATTGCACCCTGTGGGGGCGGGCTAGGGCTGGGCGGCTGTGGATGGTTATCCACTAAAAGTTTCTTTCTTCCACAGCTTGTGATGAGTGTTTTCGCAGGTCAGATGCCATTTACTGCGAAAAGAATTTCTCTATCCACAGGGTAACGCACAGACTGTGCACAACGAGCGCGGCTTATTCCACAGGTTATCCACAACCACGCTGGATAACCGGCTTTGTGCTTACGCGGAGCACCGCTAACGTGGCTGGGGTACCTCTTTCAGGATGGAATCGGTCCTCCCGGCAGCCCCCAGGCAGCGGCGCGCAAAACCGCTTGGGGATACTTCTGTGGATAAGTTGTGGAATTGCTGTGGGCCAAAAATGTCGGCCCCAGCCGATACAACAGGAGCACTCGGCTGGTCCGCAAGGCTCGGGCAAAACCATCCCAGGTCCACTTGCGCTTTACGCACCACTGAGGGACCCACATCTCTACAGCGGTACACATATGGAGGACGGCTTTGTCAGTAACGCATTTGGACTCAATCGAGGGCTCCCGCTCTTCCGAAGCGAGCCGCAAACCTCCCCAGGACATCGCAGCCGAACAGTCTGTTCTTGGCGGCATGATGCTGTCCAAGGATGCCATCGCCGATGTGGTGGAAATCGTTCGGGGGCACGACTTCTACCGTCCTGCACACGAGACCATCTATGAGTCGATCATCGACCTTTACGGCCGCGGCGAGCCTGCCGACGCCGTCACTGTCTCGGATGAGTTGACCAAGCGTGGCGAGATCAACCGGATCGGTGGTCCCGCCTACCTGCACGAGCTCATCCAAACGGTCCCCACCGCCGCCAACGCCGGGTACTACGCCGAAATTGTGGCCGAGCGCGCTGTGCTGCGCCGCTTGGTCAACGCCGGCACCAAGATCGTGCAGATGGGCTACGGCCAGGACGGCGAGGTTGAGGACCTGGTCAACCAGGCCCAGGCCGAGGTCTACGCCGTTGCCGAAAAGCGTACGGCTGAAGACTACGTGGCTTTGAAGGACGTTCTGGAGTCCACGGTGGACGAGATTGAGGCGTCCGGGCACCGCGGCGAAGGCATGGTGGGCGTACCCACTGGTTTCTACGAGCTCGACGAACTCACCCACGGCCTCCACCCTGGCCAGATGATCGTTATCGCGGCACGTCCGGCCGTTGGTAAGTCCACCTTCGCTTTGGACTTCGCCCGCTCGGCCGCAATCAAGAACAACATGGCCACAGTCATGTTCTCCTTGGAAATGGGCCGGAACGAGATCGCCATGCGTCTCCTGTCTGCCGAAGCCACCATCAGCCTCCAGGATCTCCGCAAGGGAACCATCAAGGACGAGCAGTGGTCCAAGATCGCCACCACCATGGGCCGCATGAACGACGCCCCGCTGTTCATTGACGACAGCCCCAACATGTCTCTCATGGAGATCCGCGCCAAGTGCCGCCGGCTCAAGCAGCAGCACGACCTTAAGCTGGTTGTCCTTGACTACCTGCAGCTCATGAGCTCGGGCAAGAAAGTGGAGTCCCGGCAGCAGGAAGTCTCGGAGTTCTCCCGTGCGCTCAAGCTGCTGGCCAAGGAACTCCAGGTGCCGGTCATTGCACTGTCGCAGCTGAACCGTGGCTCCGAGCAACGCCAGGACAAGCGGCCCATGGTGTCCGACCTCCGTGAATCCGGCTCGATCGAGCAGGACGCAGACATGGTCATCCTGCTGCATCGCGAGGACGTCTATGACAAGGAGTCTCCCCGTGCTGGTGAAGCGGACATCCTTATCGCCAAGCACCGTAACGGTCCCACCAAGGACATCGTCGTAGCGTTCCAGGGCCACTACTCACGCTTCGCCAACATGGCCGGCGATTCGGGCGGTGGAGGCGGGTTCTAAGGCGCGGAGAGCCGCACAGATGGCAACGGCCCGAAATACCGTCCCCGCCCAGAGGGGCGCCCATGTCTTCGTCGACGAATCCAAATCGAAGGCGTATTACGTTGCCGCGACCGTGGTTGCCCCGGCAGACCTTGGGTCGGCGCGACGCGCGATTAGCGCCTTGCGGCGCCCCGGCCAGCGTCGTGTTCATTTCAAGAGCGAAAGCGATGCGTCACGGAATGCGTTCCTGAGCGGCGCTGCCGATGCCGGCCTGTCAACGTACCTGTACGTTGCTCGAGGTGTGCCGGATAAATTGGCCCGGCCGCAGTGCTTGGGTCAATTGCTGGATGACTTGGTTCCGCTTGGAGTGGCAAGACTCGTTTTGGAAAGCGATGAATCCCTTGAGCGATCAGACCGACGCTTCATCGCCCATCACTTGAGGTCACTTCACTCCGGGAGTGCCCTGCAATATACGCACAACCGAGCCTATGAGGAACCCTTGTTGTGGGTCAGCGACGCCGTGGCTTGGTGTCAGCAGAAGGGGGGAGACTGGATCAGGAAGTCGGCCCCTTTGGTACAGCGCGTTGTCGACTGCACGCCTTAAA
This sequence comes from Paenarthrobacter sp. NPDC018779, assembly GCF_044391085.1. Lineage (NCBI taxonomy): Bacteria > Bacillati > Actinomycetota > Actinomycetes > Micrococcales > Micrococcaceae > Paenarthrobacter > Paenarthrobacter sp. NPDC018779. The sequence goes on along the minus strand of NZ_JBIRZS010000008.1, from coordinate 34,289 downwards.
CAACGCGGGTCCGGCTCGTCATACCATCCGGAAGACTGCCAGACCCACTTCTCAGGGCTAATGCCCGTTGCAAGCTCTATCCTACCCCAGCTGCCTCCGCAGCAGGCAGAACTCGTTGCCCTCGGGGTCCTGCAGCACATGCCAGTGTTCGTCGCCGGTCTGCCCGACGTCGGCGGGCCGGGCTCCGAGGGCCAGCAGACGTTCCAGCTCGGCTGCTTGGTCCCGGTCCACAGGGTTGACGTCGATGTGGAGGGGCAGTCTCCCCGTGCGCGGGTTATTGCTCGGGCTCAGGATGATGGTTGGCTGAAGTCCACCGAAGCCCGCCTCCGGTGGGCCGATTTCGATGGCACCGTCCTCCCGGTCGAGTTCGACGTAGCCAAGGACGTCGCTCCAGAACCTGGCAAGGAGTTCGGGGTCGTGGCAGTTCAGGACCAGTTCACTGATTCGGCAGGACATGGAAGCCAGTGTAGCCAGGCGGACTCCATGTCTGATGAGGTTGTTCCCACATTCTCAGCGAAGCAGCAGGTAAAACACGATTGCGAGCCCGGGAATCAGCGCCTGTCCAATGGCGCTTGTGAGCAAACTCTTCTCCGTGACCCAAAGCCAGAAACCGAGGAACACGTGGCTTGCGCAGCAGAACAGGACGATTGACGTTCCACCGGCTGTGCTGCCCGAGTTCACCATCCACAAGCCGACAGCCAAACCGACTCCGAACACGATGTTGTAGGCACCCACGTTCATGGCCCACATCCGAACGGCCCGGACATCCTCCGGTTTGATCAGGAAGATCCGGTGGAAGCGTTGATCGCCGTGAAAGAAGACCTCAAGTACTCCGACGCCAATCAGCGTCAGGGCGGTAACTCCGGCAAGAATCTGACTCACGAGGTTCATGAGCGTCCTCCAGGCCATGTCCGATCCGGCTGTTTCCGTGAAGGATACGCCCGCAGGGAATGGCCCTCAAGAACCCGGGAAAAGAGAAGGCCAGGCCCCACGCATCGCGCGGGGCCTGGCCTTCGGAACGGGGAACTAGCAGCCCTCGAAGTCGCTCAGCACTTTCACCTTGGCGGCGGACCCGGAAGCGGGGTCGAACGCGTACCCGATCCATTCCTTGGCCAGGCGGCGTGCCAGTTCGACGCCCACAACGCGCTGGCCCATGGTGAGCACCTGGCAGTCGTTGGACAGGATGGAGCGTTCCACGGAGAACGAGTCGTGCGCCGCGGTGGCGCGGATGCCCGGGACCTTGTTGGCGGCGATGGCCACGCCGATTCCGGTGCCGCAGAAGAGGATGGCGCGGTCCGCCTTGCCGTCGCGGATCATTTCACCTGCCGCGATGCCCACGTAGGGGTAGGGCTTGGTGAAGTCTTCATCGTCACGGTGGACTCCGATGTCGATCACTTCGGTGATCCGTGAATCGGCCTGGAGGTCCGCGAGGATCCGGTCCTTGTAGTCAACGCCGGCTTCGTCGGCGCCCACGATGATGCGCATGGTCATACTCCTAGTTGATGGCGGCAGTTGCGTGAACTGCGGTGAAGAGGGGTCCGACGGCGGCAAACACCATGGCGAGCGATGTCGCCCCGGGGTCCGGAGTGCCGATGCTCTTCTCGGCGAGGGGACGGGCGCGGCCCTTGAGCGGCCGGAGGTCGGCGGTTGCGGCGGCCGCGTCGGCTGAGGCGGCCGCAGCTGTTGCCCAGGCTTCGGAAACAGGTGATCCCGAGGCCACGGCGGATGTCAGGGAGGAAGTGAAGGGCAGCAATGAGTCCACCATGGTCTTGTCCCCGATCTCCGCCTTTCCGAGTCCCGTGATCCGGTCTGCGAAGGCCTGAACCGCTTGGGCGAGGTCGTCCGGCGTCGGGCTTTGCTCATTGCCCAGCCGCTCGCCAAAGGCGCGCAGCCCGGCACCCCAGAGGACACCCGACGTTCCGCCGGCCTTGTCGGCCCACGCGTCGCCGCCGGCGATCAGCACGGAACCAGCACCGGCGCCTGCAGCAAAGGCCGCGGCTGCGGCCTCAAGGGCGGCGGCCGATCCGCGGACCATGCCACGTCCGTGGTCACCGTCGCCCGCGATGGCGTCCATGTCGCCCAGCATCGACTCGGAGTCGCGGAGCAAGCCCGCGGTGGTCTCCAGCGCCGCGAGGCATTGGCCTGCGTAGGCGCGTGATTCCTCTGTGGAGGAGTAGTCGGCCGTGTCCACAGCAGCAGCTTCGTCCACAGCGTCTTCGGCAGCAGTGACGGCAAACCCGACGGAGCCGCGGCGGTACGCCGGGGTCAGGGCCGGAGCCGTCCAGTACTCTTCAAGCTCTTCGTCCAGCCAGGTCAGCGTCAGCGAAACCCCGGCCATGTCCAAAGACGTCACCAGTTCGCCAACTTCGGGCATCACCAGCGTGTACCCGGCTTCGCGAAGCAGCGGAGCCACCGTGCGCCACAGGACAAAGAGTTCCTCGTTCTTGGTGGAGCCGAGTCCATTGAGGATCACGGCGACGCGGCCCGGCGCGCCAGCGGGGGCTTCGGCCAGTACGCGGCGGACCAGTTCGTTGCCGAGTTCGACGGCGGTGGGCAGCTCGGTGTCGAACAGTCCCGGTTCGCCGTGGATGCCCAGGCCCAGGCCCATGTGTCCCTCGGGAAGACTGAAGAGCGGCTGGTCAGCACCCGGGAAGGTGCAGCCACTGAAGGCGGTCCCGATGGTGCGGGTGTGATCGTTGGCTTTCCGTCCCAGCCGGACCACTGATTCCAGGTCCTGCCCGGCTTCGGCAGCGGCACCCATGACCTTGAAGACCACGAAGTCACCGGCAATTCCGCGGCGCTTCTCGATCTCGGACAAGGGAGCGCTGGCAATGTCGTCCGTGACCAGCACGTTCTCCGCACGGATTCCCTCGGCATTCAACCTTTCGCTGGCCATGCCGAAGTTCAGGACATCTCCGGCGTAGTTGCCGTAAGTGAAGACGACGCCTGCGCCGGAGTTGGCTGCCTTGGCCACGGAGTACGCCTGCTGGGTAGAGGGGGAGGTGAAGATGTTTCCCACCACGGCACCGTCAGCGAAGCCCGGGCCGATGATTCCGGCGAATGCGGGGTAGTGGCCGGAACCGCCGCCGGTGATGACGGCGACCTTCGGCGTGGAGGGCCTGTTGCGGCGGACCGCGCCGCCCTCGACCTGGCGGACAAGGTCCGAGTGGGCGTCGCAGAAACCAGCGAGGGCTTCGTCGGCGAAGTCGGCGGGATCGTTGAAGATTCTGGTCATGGTGGGTCCTGGTTCTGGAGTCCGGGTGAGGGGAGTGCGGACTAGTGGATGTGGCTGCCGCCGTTGATGTCAATGGTGGTGCCCGTGAGGTACGCGGAGTCCTCGGAGGAGAGGAAGGTGATGACTGCGGCAACTTCTTCGGTGGTGGCGTTGCGGCCCAGCGGGATGCCTGCGTTGATGGCGTCTTCCTGCTCCTGCGTGCTGCCGACCCGGATGTTGGTGTCCACGGCGCCGGGGGTGATGGCGTTGACGGTCACGCCGGTTTCGCCGATTTCACGGGCCAGGGCCTTGGTGAAGCCGAGGATCGCGGCCTTGGCTGCGGAGTAGGGAACCTTGCCGAAGACGCCGCCGCCACGCTGGGCCGAGACGGAGGACATGTTGACGATGCGGCCCCAGCCGTTGGCGATCATGTCCGGCAGGAAGGCCTTGGTGACCAGGTACGTGCCGGTGGCGTTGACGTCCATGACCTTGTGCCACAGCTCAAGCGTGGTTTCCAGGAACGGGACGGGGGAGGTGATGCCGGCGATGTTCGCCAGGGCGCCCACAACCGGCAGGTTTCCGGCGGCAACTTCAGCGGCAACGGCAGCCTGTGCCTTGGTGACGGAAGCTTCGTCGGCCACGTTGATTTCGTAGCCGAAGGCGGGGACGTTGAACTCGTTGGCGATCTCGGCGGCAACCTTGGCGGACTTCTCGCCGTCGAGGTCCAGGATGGCGATGCCCCAGCCCTGGGCTGCGTAGCGGCGGGCGGTGGTGAGGCCGATGCCGCGCTCGGAGGTTGCTCCGGTGAGGACGGCGGTGCGCTGGATGGTGGACATGATGCTCCTTGGGTGGTTTGAAGGGGTACTAGATGAGGTCTGAGATGAAGCTGCCGGCCTTGGCGGTGGCGGCCGGGCGCTCGTCGTGCGTGACGTCGCGGGTTTCAAGTTCCAGCGAGAAGTGGCCGGTGTAGCCGGCATCCCGGAGCTTGGAGAGGCCGCCGGCGAAGTCCGCCTGGCCGTTGCCGATGCTGAGGTTGATGTTCCCGGGCCCGGTTTCGGTTGCGGGAACGGCGTCCCGCAGGTGGACGTGCTTGATGCGCCCGCCGAACCGGTCAACGAAGTCAACGGGGTCGCCGCCGGAGGCAACGATGTGGCTGAAGTCCATGACGATTCCGACGTCGGAACCGGCCAGGCGGTCTGCGAGCAGCTGAGCACGTTCCGTGTTCCAGCAAAGCCGGAAGTAGTGGAGGGACTCCGTCCACAACTCCACTCCAAATTCCGCAGCCCGTTCGGCCGCATGGATCAACTGCGCAGCGACGGTTTCGATGTCTTCCTCGAGGCTCTTGACGGGCTCGTGGTCGATCGCACCGCAGGGGAGAACCAACGCTTTCGCGCCGGTCTTTGCCGCGAGGCTGAGCAGCATCTCGAGGTGACGTTCGCGCTTTCGCCAGGCGTCGGCGTCGAGCGTTGCGTTCAGGTCCCCGATGTCGCCGTTGACCGAGCGGACACGCATTCCCGAGTCAATAACGACGGCGGCAACCGCCTCTACTGCCTCGGCGTCCAGGACGTAGGGCACATGGTCACAGACGCCGGGGAGTGCCCCGAGGTCAATTTCCTCGAAACCCAGGCCGCCCATGGTTTCCAAGGCTGTTGCCAAGTCCTGGTGGCGAAAGCTGATCGAAGAACAGCCAAGTCGGTGATGGAACATCGTCGTTGATCCTCAAGTCGTGCGGTCCTCGCCGGAGAGGGCCTGTAGTGATGCAAACCACGTTACAGTCGTTAACTGTCAACAGTCAACCTTTGGAGTTGACTGTTGACAATGCTGGTGGTGTCGGTCACAGTTGACGTATTATGTTGACTGTCGACAGTGAGGTTGCGGAGAAGCGCCCCACTCTTCGAAAGGGAAATAAGCAATGAGCAATGAAGCTCTGACCATGCGTGGTCCGGTTCATGGAACCAAAGAAGCTAAGCGCGTCGCCGTAGGATCCGGCGTTGGCGCAGTCATTGAAACCTACGACTTCATCGGTTTCGGCACCGCTGCCGCACTGTACTTCGGTACGGCGTTCTTCCCGGGCGCCGACCCGGTGACTGGTACGTTGGCCTCGTTCGCGACCCTCGGCGTCGGCTTCGCGGCCCGCCCGCTCGGCGGCATCATTGGCGGCCACCTTGGCGACAAGCTCGGCCGCAAGCCCGTCCTGGTTGCCTCCCTGATCCTCATGGGCCTGGCGACGTTCGCCATCGGCCTGCTTCCCACCTACCAGCAGGTGGGCCTCCTGGCGCCGGCACTCCTGGTGATCGTCCGCGTTATCCAGGGCCTGGCCTTCGGTGCGGAGTGGGGTGGCGCGATCCTCATGAGCTACGAACACGCACCGTGGCGCAAGAAGGGGCAATTCACTGGCATTGTGCAGGCCGGCTTCCCCGTGGGACTGCTGCTTGCCAACCTCGTCTTCCTGAGCAGCGTCGGCCTGGGCAGCGAGTGGGCGTGGCGCGTTCCGTTCTTGGCCAGCATTGTCCTGGTGGCCGTTGGCCTGATCATCCGCTCCAAGGTTCCTGAATCCCCGGTGTTCGAGGACGTCAAGACCAAGGGTGACATCGTCAAGTCCCCGATCGTCGAAGTCATCAAGACCGACTGGCGCAACATCGTCCGCGGCATCGGCCTCCGCATCGCCGAAACCGCCGGCTACGCAGTCTCCGTGACGTACATGATTTCCTACCTGCACAGCACCAAGCTCGCCGACAAGACCCAGACCCTGGTTGCCCTCTGCATCGCCGCCGCCATTGGTATCTTCGCCACCTACGCCTGGGGCAAGCTGACGGACAAGGTAGGCCGCCGTCCGGTCTACATCTGGTCCACCGCCTTCGCAGTGGTCTTCGGCATCCCGATGTTCCTCCTGGTCAACACCGGCCTGTTCATCTTCATCATCGCCACCATCGTGATCGCCTACGCTGTGTGCCAGAACTCCCTCGCCGGCGCCCAGGGTGCTTGGTTCCCAGAGCTGTTCCAGGCCAAGACCCGGTCCTCGGGAGCCTCGCTCGCCTACCAGATCTCCGCCATGGTTTCCGGCTTCACGCCGTTCATCACCACCCTGCTGTTCGTCAGCTTCGGATGGGTGGGCCCGGCCGCCCTGTTCAGCATCTACGGTGCGATTGGCCTCTGGGCTGCTGTCGTCACCAAGGAAACCTGGGGCAAGCGCGAGCGTCAGCTCGCCGAAGAAGCTGCCAACAACACGCCCCATTCGGTATCCGCCTAAGCACCCACACGACGTCGGGCGCGCTCTCCCCATCGGACCGCGCCCGTCTCCGGAAGGAAACCAGTGACTCTCACTCCAGTCGAAACGGCCGCCCCCGCTGCGGAACGCGTGGACCGCATCAGCGCCGCCGCCTACCGAATCCGCCACCACGCCTTGAACATGGGCGAGGTGCAGGGCCAGGGATACGTCGGCCAGGCCCTGGGCGCAGCGGACATGCTCGCTTCTGTCTACTCCGACCAACTCAGCTTCCGGGCCGAGGACCCGCATTGGGAAGGCCGGGACCGGTTCCTGCTCTCTACGGGCCACTACGCGATCGGCCACTACGCGGCGTTGGCCGAGGCCGGCATTGTGCCAGTGGCCGAGCTTGAGACCTACGGCTCGGATGATTCCCGCCTTCCGATGTCCGGCATGTCCACCTACACCCCGGGCATGGAAATTTCCGGCGGTTCGCTGGGCCACGGCCTGACGATCGCCGTGGGTATGGCCCTCGGGTTGCGGGCGCAGGGTTCTGCTTCCCGGGTCATCAATTTCCTCTCCGACGGTGAACTCGACGAAGGTTCCACGTGGGAGGCAGCCATGGGCGCGCACCACCACCAGCTCGGAAACCTGACGGCGATGGTGGACATCAACGCCCTCCAGGCCGACGGCGCCACGAACACGGTGCTGCGCACCGAACCTGTGACGGAGAAGTGGGAATCGTTCGGCTGGTACACCCAGCGGGTGGACGGGAACGACGTCGGTGCGCTGCTGGCTGCGTTCGACAACATCGCCGGGCGCCGGGCTGCTTCGGGCGCTTCCGGCCAGCCGTCGGTGATCCTGTGCGACACGAAAGTGGGGCGCGGGGTGCCGTTGCTGGAGGCCCGCGAGAAAGCGCACTTCATGCGCATCGAAGAACACGAATGGCAGATCTGCCGTGAGCAGCTGACCGCTGGATACGAAGGGACGGCCACGGCATGAGCTCAGTGACAACAACCACGACGGCGGCAGGCCCGGCCGCGGGCGCTTCGGCTTCGGCTGGGAAGCCAAAGCTGAAGACCTCTGCGATGATCGCCTCGTTCGCGGATCCCGGCCAGAAGACCACCTCCGCACCGTTCGGACACGCCTTGGTGGCCGCGGCCGAGGCCAATCCCAAGATCGTTGGCTTGACCGCGGACCTGGGTAAGTACACGGACATGCATATCTTTGCCAAGGCCTTTCCGGAACGATTCTTCCAGATGGGCATGGCCGAGCAACTGCTCTTCGGTGCTGCTGCCGGCATGGCCGAGACCGGCTTGGTCCCGTTCGCCTCCACCTACTCCGTGTTCGCCGCTCGACGTGCCTACGACTTCCTGTGCCTGGACATCGCCGAGCCGAACCTCAACGTCAACATCGTGGGCGGACTGCCCGGTCTCACCACCGGCTACGGCCCCAGCCACCAGGCCACCGAGGACATGGCGATCTTCCGCGGCATGCCTAACCTGACCATCGTGGACCCCTGTGACTCCGTGGACATTGAGCAGGCCGTTCCCCAACTGGCCGCGTCCGATGGACCCACGTACCTGCGCTTGCTGCGTGGGAACGTGCCCACCGTCCTGGACGAGTACGATTACACGTTCGAACTCGGCAAAGCCAAAGTCCTGCGCGGCGGCAACGACGTGGTGTTTGTCTCCTCCGGGCTGATGACCATGCGCGCCCTGCAGGCGGCAGACGCCTTGGCCAAGCACAACGTGGACGTGGCCGTGGTGCACACCCCCACCATCAAGCCCTTCGACTCCGCCACCGTGCTGGCCGAACTCAACACCGACCGGCTCGCCGTCACCCTGGAGAACCACACCGTAGTTGGCGGTCTGTTCGAAACTGTTGCCTCCGCCGTCGTAAGCGCGGGCCTCGGCAAACGCGTGGTACCCATCGCGCTCCCGGACCAGTTCCTCGACGCCGGTGCGCTGCCCACACTCCATGAACGTTACGGTCTCTCCGTGGACCGCATCGTCGCCAAGGTCCTGGCGGAACTCGCCTGACCGCGAAAGTCACAAGCACGGGGCGCGGAACCGGCGATACTGCCGGTACCGCGCCCCTGCCCGTAGTATCGACAGTTAACACCGGACTGTCGGCTGTTGCCCGAAGATATTGAGGAAAGATCATGGCCCTTGGCGCATCCCTCCTGGGACTGGAGAAGAAGAGCCTTCGCGAGCAGGCACTCATCGCTCTAAGGGGTGCCATTACCTGCGGCGAGCTGGAACCCGGGCGGCATCTTGTGGAGACCGAGCTGTCCGACATGCTCCAGATCAGCCGGGGAACACTTCGCGAAGCCCTCCGCCAGCTTGAACAGGAAGGCCTGGTTTCCGCCGGAGCACGCGGACGCCTTTCCGTCCGCCACCTGGACGTGAAGGAGATCCGGGACATCTTTTCCGTCCGGGGGGTCCTCGAATCGCTGGCCGCCCGCACGCTCAGCGACATGCCTGACAAGGAAGCGGCCCTCAGGGAACTGCGAGAGGCCGTGGAGGCCATGGGCAAGGCGAGTGAATCCTCCTTGGAAGAGCAGATCGAGGCTGACCTTGAATTCCACCGCACGCTGTGCCGCCTCTCCGGCAACGAGACCCTGCTGCACCAGTGGGAGTCTTTGGAAGGCTCCATCCGCATGTCCATCATGTTCGCCGGGGTGGAACGGGCCACGGGGAACATGAGTGTTGGCAGGCACTACGACATCGTTGCGGCGATCGAGACGGGCAACGCTGCGAAGGCACGCGAAACGATCATCTCGCACATGGACGGTGCTGCAGAAAACCTGGTGGGATAGCCTGGCCGAACTGTTGGCCCACCACTGAGAGAGTGCGCTAACCGCCACTGAGGAGCGTTGAGGCGAAGGCTAGTTTGTCCGGGTGCCAGTTCAACGCCCACCTTCCCCCATCGCCGAAAACCCGTCCTCTGACTCACCTTCACCGGGACCCGACGCAGAGCCGGCCGAGCGTCCCGACGTCGACTTCGTCCACAGAAATCCCATCCTGGCCAGCGCAGTCGCCTGGGAGTGGAAGAGGCGTGCCACCACCGTCACGTTGGGCGGAATCCACACGTCCTGGTCCTCGCTGCTCCTGCAGGATCCCCTCGAAGCCGCCTTGTGGGTGGTCCTGGACGCATATGCGGATGACCTCGTTCCGCTGCCGCTCAAAGTGCGGTCCCTGACTGCTGCCGGACGCCGCTGCTTGGTACTTGGCCAGGTGACCCCCTCCCAACGGGCAGCGCTGTCCGCTGAAGGAGCCGTCGCCATCCTCGACCCGGACAGCACGGCGGCGGAGATTCCCCGCCTGATTGAAGCCGTGGTCCTTGGATCAACCCGGCCCCTGGTTCCCCAGCCAAGCGTCGGCAAGGAACTGACGGACAGGGAAATCCAAGTACTGGAGCTCTATGCCCGCCGACGTGCGCTCACCGCATCGGCCTTGGCCCAAGCCTTGGGTCTCAGGACCACCACTGTGCGCGGACATCTGGCACGTGGACGGAAGAAGCTCACGGACGCCGGTCTGCGTTGCGTCACCAGGGGAGAGCTGGCCAAGGCCCTCCAAGACATTGGCTACAGCATCACGGACAACCAGTGGCACGCCGTTGGACGGTGGTAGCCGGCTGGGGCATGGCACCACTGAGGAGGCCGGCAGTAAACACTGAGCCGGGATGCCTTGGCCACGGAGATAACCGGTGCCGGTGCCGGGCAATTGCTTCAAGCCGCGTGCTCACCGCAGGGTGGCGCGGTACCGGCGGCTCACCGCTGCCCGGCTGGTCCGCGGGCCTATCCCCAACTTGCGTCGAACCGATGCGAGGTGGTTCCGCAGGGTGGCATCGGCGATGCCCAGCCGTCTTGCCACCTCCATGCGCGGGAGCTCCTGGGCGTCCAGAAGGTAGGCGTCCGCGGCAATTTCCTCAGCCGCCGTCAAAGCGATGCATTCACGACCGGAGTCGGGGTCGAACGGCAGGTGCGTGCCGTCGTCGGAAATGCTTTTGACCGCACTGAGCAGCACCTGGAGCGTTGCCGTCTCGGGCACGTAGCCGCGCACTCCCAGATTCATGAGGCCCAAGACGCGTGAACTGTGCAGGACGCCGCCGTAAACGAGCACCCGTTTGCCGGCCTGCACTAAATCGCTGACGCTTCCTTCCAGGTCCGGCATGGCGCCGTCTGCTACCACCACGCTTCCCGGCATCCTGGACTGCAGCGAGACCGTGGCCCAATGCACCAGCGACGTGAACTGACGGTTATTGCTGATGACCCGGAGGCGCGAGCCCTGGGTGGCCTTGCTCAGTTTCTGGGAACGGAAATTCGCCCAGTGGGATTCAACAGGGTTTGTCATGGCTGTCCTTAACCTTCCAGTACGGCGTTGAGCCGGTTTGTCTCTTGATCCGGGAAACCTCCCACAGCACCCACACGGGACTCCTCCGGCATCCCCTGCACCAGGTCTGCGAGTTGCTTCCGTGTTGTGGAGTCCGTTTTGCGTAAAGCATTGGAGATGTGGCTTTCCACCGTGCGGATGCTGATCCCCAAGTGCTCGGCGATGTCCTGGTTGCTTTGCTGGCCCGCGACCATCGCCACCTCGATCTCCCGCACTGTGAGGGAGGAACCGGGTGCTTCTGAGCAGAAGTCGAAGAGGGCACCGGTTGGTCGGAACCTGGCGCTGAAATCCTTGGCGGCCCGGGCGAGTTCACGTGATATGTCCGGTTCCCCGCTTAGTTGCCACCGTTGAGCGGCTCCTCGCAGAACCATGCAGATGTGGTACGTGTCTGCATCCGGCACGTAGGTGTCCAGAACGTGCCGGAGCCGCACCACGTCGCCTTCAATGGCAGCATCTGCGGCGGCAAGGAGTTGGTCATGGACGGCCAGTCCCCGTTCTCGCAGGATGCCCTTGAGCAGGTCCCGGACCCGGGGGCCGGGCAGCAGCCCTAAGGCGAAAATGCCGGTGTGCACGGCTTCGAAGACGAACCCGCGGGCCAAGGCCTTCGACACGAGACGACTGGCCAGCTGGTCGAAGGACTTTGCGCTGACGGGACGGCTGGCGGCCAGGTCCAGCAGGCCCGTACCCACTCCGGGGAGGGGGCCGACGTCGGGGGCTTTTGCCGGGGTGCCCTCGGTGCCGCCGCCATCCCCAGCGCGTAAGGAGGACAAACGCAGCATGGCGTCGTGCAAGGAATTCAGGAGGGGGCTGGGTGTGCCGAAGGAAAAGGACCGCCCCATCAGATACTCGGCTTCGTCGAACAAGCCGTAGTTCTGCAGGGACAGGGCAGCGAGGTAGCTCTGGCTCACCAGGGTGAATTGGTCGATCTCCTGCATCGCCTTCTGTCGCGAGGCAAGCGCCAGGATCAGGGACTCCTCGACACGTCCGCTCGCGAACAGGGCCAACCCGCGGATGAAGGTTTCGAAGCGTTGGAGTTCGTCCGGCATGTCGCCCGCAGCGATGCTGGTCAGGGCTGCCCCAGGTTTGAGGCTGTACAGCTCCAGGATTCCTTTGATGATGGCAAAGGCGCCCCCTGGCAGTCCTGGTTCCGGATCGGGGATGGTCACCTTGCCGTCTGCGGCGCACGATGCCTCAAGGAAGCTGATGAATGCTTCGGCTTCCGGGCGCAGGCGGGGCTCCCTGGACGCCGTGGTGCGGAGAAGTGCTACGCCTCCTTTGAGGTCGCCCCTAGCGGTGTACATCCACCAGGCCTGGGTCATGGTGAAGAAAAACAGCTCCCCCGCCGTGCCGGACTCCATGTCGGTCCGGCTGAAGACTTCCTGGACCCGTTCGGGATCCACCGGCGCTCCCCAGTAGCAGGCCAGAAGCGGCACCGCGTTGGCCAGGTTCCGTTGGTGCTCCCATGCCGAGAAGTGGTCTCTCTCCATGGCCTCGGAGCGCTGCTGGAAATAGCGGTTCGTGGCCGCATGGTTACCGTTCATTTCCGCGCGGATGGCGGCCACTGCGGCGGGCAGGCGGTTGGTGGGTGCCTCGGCAAGGGCGTGGCTGCCAACTCTTCCCGTCAGGGTGCTTTGAAGAACCCTCCTGGACCCAACGGCGCGTGCTGCGAGGTAGTCGTCCAGCAGGGGCGGGAAGACTGTGGCCACAGGAGTGCCGTCCGGGCCGCTGACCACCGAAATCAGTCCGCCAACCTCCAGATCGTCCAAGGCATCTTCGCCCACCGTTGCTACGAGTTGGCTGACGGGTGTGGGTCCGAGCAACGACATCTTGTGGAGTGCGCGGAGCTGGTGGGTCCGCAGGCCCTGAAGCAGGGCTTCGAGCGCGCCGTACAGGTGTTCATTCATCAAACCGGCACCGGGCATGGACCAGCGGCCGTTCTTGAGCAACAGGCCTCCACTGAGGACGGAGCTTTCTACGAGACGAACGGCCAGGCGCAAATTGCCGCCCGACTTGGTGAGGACATGGGCCGCGACATCCACCTCAGCCGGAGCCCCGAGAATCTTCGCGATGAGCTTGTTGATCTGTCCAAATCCGAGCGCGGGGAGAGCCACTGATGCTTCGGGAAGACAGGCCAACAGGCCGGCAGGTGCTGTGGGATGGAGAGGATTGTCATTCACGGTGATGACCAGAGGCACGTTGGCGCGGGACCGCAGAATGTTCACTACGGCCAGTGATTCCCGGTCAAGGTTGCCGACGTCGTCGATCACCATCACGCGGGCCCCGGTCCGGGCAAACTGGGCCGAAAGGTAGTCCGAGACACCGAGGATTCCGATGGTCCGGGAATTGAAGTCGAGTCCCAGGGACAAGACACCGGCGAAGGGCACGGCGGCCAGCGCGGGAGTGCCGAACATGGTGAAGACTTCAACACCGTCTTCCTCAAGCCGGGCAACCAGGGACCTTACGAGAGTGGACTTGCCGCTCCCGGGGGCGCCCACGATCCTGACACCCAAGCCCTTGGCCACGTATCCCAGAACACGATCAATTGTGTGGTTATGCAATGCCCGCTCTCCGACTGCATGGTGCTGCTTTCCTGCATAGTCAATGTGGAGCGCATGCGCGGATCGTGTTGGAGAACTGGGAAGATTTCCGGCAAAGCCGGCAGGATCAGTGGCCGGCGGCCTTCAACAGGTGGTCTGGCAGCCTGTTTCCAGGTGCGCGTCCGCGAATCTCAAGGAGCTCCCGGGCGTGCGCGTGAAGCTGCTTGTCCTCATCGGACACCGGCACCCAGGCAGGGATGGGAACCGCCGTCCCGGTCTCGTCACGGGCAACCATTACGGTGAGGCAGTAGGTGGTCAGGTTCATTTCACGCGTTTTCGGGTCGCCGGACCGGACATGTACGGCGATGTGCATACCTTTGGCACCCGTATAGACGAGGCGGGCTTCCACCTCCACCACGTGGCCGATCAGCAGAGGCCGGTAGAAGCGGACACCGCCGGAGAACACTGCCACTGTGTCCTTGCCGCAATAGCGGGAGGCGCAGACGTAGGCCGCTTCATCGATCCACTTCATCACGATGCCGCCGTGGACCTTGCCGCCCCAGTTGACGTCCGTGGGGGACGCCATGAAACGCAGCGTGACGCGCTCGGCGGTGCCGGCGTCGGTATATTCCTGAGCGTTCATGGCGTTGACGATCTGCTCGCGCACTTCAATGCGCGCGAGTGCATGTTCACGGGCCTCCACCTCTTCCGGAGTGGCGGGCTCGAATTGGGGAACAGGGATGGGCTTCCCGTCCGATCCGACAGCTACGAAGATCACCATGCATTGGCTGTGCATGGTCTCCGGCCCACCCTTGGGGTCGCGGGAACTCACCACTGTATGGATGTGCATCGATGAACGGCCCGTGTAGACGATGGTGGAGGTGACCTCAACCATGTCTCCGCTGTTCACGGGATCCGCGAAATGGATATTGCCCACGTATGCCGTGACGCAGTAGGACTTTGCCCAGCCCACAGCCGCGGCGTAAGCGGCTTTGTCCACCCATTCCAGTACCGTGCCGGCATCGACGGAGCCGCTGTGGCCCACGTCCATGGGGGCTGCGAGGAAGCGGAGGGTCACTGAATTCGCGGGGGACTCGCTCATGCTGGCAGTTTACTGGCGCCATGTTTCTGTTACGTGCGTAAGTCGCTGCCCTGTTGTCGCGTGGGCCAGACGCGCCAATCCGCCGATTCGCTGGATCACCTCTTGTGTCGGGCGTGTTCCACCGGTGAGTGGCAGCCGTCGACTGTGACAACTCAATTTGCCCTCATAATGAGAATCAATATCATTTAAGCCATGTCACAAAAAGCACCCTCACTCTCCCTGTCCCCGCGGAGCCCCAGCCGGCCCACCCGGGCGCTTGCCGCCGTCGGGCTTTCCGCCCTTTTGCTGAGCGCGTGTGCCGCGCCCGGAAACCAGGCCGCATCCAATCCGTCGCCGAGTACGGCTTCCACCAAGGAGGCAGGCGCACCAACGCCCCGCCTCGTGTACACGTACGACGGCGGCGTTGCGGTTCTGGACGCAAAGTCACTCGAAGCGGTGGGTGGCGATGTGCTGCTCGAGGGCTTCAACCGCGTAAATCCCGCCGGAGATGGCCGCCATGTGCTCATCTCCACGGGTGATGCCTTCCGGGTCTTCGACCTTGGTGCGTGGACCGAACCGCATGGAGACCATAGCCACTCATATACGGCCGATCCCCGGTTGACTGAGCTTGCCTTTGAGGCCAACAAGGCCGGCCACGTGGTCAGGCATGCGGGCAAGACGGTCCTCTTCAGCGACGGTTCCGGAAAGGTGGAGAGCTTCGCCTCCGCCGATCTTGCCAAGGCCACGACGCTCCCCGCGACCGACGTGTACACCACGCCGGAAGCCCATCATGGGGTGGCCGTGGAACTTGAGGACGGCAAGCTGCTGGTGACGCTTGGCACCGAGGAGAGCAGGACGGGCATCGCCGTGCTTTCTGCGGGGAAGGGCCAGGACCGGCAGGAAGTGCTCCGCAATGAAGAATGCCCCGGCGTGCATGGAGAGGCCGTGGCTGCCGACGAGGCGGTGGTGGTGGGTTGCACCAACGGAATGCTGATCTACAAGGATGGTGCCATCACCAAGGTTGCCAGCCCGGATGCCTATGGACGCATGGGAAACCAGGCGGGCTCGGAGAAGTCGCCCGTGATCCTCGGTGACTACAAGGTGGACAAGGCCGCCAAGCTGGAGCGTCCCACGCGGATCTCACTCGTCAACACGGAGACGGCCAAGCTGCAGTTGGTGGACCTTGGCACCAGCTACTCGTTCCGGTCCTTGGGCCGCGGTCCCTCGGGTGAAGCCTTGGTCTTGGGCACAGACGGCGGCCTCCGCATCATTGATCCGCTGACGGGCGTGGTGGAGAAGACCATTCCCGTGGTGTCCGCATGGGAGGAGTCGGAGACGTGGCAGGACCCGCGGCCCACGCTGTTCGTACAGGGTTCGACGGCGTTCGTCACCGAACCTGCAACCCGCACCATTCATGCGGTGGACCTGAAGACGGGTGAGGTGGGGAAGTCGGTGCAGCTTGAGCACGTGCCGAATGAACTGACGGGCGTCGAAGGCTAACCCCGACGCTCTCTCACCTACCGCCCCTTATTTCCCGACGCTCTCTCACCTACCGCCCGTTATTTCCCGATGCTCACTCACTCCTTTCAAGAAAGCGAGAGAGCGTTCGGGTTTATGGGGCGTTCGGTGAGAGAGCGTCCGGGATTTGGGGGCGTTTGGTGAGAGAGCGTCCGGGGGTGGGTTAGGCGAGGACGCGGAGCTTGGATCCCTGGCGGCCGAAGAGTGCGTTGTCCGCGGAGATCCGGCCGGCGCCGGCCAAGGCCAGGGCCAGTGCGGCGCCTGCGAAGAGGAGAACGAGCTCGTATCCGCCGTTGGCCGCGAATATGCCTGCCGGAGCATGTACCAGGAACAGGGCGCCGAGCATGTCGACGGCAAGGAGGGAGCCGAATACACGCGTCAGCAGGCCCAGGATGAGGGCGATTCCGCCCACGAGTTCGAGTGTGGCGACGATCGGGGCGACGACGGACGCGCCCGGGACTCCCATCTGGGCGAACGAGGCTTGCGTACCGGCAATGGTGAATTCGTTGAACTTCTGCCAACCGTGCGCGGCGAAGAGGAATCCTGCAATGACGCGCAGGATGGTCAGGGCTGTGGTGGTCAAGGTGGACTTGTTCATGCCTCAACCCTTCCGAAGATAAGTTGAAGAGTCAACTAATCGCGACGATTCGTGACGTTTCTCTCGGTTCCGCCAAAGCGCCCAGCGGTAGGTTCCGGTTACCGCCGTCGTGGTTTTGCCTGCAACCAAGGCTGCAGCAGCCGGGTGGTGATCGGCAGGAAGATGTACGTCATGAGTGGCGTGAGGATCACGATCGTGACGAGAACCTGCAGCACCAGCGGCCAATCCTGCGTTAAGGGATGGAGCAGGAAGTTGGCCAGGAGGCTCAGCGGAAAAAAGGGCAGGAAGATGCTCACGGCTTGCTTCCAGCGAGGCGGCACAACGGTTTCCGGAACGACAACCGAAACGTCGCCCGGCTGCGAAAACCAGCCTTCGATGCCGGTATGCCGTTCCACGCGGGTGGTTTCCATCATGTCCCTCGCGCTGTCGATCCACCACCGGCGCTCCTCCGATTGTTCCCAATCCTGCAGGCACGAGGCGTCCGCGAAACGGTACAGCATGTGCCATTCGTGGGAACCGGCGCCATTGCGGACCCATCCTGAGCCCAAGTAGCCCGGCCATTCGCGGGCGAGTTCCTGGCCGGCATGGGCCCAGGCATTGGCCTGCCGGATGTACCCGGGGAGGATGGTGCGGGCAACGGAAACTGTGATGGGTTGCTCGTGTGACACGGCCCCAAACATACCCCGCAAGTAGTCGGACTACCCTTGTTTAGTGCCTGAAACCACAACCGCCCCCGCCCGTTCGAACGCTCGCGAGATTCTGCGGCTCGCCGTGCCCGCCTTCGGTGCGCTCATTGCCGAACCACTGTTCCTGCTGGCCGACTCGGCGATCGTGGGGCACCTTGGCGTGGACCAGCTCGCCGGCGTGGGGCTCGCGTCAACCGTCCTGCACACCGCAGTTGGGTTGATGGTCTTCCTGGCATACTCGACGACGCCGGCAGTAGCCCGCGCGATCGGTGACGGCAAACTTGGCAAGGCTTTGGCAGCCGGGCGCGACGGCGTGTGGCTGGCTCTCCTGTTGGGCGTGGCCCTCGCCGTCCTTGGCTTTGTCTTCGCCGAGCCGCTGGTTGGCTTCATGGGCGCAAGCGGTGACGTGCAGGGCTTCGCCGTGGATTACCTCCGTTGGTCCATGCCCGGGTTGGCCGCGATGCTTTTGATCTTTGCCGGCACGGGAGTCCTCAGGGGCCTGCAGGATACCCGGACCCCGTTGCTGGTGGCCACCGCAGGATTTGCCCTCAACATCGCCCTGAACTGGTTCCTTGTGTACGGCTTGCACTTGTCCGTGGCCGGTTCAGGGATCGGTACCAGCATTGCGCAATGGGCCATGGCCGCCGTGTATCTGGTGATGGTCAGCCGCAATGCGCGGAGCCATGGCGTTTCGCTCAAGCCGGACTGGCACGGGATCCGGGCCATGACCAAGGTGGGTTCGTGGCTCATGCTCAGGACACTCAGCCTGCGGTTGGCCATCCTGGCGACCGTTGTGGTGGTCACCGCACAAGGCGCCGTGAACCTGGCCGCACACCAGTTGGCCATGACCATTTTCTCTTTCCTCGCCTTCGCCTTGGATGCGCTGGCCATTGCGGCCCAGGCTTTGA
The DNA here is from genome assembly GCF_044391085.1 of Paenarthrobacter sp. NPDC018779. Classification (NCBI taxonomy): domain Bacteria; kingdom Bacillati; phylum Actinomycetota; class Actinomycetes; order Micrococcales; family Micrococcaceae; genus Paenarthrobacter; species Paenarthrobacter sp. NPDC018779. Next base: position 16,145 of record NZ_JBIRZS010000008.1, on the reverse strand, counting down.
TCGGTAAGGAGCTCGGTGCCAGGAATGCGGGGCGTGCCCGCGAACTGACCCGCACCATGGTCCGGTGGGGCCTCGGATTCGGCGTCATCACAGGAGTCCTGCTGGCCGTGGCGGCTCCGTGGGCCGGCTACATTTTCACGTCGGACGCCGGTGTGCATGCTGCGCTGACCGTTGCACTGTGGGTGTTGGCGGTAGGCCAGCCGCTGGCCGGTTACGTATTCGTCCTGGACGGAGTCCTCATCGGCGCCGGCGACGCACGCTACTTGGCGATCGCCGGCGTCGTAAATCTTGCTGTCTACCTGCCGCTTTTGGCGGCCGTGCACCTGGCCAGGCCCGACGGCGCGGCGGGGCTGGTGTGGTTGTGGCTCGCGTTTGCGCTGGGCTACATGCTGGCGCGCGGGGTGACGCTCGGGCTGCGCGCCCGGACCGATCGGTGGATGGTGCTGGGTTCGCACTAAACTGTATGCGTGACTCTCCCAGCTGATTCCGCCCAGACTCCTTCTGCCGCCGTGGCCGATCCCTGGAAACCCGTGCTGATCCGTGCTGCCGTGGCGCTCGTGTTTGGGGTGGTCACGGCATTCTGGAGCAGCCCCTCGGTTGAGGTTCTTGCCTGGGCCGCGGGCCTCTATCTCGTTGCGACCGCTGCGGCCGTGTGGATGTGGCGCGCGTTGCCTGTGTTTGTTCCGGTGGTGATCGCGCTGGCAGGAGTTGCCGCGCTGGTGACCCAATCGGACGCCGGAGTGGCGCTCTCGGCGATTGTGGCACTGCTGGTCCTGGGCGCTTCCGAGCTGACCCGCGGTGTGATGAAGCGGGACGGGCTCGCGCGGGATTGGCTCATTTCCGGGGTGATCGCTGTGGGTACGGCGATCGCGCTGCCGTTCTTCATTTCGCTTGGCGCGCACGCCCTGCTGGGCGTTGCCGGCGGCGGGGCCATCATTACCGGAGTGTTGTGGATACTGTCCGGCCTGACCTTGCGTCACGATGCCCGGACCGCTTCCCCGGCGTCTGTGCCGGGCGCTTCGCCCGAGGCCGTAAACTAGTAGTTGGACGTTCTACTCGTTGTAGAACTTTTGCAACCGGCGGGGAGCCGAACAGGCCCGCCATCATTGGAGGAATGACCGTGGCAGACCAGACACCAGGAGAACCGCGCAAGATGCGGACCTCGGTCAAGGGACCGCTCGTTTTCTCCGCATTCTTTGCTGTCCTGGCCTTTATTGCCGTGCTGATTTTCGCTTCCGGCGGCAGCGCGCACACGCCCCGCTTCGATCTCGCTTTTACCGGCGCGGGTATCGCGTTCATCGTGAGCCTCGTGGTCGCGGCCATGCTGTCCATGAGCTACAAGGAAAATGCCGAACACCTCGGAAAGGGCTCCGGCGTCAACCTCAGTTCCAAGCGTCCGCACGGAGGACACGCGTCGCCGGACTCGCCTGACGAGCCTGAAAAGCACGACGGCGGGCACTAGCTTCCAGCGCTTCTCCACTCGGGTGGGGGAGCGCTTTTTGTTTCCGCGGGCTACTCGCCTTCGGCGGCTTTCCTGGCCCGGTACGCTGCCACGTGCGCACGGTTGGCGCAGTTGCCGGTGTCGCAATAGAGCTTGGAGCGGTTGCGGCTGAGGTCCAGGACCACGGCGTCGCAGTCTTCCGCGGCACACACGCGCATCCGGTCCATTTCCTTGCTGCGGATCACGTCGATGATGGCCATGGCGGCTTCCGTGCCCATGCGGTCGGCCAGCGGAGCTTCGGGCGTGGTGGCGTGGAGGTGCCAATCCCATTGGTCGTGCTTGGCCAGTTGGGGGAGTGCCTTGGCGTCGGCGAGGAGCTTGTTCACGGACTTCGCAGCAGTGTCCGCATCGGCGGTCCACAAGGCGGCCAGTTCGCTGCGCAGCCGTTTGACGCTGCGCAGTTCTGTGGCGGTCTTGGTTCGCGAGCCTGAAAAACCTTCGGTGTCGAGGAAAGCGTCGAGCTCGTCCATGGTTGCCAACGATTCGTCGCCATTGGCCGCGGTGTTGATCAGATTGACGACGCTGCGGAGCGCCACCTCGGTGTCAGGCGCAAAAAGCACTTTGACTCCTTACATCATTCGGGGGTACTGTCATGACCATAAGCCCACTTTACTCCTGACAGGAGGCTGCTGTGTCAGCAACAAAGACGATGGCTGATGCAAAAGGATTCCTGGCATCGGGACTCGGCATCGCCGTGATTTCCTCGGCAGTCTTCGGTACTTCCGGCGCGTTTGCGAAGTCGATGCTCGAAACCGGGTGGTCACCGGGTGCAGCGGTTGCCGTGCGCCTGACTGGTGCCGCGCTCATCTTGGCGATTCCCGCCGTCGTGGTTCTTCGCGGGCGCTGGCACCAACTTAAGGACAACTGGCTCACTATCCTGCTCTTCGGCCTCATTGGCGTAGCTGGCTGCCAGCTCTTCTACTTCAATGCGGTGGCGCGGTTGTCCGTGGGTGTCGCGTTGCTGCTGGAGTACCTGGCGCCGGTGATGATCGTATTGTGGCTGTGGATCTCAAGCCGCCGCAGGCCGCGGGCACTGACTTCCCTTGGCGCTTTGCTGTCATTGGGCGGTCTGGTGCTGGTTCTGGACCTGACTGGCTCAGTCAAAGTGGACTTCATCGGCGTGCTCTGGGGAATGGCTGCGGCCGTGTGCTTGGTGATCTACTTTTTCATTACGGCCAAAGAGAACGACACCCTCCCGCCACTCGTCCTCGCCTCCGGTGGCTTGGTGGTTGGCGCAGCCGTCATGTGGTTGGTTGGCGCCATAGGCCTGTTGCCGATGACGTTCAGCACGGCCAACACGTCGCTGGGGCCCTGGACAACGCCATGGTGGGTTTCGGCTGCCGGACTGATCATCCTGGCGACGGTCCTCGCCTATGTCTCGGGAATCATGGCCGCGCGAAGCCTCGGGTCCAAGGTGGCCTCGTTCGTTTCGCTGACCGAAGTGTTGTTCGCCGTCCTGTGGGCCTGGCTGCTGCTCGGAGAGTTGCCCGGCCCGATCCAGTTGATGGGTGGCGTGCTGATCGTCGGGGGCGTGGTCCTGGTGCGCGTCGACGAACTGCGCGGCGACCGTCGAAGTGCGGATACCGCTGCCGCCCGGGTTTTGGATCACGCGAACGACGTCGAACCAGTCCCTTCGGGGCCGGTCGCTGAGGTGCCGGTCGCCGAGGTGCGCCGCAACTGACGCGTTGTGGGGCCCGCTCTGTGTTCCATTCTTGGGGGATGGGACGCAAAGCGGGCCCCACAGCGGAGTTAAAGGCGAAAGGCCCGGACGCCGTAGCGTCCGGGCCTTTTCCAACTGTCTTAGTTGGAAGCCTGCTGCTGCTGCTCAGCGTTCTTCGTAGCGCGTGAACCGGCGTCGCGAAGAGCGTCAGCAACCTTCTTGAGGCTGGAAGCGTGGTGGCTGTCCCACTCGCTGCGGAACTTGTCAGCGTCCGGGCCCTTCCAGTCGGTGCCGTCCAGGGCACCCTTCAGCTGAGAGCGCTGCTGCTCGATGGTCTCGGCACCGGCCTTCAGCTTGTTACCGAGCTGGCGAAGCTGATCAACGTCTGCACCCCAAATAGCCATGAGATATCTCCTTCTTTTTTCGGACCCGAGCTCTTCGGCATCCCCAGCGGCCTCCGGCTCATCCGGAAGATCCATGACTAAAACCTATCCCGGGAATCCAAGGACCGTCGATGGGCACCCCTCCCCATGGAGGACTGCCCATAGTTAGCATGGGGTTATGTGCCGCAATATCAGGACCCTTCATAACTTCGAACCCCGTGCCACGTCCGCCGAAGTGGAGGCCGCCGCGCTGCAGTACGTGCGCAAGATCAGCGGAGCCACCAAGCCATCCAAGGCCAATGAGGAAGCTTTCGCGGAGGCGGTGCACGAGATCGCCCACATCACGCAACACTTGCTCGATTCGCTGGTGAGCCATGCTCCCGCGAAGAACCGTGAAGAGGAAGCCGCCAAGGCCCGGGCAAGGTCGGCCGTGCGGTTCGGAACGGCCTAGTTCAAGCCTCGGTATCTCAAAGTAGCTGTCAGTTGGGGTTACTTGCCGAAGGACCGGAGCCTCAGCGAGTTGGCGACAACCAGCACCGAGCTCGCAGCCATCGCCGCGCCCGCGATCATCGGGTTCAGGAGTCCCAGTGCGGCCACCGGGATTCCGATCGCGTTGTAGAAGAAGGCCCAGAACAAGTTGGTCTTGATGGTGGACAGCGTCTTGCGGGACAGCTCGATCGCTTGGACCAATTGGTTCAAGTCGCTACCCATCACGGTCAGGTCCGAGGCTTCGATGGCTACGTCCGTGCCCGACCCCATGGCAATCCCGAGATCGGATTGCGCCAGGGCAGCTGCGTCATTGACGCCATCGCCCGCCATGGCAACAGTCGCACCCTTCTCCTGCAGCTTCCGTACCGCGTCAACCTTGCCTTCGGGCAAGACTCCGGCGAAGACGTCCTCAGGTGAAATTCCGACGGCGGCAGCCACCTGGGCGGCGACGGCGGCATTGTCTCCCGTCAGGAGCATGGGGCGAATGCCGAGTTCCTTCAGCTTCCTTATGGCTTCGGTCGAACCGGGCTTGATAGTGTCGCGCAAGCTGACGATTCCAGCAAGCCGTCCGTCAACGGCAACCCAGATGGCTGTCGCTCCGCCATTTTCCTGTTCCCTGAGGGTAGCCCTGTGCGAGGCCTCCAGGGTTACTCCGTTTTCCTCAAGCCAACCGGAACGACCCACCACGACGGTCATGGCTGTGCCGTGCAGCGCGACCGTACCCCGGACTCCGCCGCCCGGTGCCGAGCTGAAGTTGGCCACGGATGGCAGGTTGCCGACGTCGGGCAATGCATCCATCGCCGCCCCCGCAATGGCGTGGGCGATGGGGTGCTCAGACGCGGCCTCGACGGCGCCGGCAAGAGTGAGGACATCCTGTGAGTCATGTCCGTTGAGTGCCGCCGTGTGGTCCACGGCGAGTTTGCCGCTGGTGACCGTGCCGGTCTTGTCCAAGAGGATGGTATCGACGTGCCGTGTGTCCTCGAGGACCTGCGGACCCTTGATCAGGATGCCGAGCTGCGCGCCGCGACCGGTGCCCGTGAGCAGTCCTACGGGTGTGGCCAGGCCGAGCGCACAGGGGCAGGCGATCACCAGAACGGCCACTGCTGCCGTGAACGATGCATTGAGGTCGCCGGAGAAGAACAGCCACAGCACGAAGGTGATGAACGCGATGAGCAGGACTATTGGCACGAAGACCGCGCTGATCCGGTCAGCCAACCGGGCGATGGGTGCCTTGCCGGTCTGGGCTTGGCTGACCAAGCGACCCATCTGGGCAAGCGTGGTGTCCGCGCCGACACGGGTGGCGCGTACGAGCAGGCGGCCGGAGGTGTTGATGGTTGCGCCGGTTACTTGGCTGCCGGGGCCCACCTCCACAGGTACTGACTCCCCGGTGACAAGGGAAGCATCGACGGCGGAGGCGCCGTCCGTGACCATGCCGTCGGTGGCGATCTTCTCCCCCGGGCGGACGACAAAGACGTCGTCAACCAACAGCTGGTCGGCAGGTATCTTCTGCTCCCGTCCGTCCACCAGGACAGTGGCGTCCTTCGCGCCGAGGTTCAGCAGGGCCTTCAGGGCGTTCCCGGCCTTCGCCTTCGCATTTGCCTCGAGGTAGCGGCCCAAGAGAAGGAACGTGGTGACCACAGCGGCGACTTCGAAGTAGAGCCCGCCTGACATGCCTTCCATGCCGGGATGCTCGGTCATCCGTGGATCTGCCACCAACTGCCAGGCAGAGTAGGCGTAGGCCGCGATCACGCCGATGGAGACCAGCGTGTCCATGGTGGACGCGAAATGCCGTGCATTGATGGCTGCTGCTTTATGGAACGGCCACGCAGCCCAGCTCACCACCGGCAACGCCAGCGCGGCGGCCACCCAGCCCCAGTTGGGGAACTGGAGGGCGGGAATCATCGAGATGGCGAAAACGGGGACCGTAAGGACGGCTGCCAAGTACAGGCGCGGCCGCAGAATCGAGGCGGCAGGCCCATGGTCCATGTGGTTCTCGTGTTCGGCATGGGTTTCGTGTTCGGCGTGCGAGGACTCGCTGGCGCCGTCATCCGGGTGCCCGGTGTGGTGATGGGCATGCGGGGCAGGGGGTTGGCGGACGGTGGCCTTGTAGCCCGTGGCGTTGACCGTGTCTACGAGTTGTTGATCCGTGACGGTCGACGGGACGGTGACATGGGCTGATTCCAGGGGAAGGTTGACGGTGGCCTCGACGCCTTCAAGCTTGCCGAGTTTCCGTTCCACTCGATTGACACATGAGGCACAGGTCATGCCCTCGATGTCGAGTTCAACCACCCGGGTTTCGGGCTGGTTGAAGATCTCCTGGTTGGTCAAAGGAACTCCTAGGCTTCGTTGGCTACCACCACGTAGCCGGCTTCTGCGACAGCCTCGCCAATTTCGGACGGCGAGAGCTCGCTGGTGGAAGTGATGGTCACGGTGGACAAGCCGCCGGGGTTGAGGTCTACCGAGACCTCTTCGACGCCGCTGAGGGCCTCCAGCTCTTCACTCACGCTGGAGATGCAATGCCCGCACGTCATGCCCGAAACGTTGACGTTGGTGGTGATGGTTTGACTCATGATGCGCTCCTTGGTGGTGAGTTGAATGGCGTGGTGTGTGCTTGAGGGGTTACCGCAGCAGGCGCCCGATGGCATCGGTGGCCTCCTTCACTTTGGCGTCGATCTGTTCGGCGCGTGCATCCGGATCCGGCTCGGAGGCGGCACCGACGACGCAGTGGCCGATGTGCTCTTCGACGAGGCCCAGGCTCACGGCGTGCAGCGCCTTGGTGGCAGCGGCCACCTGCGTGAGGATGTCGATGCAGTACTTGTCCTCCTCGACCATCCGGGCAATGCCACGGACTTGGCCTTCAATCCGTTTGAGGCGGCGGAGGTAGGCGTCTTTGTTGCTGGTATAGCCGTGCGGAGTTGCCGTCTCCAGCTCAACCTCGACGGTCGGCAGGTTCGGGTTCCCGTGGTTCAGGTCTACCGTGCTCATGAACCCAAACTATACCCATAGGGGGTATATCGCAAGTACCCCCAGGGGGTATCACTGTAACGTGCCGCTTCTCCGGGAGGCCTGATGCTCGTCCGTCCCTTTTCAGGCGTGTGATGTACTCATTTGATGTCCACACTCGAGATTGAACGTCGTCGCGACCCTGACGCCGTGGATCGAATCTTGCGATCTTTACCCAGCTGGTTCGGTTTCGAAGACGCCATCCTCAACTACGTTGATTGCGCTTCGCGGCGGGACTCATATCTTGCCGTGCTTCATGCCGAAGTCGTTGGGGTTGCACTCGTGGATCGCCACTTTCCGGAGTCCGCAGAGCTGGCACTCATCGCCGTCCACGCCAATCATCGGGGTGTCGGCATTGGAGCGGCTCTCGTCTCGGCGGTCGAAAAGACACTCATAACTGATGGTTGTGAGCTACTTCAAGTCCACACCGTCGGGCCGTCTTCCGACGATGAAGCCTACGCCCAGACGAGAGCTTTTTATCGTCGCTCAGGCTTCTTGCCGCTGCAAGAGTTCAATCGCATCGACTGGGACGGGCCTACCCTGATTCTGGTGAAACCTCTCGCCAGCTGACGTGCAAGTGGAGGGCCTAAGTAGCTGGGAGTGTTCTCTAAAGCTATTTCCGATGCCGGGTTCCATGGCGGATTGCGCGCTACCTCCGAAGCTCGCCCCCCGCGGGCTTCGTGCTTCTTTGCCAGCCGGCTATGGCATCATTGAATGCTCATCGCCTACTTGGGCGGGTTCGGCCACAGCGGACCATGCGTTGCGGACTCCAATTCGAAGTTCAACACCCGGCCGCTGTTTGGATGCGCAGGCTTTGTGGTGCCGGCCGAGAACGTTCGTGAGTTCGGCGGCTACTTCGATTAGATCCAGGAAAACCTCCTTTGACGGACAAAACCATCACGGACCTTTCACTGTGGCGTGCCGTATTAGGGGCCATATGCCGGCGCCGGATCTCCGCCAAGCTGGGCTCGCGTCGGGCTTCGGCCAAGTTGGCGAGGCTGGCATGAGCGTTGATCCGGCAGCGTACTTCCGGGCCAAGTTGGAACTCGAAATCGATGTCATGGACGTGGTCGGCGCCGAGCCGGGGTCCCTGGTGGTGGTGGACACCCGCCGGCAGTCATCGTGGGACCACGGACATATTCCCGGAGCGGTACATCTTCCAACCGCACAGATTCCCGAGCTCGCAGGCCGCCTGGTCCCGCCCGGATCGCAGGTGGTGGTGTACTCCTGGGGCCCGGGGTGCAATGGCAGTACGTTTGCAGCGCTCGCCTTCGCGGAGTTGGGATATTCGGTGAAGGAAATGATCGGCGGCATCGAGTACTGGATCAGGAACGGACTCCCCGTGGAAACGGCGGCCGGCCTTCGCGCGGAGTACCCCGATCCCTTGGTGACGGCCCATGCCGGGTGAGTATCGCCGTCGTACGTCAATAGTGATGCACATCACATAAATCTGAGCGTGAGGATCCGGTCCCCAGTCTCGTCTTCCTTGTAACGGCGCAATCAGGCGCCCACGAACACGAGGAGTGAAGTGCCATGACCATCCAGACGCACACCCCGGCAGACGTCCCCGCCAAGAACGGCAAGGAGTCCGCTGCCAAAGCACCCCAGTTCAAAGGCAAGGACGGCCGCGGGCTCACCACCGTTGCTGACGGCGTAGTAGCCAAGATCGCAGGCATCGCCATCCAGGAGATCGACGGCGTCCACGCCCTGGGTGGCGGCGCAGCCCGTGCGATCGGCACTCTGCGCGAGAAGGTCGGCCAGAAGGACCTGACGCAGGGCGTCAGCGTAGAGGTCGGCCAAACGCAAGTGGCAGTAGACGTCACACTTGTTGTGGAATACCCGCATCCCCTCCAGGAAGTGGCGGACAACGCGCGGGACGCCGTATACACCGCAATCGAGGACCTGGTGGGCATGGAAGTCACCGAGGTCAACGTCACCATTACGGACATCCACGTGCCGAGCGACGACGACTCGGATGGCGCCGACCATGAGCCGAGGGTCGCGTGAGCCCCACGGTAACCGGCCTGGCGGTCGGCGCCGTCCTGGCAGTGGTGGCCTTGTCCTTCGGCTTCTGGGGTTTCCTGGTCACGGTCCTGTTCATGGCAGTGGGCGCTGCCGTGGGCCGGGCGGCGGAGGGAAGGCTTGACCTCGCCGGAGTACTGGACGCGCTGCGCGGCAAACGCTCCTCATCATGAGCGGCGGGACCGGGACTGTGACCGGCGTACGCGCAGGCCACACCAGGATCACCCACGCGGCGCTCCGCAAAACCCTGGAGGCCGTTACGGCACAGGCATTCCACGTCAGCCCCGGTGCTGTGGGCGCGGAACTGGAGGATGACCGCGGCCTCTTGGGCGTGAAAGTGACAGTGAAGTTGGCAGCGCCACCGCTTCGGGCCCTGCAGGGAGGTCCCACGGTCTTCGAGCAGGCCCAGCGCGCACGGACGGCCATCGCGGTTCGGGGCTTCGCCCTCACCGGGATGCGGCTGGGCAGGGTGGACATCAGGCTCACGGCCGCCAAGCGTGCCCCGAGGCCGGAAGGAAGGGTTCAATGAGTCACGTCCGAACCATCAAGAGGATGCTGCGCAGGGAAACCCATTCATCCAGGGCGCTGGTCTCCATCGTCGTGGCAACGCTGCTCGCGCTGGCGTTTCTCTGGGCCGTGGCAGAAACGGTCCTGTGGATTCTGAAGGACCGGCCCTTGCTGGCTGATCCTCCCCGGGTGGGGGACTGGTTGGTCCAGCTCCCCGCAACAACCATCCCGGGCGCCTTGGGGGCGTCCGGGGTTGGGGTTGCACTGCTGGGCGTGCTGGTCCTGGTTGCTGCTGCAGCCCCCGGGCGGAAAGCCCGGCGGTCCCTCGGCAGCGACCGCAGCGCCATCGTCGTCGACGACCAACTCATTGCGGCGGCTTTGTCCCGGCGGTGCCGGCTGGAAGCGGGACTCGCGCCCGGACAGGTGACCACCACCGTAGGCGCCCGTTCAGTGCGGGTGGTGGTGCGTCCGACGTCGGGCGTTCCACTCGAAGCGGAGGTACTGAAAGCAGCGGTCGACGGCGAACTGGCCGCCTTGGGACTGAAGCGGCGGGTTTCGTCATCGGTGTGCATAGTGGACGAAGGGGTGGTTGGCCAATGAGGAACACGAACAGGGCACTGAACAGGTTGGTCCTGGGCGTTCTGGGGCTGCTCCTGGTGATTCTGGGAGCGGTGGTTTTCGCGGCAGGCCAATTGCCCTCCGCTGCAACAACGTGGACCTCAACGGGCACCCGCGCCACCGAGCAGGCACGCCAGCTCCTGGAGTCCGCGCCGCTGGCCGGACCTCTCCGTAGTTGGTGGCTGGTGGCAGGGATCGCAGCGCTGCTCTTCTGCGCCGCTCTGTGCATGGCATGGATTTCGCGCCAAGGCGGTGGACATACCCCGGTGATGGGCAGGCAATCGGACGGTATTGACGGAACCACGGTCATTGACTCCGGCCTGGTTTCGCTCGCAGTCCAGGAAGCACTCGCGGACCACAGGCAAGTACTCGCCACGTCGGTAACGGCTTGGGAATCGCGGCGTGGAACCATGCTGCGGTTGGCGATCGAAGCCCGGCAAGGAGCATCTCCGCGGGAACTAGCGGACACAGCCGAGGAGTTGGTCAAGGAAATCGACGCCTGGATGGGCCATCCGATGCCGGTGCTGGTGCGAATCACCAACGGTAACAGGAGCAGCCTGGCCAAAAGCCGGCGGACCACATGACGTTTCAAAGGTTATCGGGAAGCCTCCCCGGGCTTCGCGGAAGCCAGGGAGGGAAGGAGTTGCGTGACAGATGCACAACGGGCCCAGCATCCGTTGGACCTGGTTCCGGACGCCATTCTTGCCGGTCGGGCCGCCGATGGTGACACGGCAGCTTTTGAGGCCTTGGCCCGCAGGCATGGACCACTGATGCGCGCCAGCGCCCGCCGACTGACCGGATCCTGGGCCGACGCTGACGACGTGGTCCAGGAATCGTTGGTCCAGGCATGGAAGCAACTGGAAAACCTGCGGGACCCGTCCACGGTGAGGAGTTGGCTGCTTAGGATCGTCGGCAGTCGAGGCGTGGACTACCTGCGCAAGCGCAGGAACCACGCACCCTTGGAAACGTCGGAGCCCCAGGCACCCCGGCTCAGCCCGCAGGATCCGGAGCCGGCAGCTCTCAACGGCTCCGGGGTGGAAGCCCTGAAAGCAGCCCTCGCCGCCTTGCCCGAGGAACAACGGCGATGTTGGGTGCTCAAGGAGTTCAACGACCAAAGCTACGAGGAGATCGCCGAGACCTTGAACATCAGCCCTGCCAGCGTCCGTGGCCGGCTCGCCCGGGCACGCGTCACCCTTGCACGCAGAATGGAGGAATGGCGATGAACACGTCCCCCGACACCCTGGAATGCGGCCATTCCCTGGCGGAGCTGAGCGCCTACCTGGACACCGGCGCTTTCAGCGATCCAGGACACCTGGAGACGTGCCCGGAATGCCAAGCAGGTTTGGCCACCCTCCGCCGCTTGTCCGGCTTCGCAGGAGAACTGGTGCATGCGGACATAGCCGAGGCAGGCTCCGGCACCGACGACTGGATGCAGTCCATCTTGTCCAACCTGCGCCTGGAGCTTCGGCCCGGCCGGACCATCCCCCTGCCTTCGGACAACCCGGCGGATGTCCTGTCGGAGACAGAAGGTGCGGTGACCGCACTCATCCGCTCTGTAGTGGACGCCATCCCGGGCACGGCCGCAGGGAAGTGCCACCTCCTGGGCGACGTCACGGATACGGGGGCCGGAATCACCGTCACCGTGGACATCGCGGTGGTGTACGGCCACCACCTGGAGGAACGGGCAACCCAGGTCCGCGAAGCCCTGGCAGAGACTCTGCGGACACAGACCGAAATGAACATCACCGGGATCGACGTGACCATCACGGACGTCCTGGACCCAGGCCCGGATTTCGGGAACCCGCGCGAGGAGCAGTCATGACGGAACCAGTGGCACGTGCGCTCGCCGAGGAACTGACGCAGGTTGTCCAGGCTGTGGATGGCGTCAGCGCGCTCTTCCCCGCACGGCCGTTGTGGCAATCACTTGCCGGTGCTGCCATCCAGGCAGTGACGGGGGAGGCCCAGCCGTTGGTGGGCCTTTCGGAGAATCCGGACGGGGTCTCCGTCAAAGTACGTATCGGTGTTGGGGCGAGCCACCCCGCTCCGGCCGTGGCCCGGAAAGTAGCCGAAGCAATCAGGAGCTGCCTCCAGGAGCCAGCTGCCGTCGTCGAGGTTTCCGTGGTGAAGATCGAGGGCTAGCCGAACAGCACCGCAGCCTCCTCATAGCGGTGCTGAGGCACCACCTTGAGTTTGCCGAGGGCCTCATCGAAGCCAACCTGGCGGATGTCCGTGCCCTTCAAGGCGACCATGGATCCCCAGCGGCCTTCCACTACGGAATGCACGGCGGCCATGCCCAAACGGGTGGCCAGGACGCGGTCGAACGCGGAGGGGACGCCGCCGCGCTGGATGTGGCCCAGGATGGTGGTCCTGGTTTCGATCCCGGTCAGGGCCTCGATCTCCGGGGCGAGCTGGTCCGCGATGCCGCCCATCCGGGGACGGCCGAACGTGTCCAGCCCGCGCTCGGAGTGCGGGGTTTCAAGATGGTCAGGAACGAAGCCTTCGGCCACCACCACCAGCGGTGCGCGGCCACGGGCGTGGGCCTCCTTGACCCATTGGCCGATCTGCTCCACGCTGACCTTCTGCTCGGGAATCAGGATGGCATGCGCGCCAGCGGCCATGCCTGCGTGCAGGGCGATCCAGCCGACGTGGCGGCCCATGACCTCCGCGATCATGCAGCGGTGGTGGGACTCGCCGGTGGTCCGCAGCCGGTCCATGGCTTCGGTGGCGATGTGCACGGCGGTATCGAAACCAAAGCTGTAATCGGTGGCGTCGAGATCGTTGTCCACGGTCTTGGGCACGCCAACGATCTTCAGTCCGGCGTCCGTGAGGCGCTTCGCTGCGGCGAGGGTGCCCTCGCCGCCGATCGCGATGATCGCGTCGATGCCCAGCCGCTCCATGTGGGCCTTGATGACATCCGGTCCGCCGCCGTTTTCGAACGGATTGGTGCGCGAGGTGCCCAGGATGGTGCCGCCTTGCTTGGCGATCCCCCGGACCATGGCACGGGGGATATCAATGACATCCCCCTCCACCACACCGCGCCAGCCGTCGCGGAATCCCACGAATTCGTGCCCTTGGATGGCGATGCCCTTGAGGACCGCGCCCCGGATCACTGCATTCAATCCGGGGCAGTCGCCACCGCTGGTCAGGATTCCAATCTTCATGAGCCCACAGCCGCCAGCACCGACATGGCTTCTTCCACCACATTCGCCGCAGGGAACGACGGCCGGTTCACGCCCGCCATCTCCTCCATGACACGGACCACCTGGCAGCTGTAGCCGAACTCGTTGTCGTACCAGACGTAGAGGACCAGGTTCTTGTCAGTGGAAATGGTGGCCAGGCCATCGACGATGCCCGTGTGGCGGGAGCCGACAAAATCGGTGGAGACCACTTCCGGCGAATCCATGTAATCGATCTGCTGCCGCAGGTCAGAATGGAGGGCCATCTCGCGCAGATACGTATTGACCTCGTCCTTGGTGGTGCCGCGTTCAAGGTTCAGGTTCAGGATGGCCATGGAAACGTCAGGCGTCGGAACCCGGATGGAGCTGCCCGTGAGCTTGCCCTGCAGTTCGGGGAGAGCCTTGGCCACGGCCTTGGCGGCGCCCGTCTCGGTGATCACCATGTTCAGGGCTGCAGACCGGCCACGACGGTCGCCCTTGTGGAAGTTGTCAATGAGGTTCTGGTCATTGGTGAACGAGTGCACGGTTTCCACGTGTCCGTGGATGACACCGTACTTGTCGTTGATCGCCTGCAGGATCGGGGTGATGGCATTCGTGGTGCAGGATGCGGCGGTGACAATCCGGTCCTGGTCAGTGATGTCACCGTGGTTGATGCCGTGCACGATGTTCTTAAGATCGCCCTTGCCCGGCGCGGTCAGCAGGACCCGGGCCGCGCCCTTGCTGAGCAGGTGCTGCGAGAGCCCTTCGGCATCCCGCCAGCGACCGGTGTTGTCCACGACCAGCGCGTCCTTGATGCCATACGCGGTGTAGTCGATGGTGGCCGGATCGTCCGAATAGATCACCTGGATCCGGACGCCGTTGGCGGTGATGGTGTTGGCCTCGCCGTCCACCTTGATGGATCCTTCGAAAGAGCCGTGGACGGAGTCGCGGCGAAGCAGGCTGGCGCGCTTGGTGAGATCGTTGTCCGCGCCCTTGCGGACAACGATCGCACGGAGCCGCAGGCCATGGCCGCCACCGGCCTGCTCCACGAGGATGCGCGTCAGCAGACGCCCAATGCGGCCAAAACCATAAAGTACGACGTCGGTGCTGGCGCCGGCGTTGGTGCCCCGCTTGCCGACCACTCCAGCCAGTTCGGTCCGAAGGAAGTCCCCAAGGGAGGCTCCGTTGCCCTTCTCCTTGTACTTCTGGTTCAGGCGGGCGATGTCTATGGCTGCCGAGCCGAGCTGCAATTCCGCAAGGGCATTGAGGAGGGGAGCAGTCTCTTCGAGGAGGAGCTCTTCCTTGCTGATCCGGCGGGCAAAGCGGTGGGCCTTGAGGATGCTCATGGTGGACTTGTTCACCAGGCTGCGGCCGTGGATGCTGGTCACCACGTTGTTTTCGCGGTAGAGCCGGCCAATCACCGGAATCATCGCTTCAGCAAGGGCCTCCCGGCCCATCCACGTTGCAAGACACGTATCTGAGGTTTGCATCGGACTGCCTTTCCAGAAGAGGGGTCGGTAGGTTTTGCTTCCAGCCTCCGGGATGCTTCAGGGGCTTAGCATCCATCGTCCGTCCCGGACCAGGTTCCGGAAACGCTAATTCGGGATGGTTTTAACCACTCTTTAGGGTGGGCGCTGCGTGGTGCCGGCCGGTGGTTTGGGTGGTGGTGGGTTTATGCGGTCATGGTGGCGAACATGAGGGCCATGGTGGTGGCGCCGGCGGCTTCGAGGCCGTGTTCGGTGCGGGTGTTTGTGGGGTGGTGGTGGGTGTGGGTGGTTTGGGTGCGGTGGCGTAGGAGGAGGATGAGGAAGGTGGTGGCTGCTGCGGCGAAGGCGATGGTGAGGAGGGTGGCCAGGGCGGGGGTGTTCTGGAAGACCGATGCGGTGCCGGTGCCGGTTCCTGTGGTGGTGGCGTGGTGGGTGTGGGCTGCTGTTGCGGGGGTGCTGCCCGTTGTTGCTTGGGTGTTGGTGGTGGTGTGGTTGGTCATCATGGCGATCATGATGGCTGCTGCTGCCATGGTGGCGGCGTGGTAGGTGCATTTGAGTCGGCCGGTGGTGCCTGAGCAGAAGGTGCGGTAGTGGGGGCGGGCGACGGCTTGGATGGTGAACCAGAGCGCGGCGGCGGCCAGGATGAGGATTTGGACGAGGGTGGTTGCGGGGGCGGCGTTCCAGAGCATGGCTGCCATGAGCAGGTGCATGAGGGCGTGCAGGCCCTGGTTGGTCCGGTCGGCCCAACTGGGTCGCAGTTGTGCGCGTTTTGAGTGCTGAAAACGCGCACTAATGCGACCCAGTTGGGTACCTTGGCCCGCTCGGCCCGCTCGGCCAGGGTGACCGGTGTGGGCGGGGCGGAGGGTTTGGATGGTGTGCCAGGTTCCGCTGGCCAGCAGCACCACGGTCAACGCCCAGGTCATGGCAGGGATAGCGAACACACTCATCACGCTCTCAATACGAAGTTAAGTGGATTCGGTCCCCGATGCGGCTAGCAACAGCACCGGGGACCGAAGTCTTTTTAGGGAAAGGTTCGGTTCCCGGTACTGCTGGAGGCCGCACCGGGAACCGGGGTGGAAGGCAGGTTTGCACCGGCCCGGGTTTTGGACCCTTGTGAGGCCGCGGGAGCACCGTTGTAGTGGTGCTCCCGCGGATCACAGTGGCTTCTTAGGGTTCCCTGGGGTTCCTCTATTTCCCGTTGTGGCAGCAGGTGTCGCTGTCACCTGTTTGGGTGGTGCTGGTGGTGGTGGGGAGGTTGAGGGTGGGGTTTTGGTTGAAGAAGCCGTGGGGTTCGAGCATGAAGCCGATGTTTTGGCGGGG
>NZ_JBIRZS010000007.1:21606-172808 GCF_044391085.1 Paenarthrobacter sp. NPDC018779 | reverse complement strand
TCAACGCGTTCGCCATCACGTTCGCCGGACGATTCGAAAGAACCACCAACTAATGAAAACCGCCGGAACCCACACACCGTTTATCGGACAGACCCTGAAGCAAGTGAGAGAGGGACCCACCCAAACCGGCGATCGGTGAGAGAGCGATTCCCGAAAAGGGCGATTCGGTGAGAGAGCGATTCCCGAAAAGGGCGATTCGGTGAGAGAGGGATTCCCGAAAAGGGCGATTCGGTGAGAGAGGGTTTCCCGAAAAGGGCGATTACGTGAGAGAGCGTTGGAGTTTGGGGGCGGGGGTTTGGGGGTGGCGGTTTGGGGTTTGGGGGCGGGGGTTTGGGGGTGGGGGTGGGGGTTAGCGGGCCGGGGCTTGGGGCTGGGCGGGGACGCCGGCGGGCCAGGGCAGGAGCTCGGGCAGGTCCACACCATCTGCGGCTGCCGTGGCTCGGAGGGAACCGAGGCTTGGTTCGCGGCCGGCCAGCCAAGCAGCGATATCCGTCAGCATTCCCGTGATGGCAATGGAGGTACCCCCGTTGCCGATGGCCTGCGGAGCGAGGCCCGTGGGCTGGAGGACAAACCTGTACTGCTCAGGCACCCGTGCAGCCAGGAAGCCGAAAAGGTGTTCACAGAAGGGCTTGCTCCACGTCTCCGGGCCGTATCCGAGCCCCAGGTCCGCGGCATGGATGACCAGTTCGCGCCACAGCGCCAGCCCGCCGTCGAGCACTGTACCGTCCCTATAGGTGATGCGAGCCTGCCAGTCGTCCGGCTCCAAAGCGTCGAACGCACCAACCGCCGACTCCACCGCAGCGGTGACGGAAGCCGTGTGCTCCGCGAGGCTGTGTCCCGCCGCCAATTCGATCGCCTTGGTGCGGCCTTCCATGCCGCCGTCGTACAGTTCGATCTTTTCGCCCCGCCGGGCGTACTCCAGTTGGCGCGCCATGGCCTTCGCGATTCCGGTGATGTGGGCAAGGACGTGGCCGCGGGTCCAGCCGGGCAGTTCCGAGGCCCCAGCTAGGGACGATTCGTCCATCTTGGCGAGGAGGCGCGTGACGGTGCCGGCGGCTTTGTGAAGCTCTGCGGGCAGCGTTTCAGGGGTGATCTGGGTCATAGCGCCATGCTAACGCACACTTAAACGCAGAGCGGGATGGCGCCAGGAGGCACCATCCCGCTCTGGGAGGAGAACCGCTAGGACGCGTAAGCGCGGGCAGCGTCCAGTTCCGCTTCAAGGGCAGCAAGCTGGCGTTCGACGGCGGCCGGTGCCGTTCCGCCTTGCGAGTTGCGGCTGTTGAGCGAACCTTCCGTGCTCAACACAGAGCGGACTTCGGGCGTCAAGTGCTCCGAAATCGCGGCATATTCTTCGTCAGTGAGGTCCCACAGTTCCACGTTGCGGCTCTCGGCCTGCTTGACGGCAGCGCCGGAGAGTTCGTGGGCTTCGCGGAACGGCACGCCCTGGCGGACAAGCCACTCGGCAATGTCCGTGGCCAAGGCGAAGCCCTGGGGCGCCAAGGATTCCATGCGTTCGGTGTTGAACTTGAGCGTAGCGATCATGCCGGAGACGGCAGGAAGCAGCAGTTCCAGGGTGTCTGCGGCGTCGAACACCGGCTCCTTGTCCTCCTGGAGGTCGCGGTTGTACGCGAGCGGGAGGCCCTTGAGCGTGGCCAGCAGGCCGGTCAGGTTGCCGATGAGTCGCCCTGCCTTGCCGCGGGCCAGCTCGGCGACGTCCGGGTTCTTCTTCTGCGGCATGATGGATGACCCCGTGGAGTAGGAATCATGCAGCGTCACGAAGGAGAACTCCTTGGTAGCCCAGAAGATGACTTCCTCGGAGATCCGGGACAGGTCCACACCGATCATGGAGGACACCCAGGCAAACTCGGCGAAGACATCGCGGGAAGCGGTGCCGTCGATCGAGTTGTGCACTGCCGAGTAGAAACCGAGGTCGGCAGCAACCGCCTCAGGATCCAGGCCGAGCGAAGAACCAGCCAAGGCGCCGGAACCGTATGGCGAAACACCGGCACGCTTGTCCCAGTCCTGGAGGCGCTGCACGTCGCGGAGCAATGCCCAGGCGTGGGCCAGCAGGTGGTGGCTCAGCAGGACAGGCTGGGCGTGCTGCAGGTGCGTGCGGCCGGGCATGGCCACGCCCGGGTGCGCCTTTGCCTGCTCAACCAGGGCATCGATGGTGGCCAGGACGCCCTGCGCAATGATCCGTGCGTGGTCGCGCAGGAACATGCGCCCAAGCGTTGCTACCTGGTCATTGCGGGAACGGCCGGCGCGGAGCTTGCCGCCGAGCTGGACTCCGGCACGCTCGATCAGGCCGCGTTCCAACGAACCGTGGACATCCTCATCGCTTTCGGCCGGCAGGTAGGCGCCGCTCGCAACATCCTCATCCAACTGGGTGAGCGCGGCAAGCATGCCTTCGAGTTCGGCATCATCCAGCAGTCCGGCTTTGGCCAGCACACGGGCGTGCGCCTTGGAACCGGCGATGTCGTAGCGGGCCAGCCGCCAGTCGAAGTGCGTGGACTTGCTCAGTGCGGCCAGGGCATCCGCGGGACCGCCGGCGAACCGGCCGCCCCACAGTGCACCTTCGTTAGTTGCCGACGTCATTACTCGCCCGCAACCCGCAGGTCGCGGCCGGAGGCAACCTTGGAGGACATGCCCCACAGCTCGATGAAGCCGCGTGCCATGGACTGGTCGAAGGTGTCGCCGGTGTCGTAGGTGGCGAGGTCGAAGTCGTACAGCGAGGTGTCCGAGCGACGGCCGTTGACGATTGCCTGGCCACCGTGGAGGACCATGCGGATGTCACCGGAAACGTACTTCTGGGTGTCTTCGATGAAGGCGTCCAGGGAGCGCTTGAGCGGGGAGAACCACTGTCCGTCGTAGACCAGCTCGGCCCAGCGCTGGCCAACCGTTGCCTTGAAGCGGGCCTGCTCACGCTCGATGGTGACGTCTTCGAGGTGCTTGTGGGCCGTGATCAGCGCCATGGCACCCGGAGCTTCGTAGATCTCGCGGGACTTGATGCCCACCAGTCGGTCCTCGACGACGTCGATGCGGCCAACGCCTTGGGCGCCGGCGCGGCGGTTCAGTTCCTGGATGGCCTGCAGCGGGGTGACCTTCACACCGTCGATGGCAACCGGGACACCGGCCTGGAAGGAAATGGTGACCTCATCCGGTGCCGGCGGGAATTCCGGGGTGGCGGTGTAGTCGTAGATGTCCTTGGTGGGAGCGTTCCAGATGTCCTCGAGGTAACCGGTCTCGACGGCGCGTCCCCAGACGTTCTGGTCGATCGAGTAAGGGTTCTTCTTGGTGGTCTCGATCGGCAGGCCCTTTTCCTCGGCGAAGGCGATGGCCTTGTCGCGGGTCAGCGCGAGGTCGCGGACGGGTGCAATGCACTTCAGGTCCGGGCCGAGGGTCTGGATGCCCACTTCGAAGCGGACCTGGTCGTTGCCCTTGCCGGTGCAGCCGTGTGCCACGGTGGTTGCGCCGAATTCGCGGGCGGCCTTGACCAGGTGCTTGACGATGACCGGGCGGGAAATAGCCGAGACCAGCGGGTAGTGGCCCTGGTAGAGGGCGTTGGCCTTAAGGGTGGGCATGGCGTATTCGTTGGCGAACTCGTCGCGGGCGTCCGCAACATAGGCCTCGACGGCACCGCAGCCAAGGGCGCGCTGGCGAATGGTCTCCAGGGACTCGCCGCCCTGTCCAACGTCAACGGCGACGGCGATGACCTCGGCGCCGGTGGCTTCACCGATCCAGCCGATTGCTACGGACGTATCGAGGCCACCGGAGTAGGCCAGAACAATGCGCTCAGTCACGAGAGTGCTCCTTTGTGTGTTGCTTGTTTGTATCTAATGCTTGAAGAAAAATACGTCAGTTACCCGGTCCGGCTTCTTCGGCCAACCGCAGGAAGCGGGCAGCGAGTTCCGCACCGCCGTCAGGATCCCGGGACACCAACATCACAGTGTCGTCGCCTGCGATCGTACCCAATACCGACGGCATCACGGAGTGGTCGATCGCCAGGGCCAGGAAGTTGGCCGCCCCTGGAGGCGTCCGAAGCACCGCAATGTTGCCCGAAGCCTCGGCCGTCACCAACAGTTCCCCGCACAACCGGGTGAGTCGCGCATCCAGGATTTCCTGGGTGACGCCACTCTTGGCGTTCCGGTCTCCCCCTTCGCCGGGAACGGCGTAGACCAACGCGCCGTCCTTTCCGCGGACCCGCACAGCGCCCAGTTCCACCAGGTCGCGCGACAACGTCGCTTGGGTGACCTGGACGCCGTCGTCCGCCAGCAGGGCCGCGAGCTCTGCCTGCGACCGGACGGACTCGCCTGTCAGGATGGCAGTGATGCGGGCCTGGCGGGCGGTCTTGGTGGCCGGGCTGGCGCCTGGCACCGAAGGATTGGTGGACACTAGAACGTGCTCTCGCCGGCTCCTTCGACGGGGGCCAGTCCGTCGACGAACGCCAGGCCTGATCGGTGCATGAGCCAGGCCATGAGTGCTTTCTGGGCATGCAGGCGGTTCTCCGCCTCGTCCCAGACGATCGACTGCGGGCCGTCAATCACGCCTGCGGAGATCTCATAACCGCGGTAGGCCGGGAGGCAGTGGAGCACCACGGCGTCCGGTGCGGCCTGCGCCATGGCGGACTCGTCCACGGAGTACTCGCGGAAGAGCTGCATCCGGGCCTCCTTCTCCGCTTCCTGCCCCATGGACACCCAAGTATCGGTGGCAACGACGTCGGCACCCTTAAGGGCCTCCGCCGCATCGCTGGTGATCAGCACCGAACCACCGGTTTCGGCAGCACGTTCCTGCGCTGCGGCCACGATTTCCGCGGCAGGCAGGTAGCCCTCCGGTCCCGAAATCCGTACGTGCATGCCGGCGGTGACACCGGCCAGCAGGTAGGAATTGGCCATGTTGTTCGCGGCATCGCCGAGGTAGGCCATGGTCAGTCCGGCCAGCTCGCCCTTGTGCTCCTTGACGGTCAGGAGGTCGGCGAGGAGTTGGCAAGGGTGGTAATCGTCGCACAGGGCGTTGATCACGGGGACCTTGGAGTTTTCTGCCATGGCAACCAGGCCCGCGTGGGCCCCGGTGCGCCACACGATGGTGGACACCATGCGCTCCAGGACCTTGGCGGTGTCTTCTACGGACTCCTTGTGCCCGATCTGGGCCTCGCCGGGATTGATGATGAGGGCGTTGCCGCCCATATCCGCAATGCCCGTGGCGAAGGAAACCCGGGTCCGGGTGGAGGTCTTGTCGAAGATGACGGCGACGGTCTTGCGTCCGTTGCCCTCCGCAGCGAAGGGCTGGACGCTGTACGGTGCGGCCTTCATGCGGACCGCGAGTTCCAGTACTTCGGCCTGCTCGGCAGGAGTCAGGTCCGTGTCTTTGAGGAAGTGCCGGGTGGAAGTGGTCACTGTGCGTCCTTAGCTGTAGTGGCTGTGGCTGTGCTGGTGGCAATAAGCCCAGGCAAGGCAGCCAGGAAACGGTCAGCCTGTTCGGTGGTCAGGATGAGCGGGGGCGCCAAGCGGATGGTCCGCGGACCCGGGCTGTTGATGATGAAACCGGCGTCCAATGCTGCCGTGACCATCGCCGGGGCGATGTCCGCGTTGACGTCGAAGCCGATCAGCAGTCCTTCGCCGCGGATTTCGGTGACGCCCTCGACGACGGCAAGCCCCTCACGCAGGTGCCGGCCAACGGCCTGCACGTTCTGGAGGACGCCTTGGCTTTCGATGGCGTGCAGCGTAGCCAGCGCGGCGGCCGTAGCCACAGGGTTTCCGCCGAAGGTGGTTCCGTGCTGCCCGGCGGTGAGCAGGGCCGACGTCGTGCTTCCGAAAGTCAGCAGCGCGCCGATCGGGAAGCCGCCGCCCAGGCCCTTGGCGAGCGTGATGGCGTCGGGGACGATCCCTGCGTCTTCGCTGGCCAGCCATTTGCCTGTCCGGCCAATACCCGTCTGGACCTCGTCCAGGATGAGGAGCGCTCCGGCCGCGGTGGTCGCTTCACGGGCAGCCTGCAGGTACTCGGCGCTCAGCGGACGCACGCCGGCTTCGCCCTGGATCGGTTCCAGGAAGACAGCCGCGGTGGAATCGTCGACGGCGGCACGCAAGGCCTCGATGTCGCCGAAAGGGATGTGGACCACGCCACCGGGCAATGGCTCGAACGGTGCCCGGTAGGCTTCCTTGGCCGTCAGCGCCAGGGCACCCATGGTCCGGCCGTGGAAGGCCCCTTCGAGCGCGATGATCTTGGTCCGTGTGCCGTCGCCGATGTTGCGGCGGGCCAGCTTGAAGGCGGCTTCGTTGGCTTCCGTGCCGGAGTTGGCGAAGAACACCTTGGAACCGGCAGGTGCGTGGCTGACGGCCAGCAGCTTTTCGGCGAGCGCCACCTGGGTGGGGCTCGTGAAGAAGTTGGAAACGTGGCCAAGGGTTGCCAGTTGGCTGGCGATCACCGAGGTGACGAACGGGTGTGCGTGACCCAGGGCGTTGACCGCGATGCCGCCCAGGAGGTCAAGGTATTCCTTGCCGTCCGCGTCCCACACGAGGGAGCCCGCGCCGCGGACCAGCACCCGCTGCGGTGTGCCGAAGACACCCATGAGGGAGGAGGAATAACGGGCCAGCCAGTCACTGCCGGAGCTGTGTCCCGTGATGGCGTCGGCGGAGGTTTCCACCAGTTCTGCTTCGTTGGTGCTCATGCGTTCACTTCCTCGTCCGGTACTACCTGCGTGCCGATGCCCGCCGTCGTAAAGGTTTCCAGCAGCATGGAGTGCGGCAGGCGGCCGTCCACGATGTGGGCGCGTTCCACGCCTTCGTCGATGGCCTTGAGGCACGCCGCCATCTTGGGGATCATGCCGGATTCCAGGCGCGGCAGCATGTCCCGCAGTTCGCTGGCCGTCAGCGAGGAGATCAGGGAGGACTTGTCCGGCCAGTTGGCGTACAGGCCCTCCACATCCGTCAGGATGACGAGCTTGGAGGCACCCAATGCAGAGGCCACGGCGGCAGCGGCGGTATCGGCGTTGACGTTGAGCACCTGGCCCGTGGTCTGGAAGCCGTTACCTTCGGCTGAGTCCACAATTTCCGGGGCCACCGTGGAAATGACCGGGATGCGGCCGGCGTCGAGAATGTCCTTGATCCCGGCGGGATCGACGCCGACAACCTCACCCACCAGGCCGAGGTCCACTTCTTCACCGTCCACCACAGTGCCGGTGCGCACGGCGCGCAGCAGGCCGCCGTCCTCACCGGACATCCCTACGGCGTAGGGTCCGTGGGAATTGATCAGGCCAACGAGTTCCCGGCCCACCTGGCCCGTGAGGACCATGCGCACCACGTCCATCGCTTCGGGCGTGGTGACGCGGAGGCCACCCTTGAACTCGGATTCGATGCCAAGCCGGCCCAGCATCGAGTTGATCTGGGGGCCGCCACCGTGGACCACCACGGGGTGGATGCCCACGTGGTGCAGGAAGACGATGTCCTCGGCGAAGGCCCGGCGAAGATCGTCGTTCACCATGGCATTGCCGCCGTATTTGATCACCATGGTGGTTCCGGCAAAGCGCTGGATCCACGGCAAGGCTTCGATCAGGGTTCCGGCCTTGTCCTGGGCGGCACTCATGGAGGTGTTTTCGCGGGTGTGTGCGGTCATGGTCACCCCTTAGCTCGAGTACGCGCTGTTCTCATGCACGTAGTCGTGCGTGAGGTCGTTGGTCCAGATGGTCGCTTCGGCGTCGCCGGCCTGGAGGTCGATTTCCACCAGGACTTCACGCGGCTCGAGGTCCACCAGGTTGCGGTCGTCGCCGATGCTGCCGTTGCGGCAGATCTGGATTCCGTTCATGGAAACGTTGAGCTGGTCGGCCTCGAAGACAGCGTCGGTGGTGCCGACTGCGGAGAGCACGCGGCCCCAGTTGGGGTCCTTGCCAAAGATCGCGGCCTTGAAGAGGTTGGACCGGGCCACGGAACGGCCAACGATTTCGGCATCGCGTTCGCTGGCGGCGTTGAAGGTCCGGATGGCGATATCGTGGCTCGCGCCCTCGGCATCCCCGATGAGCTTGCGGGCCAGTTCGGCGCACACGCTGGTAACGGCTTCACTCAGTTGCTCCGCGGACGGCAGCGCCTCGGACGCACCGGAGGCGAGCAGCACCACGGTGTCGTTGGTGGACATGCAGCCGTCGGAATCCGCACGGTCGAAGGTGACCCGCGTGGCGTCCCGGAGGACGACGTCGAGTTCGTTGGAAGGGACTTCCGCGTCGGTGGTCAGGACCACCAGCATGGTGGCCAGGCCAGGAGCCAGCATGCCGGCGCCCTTCGCGATGCCGCCGACGGTGAAAGCCTTGCCTTCGGCGTCCTGGCCGGTGAACACGGCTTCCTTGGAGACGCTGTCCGTGGTCATGATGGCGGTTGCTGCAGCGGCGCCGCCCTCCTCGGAAAGCTCTTTGAAGGCCGCTTCCACACCCGGCAGGATCTTGTCCATGGGCAGCTGCTCACCGATCAGCCCGGTGGAGCACACCACGACGTCGGAAGCTGAGACTCCCAGCACTTCTGCCACTTTCTCTGCCGTGGCATGGGTGTTCTGGAAACCCTGCGGACCCGTGCAGGCATTGGCGCCGCCGGAGTTCAGGACCACGGCATCCACCCGGCCGTCGCTGACTACCTGGCGGGACCAGTGAACGGGCGCCGCGGCCACGCGGTTGGAGGTGAACACGGCGGCAGCTGCCTTGAGGGGGCCGTCGTTGACGACGAGGGCAAGGTCCGGGTTTCCTGAGGCCTTGATGCCGGCCTTGATGCCTGCAGCGCGGAATCCCTTGGGGGCGGTAATGGTCACGGTGCAACTCCCTGCAGGTTCAGGCCGGCGGTTTCATCCAGGCCGAGGGCAATGTTCATGGACTGCACGGCACCGCCGGCAGTTCCCTTGGTGAGGTTGTCGATGGCGCACGTGACGATCACGCGGCCTGTGTGGGCATCGAAGGCCAACTGCATCACTGCGTGGTTGGAGCCCTGGACAGACTTGGTGGTGGGCCACTGGCCCTCGGGCAGCAGGTGCACGAAAGGCTCGTCGTCGTAGGCGTCGGCCCAGGCCTGCCGCAGCTCCACCGCGGTGACACCGTGGCCAACCTTGGCAGTCGCCGTCGTGAGGATGCCCCGGCTCATGGGCGCCAGCGTGGGCGTGAAGGAAACCGTCACAGGCTCCCCCGCAGCGTTGGACAGGCCCTGTTCGATTTCCGGCGTGTGGCGATGGCCGCCACCCACGCCGTAGGGGCTCATGGAACCCATGACTTCGGAACCGATGAGGTTGACCTTGGCGGCCTTCCCGGCACCGGAGGTACCTGAGGCGGACACGATGACGACGTCGTCCGTCAGCAGGAGGTTGCTGGCGAACCCGGGCGTCAAGGCGAGCAGGGCCGACGTCGGGTAGCAGCCCGGCACGGCGATGCGCTTGGCGCCCTTCAGTGCGTCACGCTGGCCAGGCAGTTCGGGCAGGCCGTAGGGCCAGGTGCCTGCGTGCGCGGAGCCGTAGAACTTTTCCCAAGCAGCGGCATCCTGCAAGCGGTGGTCAGCCCCGGCGTCGATGACTACCGTGCCCTCGGGCAGTTGGGCAGCGATCTCCGCTGACGCGCCGTGCGGCAAGGCGAGGAAGACGACGTCGTGACCCGCCAGGTTCTCGACGGTGGTGTCTTCGAGGATCCGGCTGGCCAAACCATGGAGATGCGACTGCAACTCCCCTAGTCTGGAACCGGCGTTGCTGTGCGCGGTGATCGCGCCGATGGTGACGTTGGGATGGTTCGCCAGCAGGCGCAGCACTTCTCCCCCGGCGTAGCCGCTGGCACCGGAGACGGCAACAGAAATAGTCATGGCTCCAGCATACAGCAAAGTTATTCATACTTGCTGATATTTATGCATGCTTAGGATGGGAACCGGAACCGGGCGCCGGAAGGACCGCCCCGGATTAAGGAGCCACCATGACGCACGCGATCGTTGCACAGCAGCCCGGAGGACCCGAGGTCCTTGAATACGCCTCCGTCGAGCCACTGCAGCCCGGCCCCGGACAGTTGCTCATCAAGGTTGCCGCCGCGGGGGTCAACTTCATCGAGACCTACCAGCGCAGCGGCATTTACAAGGTTGAATATCCCTTCACCCCGGGTGCGGAGGCCGCCGGAACCGTGGAAGCCGCGGGCGAGGGCGTGGAAGACTTTGCCGTCGGGGACAGGATTGCCACGGCGGAGGCCTCCCGGACGTACGCCGAGTACGCCTTGGTGGACGCTTCGAAGGCACTGCCCGTGCCGGACAAGGTGGATGACCACACGGCGGCCGCGCTACCCCTCCAGGGCATCACGGCCCACTACCTCATGAATTCCTCCTTCCGCGTGGAGCCGGGGCACACCGTCCTCCTGCATGCCGGCGCGGGCGGGGTGGGACTGCTCCTGACACAGCTCCTGAAGGCCCGGGGCGCGAGGGTCATTACCACCGTCTCGTCCGACGAAAAGGCCGACCTCTCAACACTGGCTGGCGCGGACGAGGTGCTGCGCTACGACGGCTTCGCGGACAAGGTCCGCGAACTGACCGACGGCGAAGGCGTAAACGTTGTGTACGACGGCGTCGGCAAGGACACGTTCGACGATTCCCTCAAGAGCCTGCGCATCCGCGGTTCATTGGTGCTTTTTGGGGCAGCCTCCGGCCCGGTACCACCGTTCGATCCCCAGCGCCTGAACGCAGCCGGATCCCTCTCGGTCACCCGCCCCACCATGGGCCACTTTGTCCAGAACACCCATGAGCGCCGGTGGCGGTCCACCGAGATTTTCGAAGCCGCAGCGAACGGAACCCTCTCGGTGCGGATTGGCGCCACCTATCCGCTGGCGGAAGCCGCCCAGGCCCACCGGGATCTGGAAGGCCGCAAAACCACCGGGAAGGTGCTGCTGCTTCCCTAGCCACCGGAAACGTTCGGTTGCTGCCAGGCGAACTGTCGTGCAACAAATTGTGACAAGCAGGAAACGTCAAACACCTATTGTTTACCTTCCTGCGTAAAGCTGGGCCGGTGAGCATAGATCAACCTGGCGCGGCCGCGGATTCACCTGCCTTGGCCGCCTACCGCCCCCAGTTCCTGGGGGCGTCAGCAGCACCCGCCGAACGTACCCTCGTGGACATCCTGGAAGAGACTGCACAGTCCTTCCCCGAATCATCAGCGTTGGACGACGGCCAGAAGTCACTGAGCTACACCGAACTGCTGGCCGCCGTCCGCACCTTCTCGCGGGCCCTGAACGAGGCGGGGCTCGGCCGCGGGGACAAGGTGGGTGTCCGCATTCCGTCAGGCACCAATGAGCTCTACATCGCCATCCTCGGCATCCTCATGGCCGGTGCCGCCTACGTTCCGGTCGACGCCGACGACCCCGAGGAGCGCGCCAAGCTGGTCTTCGACGAAGCCAAGGTGGGCGCGGTCATCGGCGCGGGCCTGTCCATCAACACAACGGATCCCTCGCGCGGACCCGTCCGGGGCGTCGGCAAGCCGGGCCTGGACGACGATTCCTGGATCATCTTCACCTCCGGTTCCACCGGCACGCCCAAGGGCGTGGCCGTCAAGCACCGCTCTTCCGCCGCCTTTGTGGACGCAGAAGCCCGCATCTTCCTGCAACCCGAACCGATCGGCCCGCAGGACCGCGTCCTTGCCGGATTGTCCGTCGCCTTCGACGCCTCCTGCGAGGAAATGTGGCTCGCCTGGAGGCACGGTGCGTGCCTGGTCCCGGCTCCCCGCGCGCTGGTCCGGACGGGCATGGACCTCGGTCCATGGCTGATCAACCACGGCATCACGGTGGTCTCCACGGTGCCAACCCTCGCGGCCCTCTGGCCGGCCGAAGCCCTGGAAAACGTCCGCCTGCTGATTTTCGGCGGCGAAGCCTGCCCGCCTGAACTGGCCGAACGGCTCGCCGTCGACGGCCGTGAGGTCTGGAATACCTATGGCCCCACGGAAGCCACGGTGGTGGCCTGCGCTGCACCTTTGGGAGGCCCGGGTCCTGTCAGGATTGGCCTTCCCCTGGACGGGTGGGACCTGGCCGTCGTGGATTCCGCAGGCGTTCCGGTGTCCGAAGGCGACGTGGGCGAGTTGATCATCGGCGGCGTGGGCTTGGCCCGATACCTCGACCCCGCCAAGGACGCGGAGAAATACGCCCCCATGCACACGCTGGGCTGGGAGCGGGCCTACCGCTCCGGAGACCTGGTCCGCTTCGAGACCGAGGGCCTCATCTTCATGGGCCGGGCCGATGAACAGGTCAAGCTCGGAGGCCGGCGGATCGAACTCGGCGAAGTCGATGCCGCCCTCCAAGCCTTGCCGGGTGTCGCTGGTGCAGCTGCTGCCGTGCAAACCACCGCGGCCGGCAACCAGATCCTGGTGGGCTACCTCGCCGCGTCCGACGGCGTCAGCCTGAACCTGGACGACGCCCGGAAGGCGCTCGGCGAAAATCTGCCCGCAGCTTTGATTCCCCTGCTCACGACAGTCGACACGTTGCCTACAAAAACCAGCGGCAAGGTGGACCGCCATGCGCTGCCTTGGCCGTTGGCCGGCGCAGCCGCTGCCGAAGCCGGCGATGCCCCCTTGAACCTGCCCGACGACGCCCGCTGGGTGGTGGAGCAGTGGGAGTCTGTCCTGGGCAGCACTGTGGGCTCCCTCGATGCGGATTTCTTCGCCTATGGCGGGGGCTCACTCGCGGCAGCCCAGCTGGTCTCCGCCTTGCGCGTCCGGTACCCCACCATTACGGTGGCCGACATCTACGCCACACCGCGCGTCGGGGCGCTCATCGACGCGGCCCGGCAGTCGATTCCCGACGGCGGCACTCCCGGTCCCGCCGCTGAGCGCACCGTTCGTCCGACGGCCGTTAAGTCGCAGATTTTCCAGGTCCTCATGGGCGTCCCGCTACACATCCTTGTAGGCATGCGCTGGCTGACCTACCTGATGGCCGCCAACCGCCTCCTCGCCGATTTCGCGGGGTTCGCCGCGGCACCGGTGGTCTCATGGTGGTGGATCGCGGCCTCCTGGCTCGTCTTCGTCAGCCCCCTGGGCCGCATGGCCATCTCCGTAGCAGCTGCCCGGCTGCTCCTGCACGGCGTCCAGCCCGGCACGTACCCACGCTCCGGGAAAACCCACCTGAGGCTCTGGCTCGCGGAGCAGATCCAGGACCTGTCCGGCGCCATCGGCCTGGCCAGCGCACCGTTCGTTCCGTACTACGCCAGGGCCCTCGGAGCGAAGATCGGACGCGACGTCCACCTGCATTCCCTGCCTCCGGTGACTGGCCTCTTGTCCCTGGGCAGCGGTGCAAACATTGAACCCGAAGTGGACCTGTCCGGCTGGTGGGTGGATGGCGACTCCGTCCACATCGGGCAGATCCACGTCGGCGCCGGAGCCGTAGTGGGCTCCCGCAGCACCCTGATGCCGGGCGCCACCATCGGAGCGGGCGCGCACGTCGAAGCCGGCTCGGCCGTGTTGGGCAAGGTCAAGTCCGGGCACCTCGTGGCCGGCTCACCCGCCGAGCGGCGGGGCAAAGCCAAACACGAATGGCCCGAAATGGTGCACCAGCGGACCCTGGGCGACAGGCTCTGGTTCTCCGCCTTCGCCGGTGCTTCTGCGGTGCTGGCACTGATCCCCTACGTCTCGGCTTTCGTTGGCGCACTGGTGATTCTCGCCTTCATCCGGGGGCACGCATCCCTCGAAAGCGCCATTCCCCAGATCCTGACGGCCCTCCCGCTGGCCGCGTTGGCATGGTTCTTTGCGAATCTCCTCCTCATCCTGATCGTTGCCCGCCTTCTAGGACTTGGCCTCGAGGAAGGCTATTACCGCGTCCGGAGCCGCGTGGGATGGCAGGTCTGGGCCACCGAACGCCTCCTGGACATGGCCCGCGACCTTCTCTTCCCCATCTACGCAAGCCTGTTCACGCCGATCTGGCTCCGCCTGCTCGGCGCCAAAGTGGGCAAGAACGTGGAGGCGTCCACGGTCCTCCTGGTCCCCCGCATGACCACCATCGGGGACGGCGCCTTCCTGGCGGACGACACCATGGTGGCCTCCTATGAACTGGGCGGCGGCTGGATGAAGATCGCCCCGGCCAAGATCGGCAAGCGCTCCTTCCTGGGCAACTCCGGGATGACCGCTGCCGGACGCAATGTTCCCAAGAACTCGCTGGTGGCAGTTCTCTCCGCCACCCCGGCCAAAGCAAAGTCCGGAACCTCGTGGCTGGGCAGCCCACCCGTCCGCTTGCGACGCACCGCCGTAGACGCAGACCAGACCCGCACTTTCCAGCCTCCACGCAAGCTCAAGCTCGCCCGTGCACTGTGGGAACTGTGCCGCGTTGTCCCCGTCATTCTGACGGTGGCCATCGCCGTAGGCGTGATGTTGGTGTTCGACCTCATTGCCGGCAGTTGGGGTTATTGGGCCGCGGCCTTGCTGGGCGGAGTGGTCATGCTGGCAGCCGGAGCTGTGGCAGCCCTCAGCGCAATCGTCGCCAAGTGGGTGCTGGTAGGCGCTATCCGGGTTGGTGAACACCCCCTGTGGAGTTCATTCATCTGGCGCAACGAGGTAGTGGATACCTTCATCGAAATGGTCAGCGCACCCTGGTTCGCCCGCTCAGCTGCCGGAACCCCCGCCCTCGTGTGGTGGCTCCGGGGATTGGGCGCCAAGATCGGACGCGGAACCTGGTGTGAGAGCTATTGGCTTCCCGAGGCCGACCTTGTGACCCTCGGCGAGAACTCCACCGTTAACCGGGGCTGCGTGGTCCAAACCCATTTGTTCCACGACCGCGTCATGAGCATCGACACCGTAACGCTTGGGGCCGGTGCCACCATGGGTCCGCACGGCGTCATCCTCCCCGCCGCAAGTGTGGGCGACGGCGGAACGGTAGGACCGGCGTCGTTGGTCATGCGGGGCGAGACCGTTCCGGCCGGAACCTAT
The DNA here is from genome assembly GCF_044391085.1 of Paenarthrobacter sp. NPDC018779. Taxonomy (NCBI): domain Bacteria; kingdom Bacillati; phylum Actinomycetota; class Actinomycetes; order Micrococcales; family Micrococcaceae; genus Paenarthrobacter; species Paenarthrobacter sp. NPDC018779. The sequence continues at coordinate 157,922 of NZ_JBIRZS010000007.1, read as the reverse complement.
TGGATGGGAAATCCCGTGAGCCCGTGGGAGGGTCCGGCCTCCCAGGCCACCGGACTCAAGTAGATTGGGCAGACGGTAACAGCAAGAAAACCAGGATTGAGGCCAACGGACTTTATGACCGCAGCGACCACGAACACCGCCGCCGACCCTTACACCTTGAACCACGGCAGCACGAGTTACCGGGTTGACAGGTATGAGCTGGACCTCGATGTGCGGCTGGGCAGCAACAGGTTGATCGGACGGGCCGTACTGCGCTGTACCGCGTTGGAAGCCATGAGCCAAGTAGTCCTGGACCTGGTAGGCCTGCGGGCCTCAAAGATCCAGCTGGATGGCAGGAAGGTCCAGAGGTTCAACCAGCGCAGCGAACACCTGGTGGTCACTCCCCCGGCACAGCTCCGCTCCGGCCAGCAGTTCGTGCTGGACATCCGCTACGAAGGCAACCCCCAGCCGCGGCGTGGGCTATGGGGGGAAGTTGGCTGGGAGGAGCTCACCGATGGAGTCCTGGTGGCAGGCCAGCCGAACGGTGCCGCGTCCTGGTTTCCGTGCAACGACCATCCCCGGAGCAAGTCGAGCTACCTGATTTCCGTCACCACCGACGACAACTACCGGCCCGTCTGCAACGGCCGGCTGGTGTCCCGCACCCGGAAATCGAGCCGCGAGACCTGGGTCTATGAGCATGCCCAGCCCATGGCGACGTACCTGGCCACCGTGCAGATCGGCCGCTACGGCCTGATCCCGCTGAACGCCAACGACACCCATCATCGAGTTCCACAGTTCGCGGCCGTCACGGCGGGCCTGGCCGAGGACGCCCGTAACGGCCTGCGCCGGCAGCCTGACATGATGCGGACCTTCGAAGATTGCTTCGGACCCTACCCCTTTACCGATTACACCTCGGTGGTCACCGAGGACGAGCTGGAGATTCCCCTCGAAGCCCAGACCGTGTCCATCTTCGGCCGCAACCATATGCGGGACACCTGGGAGGCCCAACGGCTGATCGCCCACGAACTTTCGCACCAGTGGTTTGGGAACTCACTGACAGTGAACAACTGGAAGGACATCTGGCTGCACGAGGGCTTCGCGTGCTACGCCGAATGGCTGTGGTCGGAGGAGTCGGGAACCATGGGCGTTGGCGCCCGGGCGTTGGCAGCGTGGAAGAAGCTCGACGGCGGTCCACAGGACCTGCTGGTGGGCGATCCCGGCCCGGAACTGATGTTCGACGACAGGGTTTACAAACGTGGCGCCCTGGCTGTGCACGCCCTCCGGGTCAAGGCGGGAGACGAAGCCTTCTTCGGGTTCCTCCAGCACTGGACCGCCGCCAACCGCCACGGATCGGTGTCCACGGAGACGTTTGTTGCCGCCGCGGATTCGTTCATTCCCGGCCTGGACGCCGGTACTCGGCTACGGCCGTGGCTCTACGAGGCACCGCTTCCGCCGCTGCCGTCCGCGCGCTAGCCGAGTGCCAGCGCGGCGACCAGACCTTCCGGCAGAGCCCGTCCGCCGATGGTATGCACGTCCTGCACGCCCGGACGGTCCAGCACGTCCACGTCTGAGGGGTTTCGCCGCAGGCCTTCCCCGGTCATCTTGAGCCAGGCTTCCTTCCGTGCCCAGAGGCGCGCACGTTGGTAGACGCGCTCCTCTTCCGGCGCCGCGTCGACCAGCCTGCGTTCCTCCGCGGTCAGGGTAACGTCGTCAAAACCCGCAAAGCCAACCCGGCCTACAGCTTCAAGGTCCACTCCCAGCCGCAGGCCCTCCGCTGGATGTACGACGCCGGCCAGCAGCACCCAGCCCGACGCCCGGGAGGCGCTGAGCACCAAAGACGCCGGACCGCCGTCGAGCATGAATCCGGGCCGGCCGTGATCCTCGCCGGGACCGCACTGGGGACAAATGTAGTCCGGCGTGAGCCGGGACGAATCCACGTCCAGCAGCTCCGCCGCGAACAGACGCAAGGCGATCCGACCGGCAATAAAGCGATCCTGGTCCTGCGCGGATGCGAAGCGCGCCGCACGTCGTTCCCCCGCCCTGCCCAAAACCATGGCACGCGGAGTGTCAGGGAGTGCCACCTCCCCCAGCTGGAGCAGCCTCACAACCGGCTCCACGTCTCCCCCTCTTAAAGCAACGCGGGGTCACTCACGGCCCACTAATCCCTTCGGAATGGGCTGTAAGTGACCCCGCGTTGTTCGGTCTGGACTAGCGCTGGACTGCTCCGAAGCGCTCCGCGGCAACGGCAACGGCTGCAGCGCGGGCTTCGGAGGCCTCGTCCACGGTCAGGGTGCGGTCAGCGGCCCGGAAACGAAGTCCGAAAGCCAACGACTTCTTGCCTTCCTCGATGCCCGGGCCCACGTAGACATCGAACAGTGCAACGTCTTCGAGGAGCTCTCCGGCACCTTCGCGGAGTGCGGCCAGAACCTGGTCCGCCGGCACATCCTGCGGAACCACCAAGGCCACGTCCTGGGTTGCCACGGGGAACCCGGAAATGTGCTTGGCCACGATCACGTCGGCCGCTGCTTCGAACAGCGCGTCCACGTCGATCTCCATGGCCACAGACCGCGCCGGCATGTCATGCGCAGCGAGGAGTTTGGGGTGGAGTTCGCCGGCGTAGCCCACCACGTCACCGTTCCGGAGGGCCAGCTGGGCCGCCCTGCCGGGGTGGAACGCCTGGTGGCTGCCCTGGCTGACCACAAGCTCGACACCCACGACGTCTCCGATGAGACGTGCAACATCCAGTCCGTCAGCCCAATCCCACGCCCGCGGCGTGTGCGTCGCCGCGGCCGGTGAATCGTGGCCCGTGAGCACTGCGGCGATGTGCAGCGGCTGGTGCGGAACGCCGTCGAACAGTCCCTCAAGAACGTCATCCGAAGGCTTGACGCCCAGCGGCGGGATGGACTCAGTCCCCAACCGCTCGCCCGGGAGGAAGACCGAGCCGGCCTCGTACAGCGCGAGGTCGCGGAAACCGCGCGACTGGTTGCGGCGAACAACCTCTATGAGCCCGGGCAGGATGGACGTACGGAGGTAGCCGTGTTCCTCGCTGATCGGGTTGGCGAGTTTCAGAGCCGGGCGCTGCGCACCTTCCGCGGCCACGCCAAAGGTGTCGTTGGCCGCCTTGGAGACGAACGGGTAGGACAGGACTTCCGTCAGGCCAGCGTCGGCCAGGGCCTGCACCACGCGGCGCTTCTGCTGCTGCGTGCGGCTCAAACCACGGCCTGGAGGCGCCACCGGAAGGGTGGCTGGAATGTTGTCGTAACCGACCAGGCGCGCGATCTCTTCGGAGAGGTCTTCCTTGGTTTCGAGGTCATTCCGCCAGCTCGGCGCCGTCACGGTGTAGCCGGAAGCGGTCTTCTCAACCACAGCACCAAGGTCTGCCAGGGACGTGGTGATCTGTTCCTCGGTGAAGTCGATGCCAATGCGCTTGGCAGCAAAATCAGCAGGCAGTTCGATAGTGACGGCGTCCGGTGCGGTCCCGACGTCGGTTCCGGCCTCATCAGCCTTACCACCGGCCAGTTCCACCAACAGGTCCACCACACGCTGCGCAGCGATGTTGGCGATGTGCCAGTCGACGCCACGCTCGAAGCGCTTGGACGCCTCGGAAGGAAGCTTGTGGCGACGACGCGAACGGGCGATCGAGACCTCGTCGAAGTGCGCGGCTTCCACCAGGATGTTGGTGGTGGAGTCCGAAACTTCGGTGTGGGCACCGCCCATGACGCCTGCGATGCCGATGGCGCCGGAGTCGTCGGTGATCAGGAGGTCCTCGACGTCGAGCGTGCGCTCTTTGTCATCGAGGGTGGTGATCTTCTCCCCGGCAACGGCACGGCGCACCACGATGTCGCCCGAGAGCTTGTCCAGGTCGTAGCAGTGGTTCGGCTGCCCGAGCTCCAGCATCACGTAATTGGAGATGTCCACCGGCAGCGAGATGCTCCGGATACCGGCAAGGCGCAGGCGGGAGGACATCCACGGCGGCGTGGGGCGGGACGGATCAACGCCGCGGACCGTGCGCGCCACGAAACGGTCGCACCCGGGCTTTCCGTAGATCGGGGCGTCGTCGTTGAGCTTCACGCCGTAACCACCCTGCAGGGTGGCCGGGGCGTTGACTTTGGACGCGGGGTCGGTGAAGTCAGTCCCCGTGGCGTGGGCGTATTCGCGGGCCACGCCACGGATGGAGAACGCGTACCCGCGGTCAGGGGTCACGTTGATCTCCGCGGCCTGGTCATAGAGACCCAGTAGTTCCATGGCGTCCGTGCCGATTTCGGGGTCGAGGCCAATGCTGGACAGCACCAGGATGCCGTCGTGGTCCTCGCCGATGCCCAGTTCCCGCACGGAGGCGATCATGCCCGCGGACAAGTGGCCGTACGTCTTGCGGGCCGAGATGTGGAAGTCTCCCGGGAGCACGGCACCAGGCAGCGTGACCACTACCTTGTCGCCCTCCACGAAGTTGTGGGCACCACAAATAATGCCCTGCACGCCGGAAGGATCAATGCCCTTGCCCGTGAGGGTCTGTTCCTGTCCTTCCGGAACGACGCGGACCTGGCACCAGTTGATGGTCTTGCCGTTGGTCTGCGGTTCCTTGACCAGGCTCAACACCTGGCCAACCACCACGGGGCCCTTCAGGGCGTCCGTGGGGCGGTGGACTTCTTCTTCTTCGAAACCGACCTTGACCAAATCGGCCATGACGTCTTCGGCCGTTGCGTCGGCCGGTACCTGCGCGAATTCACGCAGCCAGGAAAGTGGGATACGCACTGTTAGATCTCCATCCCGAAGTGCTCGCTGAAACGTACATCGCCCTCGATCATGTCGCGCATGTCGCCGACTTCGTTGCGGAACATGAGCGTGCGCTCAATGCCCATGCCGAAGGCAAAACCTGAATAGACGTCCGGGTCAATGCCGGCTGCCCGGAGGACGTTGGGGTTGACCATGCCGCAGCCACCCCATTCAATCCAGCGCGGGCCACCCTTGGCACCGGGGTGCCAGATGTCCAACTCGGCTGACGGCTCGGTGAACGGGAAGTAGTTGGGGCGAAGGCGGATGGACGCTTCATCGCCGAACATCTGGCGCGCGAAGTGCTCCAACGTGCCGCGGAGGTCCGCCATGCTGAGGTTCTTGTCGATGGCCAGGCCCTCGAACTGGTGGAACACAGGGGTGTGCGTTGCATCCAGTTCGTCCGTGCGGAACACCTTGCCCGGGCACAGGACGTAGATGGGAACCTCGCGCTCCAGCATGGAACGCACCTGCACCGGCGAAGTGTGGGTTCGCATCAGCAGGTGGGCCTCTGGCGGCTCAACGAAGAACGTGTCCTGCATTTCACGCGCAGGGTGGTCCGGCTTGAAGTTCAAGGCATCGAAGTTGAACCATTCCGATTCCACCTCAGGGCCTTCGGCGATTTCCCAGCCCATGCCCACGAAGATGTCAGACACACGGTCCTGCAGCGTGGACAGTGGGTGCCGCGCACCGGCGCGTCGGCGACGCGGAGCCGCCGTGACGTCCACCGTTTCCTCCACCAGGATCCGGGCGTCGTTCTCCGCTTCGAGAACCTGCGTGCGCGCTGCGAGCGCCTGGTTGACCCGGCCACGCGATGACCCCATCAGCTTTCCCGCAGCCGCTTTGTGCTCCTTGGCCAGGCCACCGATTTCACGGTTGGCGAGGCTGAGCGGCGACTTCTCGCCGGTGTGCGCGAGGCGGACGGCCTTGAGTTCTTCGAGGGAGGAGGCAGCCGCAATAGCGGCGACGGCGTCCTCAACGGCGGCGGTGATGGCGGCCTCATCCAGCGGATTCGGGATGGCAGCGCCTGGCAAAGTGTCAGTCATCTACTGTTCTTAGCTACGAGTCGGGAACGGCCGGCATGGCTGGCCTGCAAATAAGAGGCAGTGTCCGCCGTGGCGAACACTGCCTTCCAGTCTAGTAGAACCTTACGTGCCGGGTCTTCAGGGGGCGGGAGGTGCGGTGGGCGGCGGCGGTGTGGGTCCGCCGTCGTTCCTTGGCTGCGGAGCCTGGCCGGGAGTGTAGCCCTGGCCCGCCCAATCCTGCTGTGGCGCGTAACCCGCGGGTCCATACTGCGCCGACCCGTTCTGTCCGGGTCCATACTGTCCGGGCCCGTACTGTGCGGGCGGGGCGGAGGCCGGAACGGGCTTCGGCGCGCGACGCCGCAGGAGTACGAACAGCAGCACCACGGCTACGGCAACCACGGCTACGCCCACTACCAACCAGATGATCCATAGCGGGAACCCGGCGTTGGCTTCGGCCCTGACCTGGACGGTGGATTCGCTGATGGACAGCATGTCGAACGTTGCGGTGTTCCCTTCGACGGTGGCACCCTTCGCCTCGACTACCTTGCCGGGGAAGGTGAAGCGGACTGAGGCTTCGTCGAACATTGACCTGGCCATACCGGCCGAAGCAGGGTCGCTGGAGTCGGTACCCGTGACGCCACCCATGGAGAGGACGTAGAAGTCGCCTTCCTTCTTGAGCTCGAAGGTGTTCTCCGAACTGGAGGACTCCGCCAGTTTGGCCGGATCCAGGTTGGCGGCGGTGATCTTCTTGCCCTTGTACTTTTCGTCCTCGTAGTCCACCACCGTGGATCCCTCGGGGATATCCATCTCCTGGCTGCCGGTGCCGTTGGACTTCATGAACTCGTCAAAGGACTTGTCTCCCAGAACGGACTTCTGGATTGCGTAGACCACTTCATAGTCGACGCTCTTCTCGCTGTTGACCTTGACGGACATGTTGAGCTTGACGCAGCCGGTCAGGGCCAGCATGACGGCGACCAGGACGGCAAGGACGCCTGCAGCGCGCTTCACTTTCATTTCTTCTTCCCCCAAATGGTGACGTGGACTGGGTGGGTGCTGGATCAGCGTAACCCGCGGCCGGCGCGGCGCGGGGTACGCCGGGCTAGCATGGCTTCATGACTCCCGGGCAGCGCCTGCGACAGATCGCCAACGCCGTCAATCTCAGCACGCCGTTGGGCTTGCTGGTTGCGGCGGCATCCGGGTCCCGGTTGTCGAAGGGACCGCGCGGCCTGCTCATCGCTGCGGGCTACCGGTGGAAGATCCCGCATGCCGGGGCGTTTACGCTGGGGAACGTCATTTTGTACCGGGCGCCCCACGGTGTTGCCGGCACCAGCGAGAGGTTGCTGGCCCACGAAGAACGGCACAGCACACAATACGCCTGGTGCCTGGGGCTCCCCTTCCTTCCCCTGTACGGAGTGGCCGCCGCGTGGTCCATGCTGCGGACCGGGAACCCCGGCTTGGCCAATATCTTCGAGCGCCATGCCGGATTGAAAGCCGGCGGCTACATTGACCAACAAAGGCCGGGCGTTCCGGCCCGCAAGCGAAGCGAGGCGGTATGAAGCGAACCATCACAGTCACAGGTACGGGGAGCGCCAAAGCCGCGCCGGACCTGGTGACGCTGACGCTGGGTGTCGAAACCCGCCGGGACTCGGCAGCGCAGGCCTATTCCGACGCCGGACGCGCGGCGGGCGCTGTAGCGGCCAGCCTGCGCCAGGCCGGCGTGGCGGACGCCGATCTGCAGACCAGCGGCTTGAACCTGCGCGCCGACCTTGTGTGGGTGGAGGGCCAGGGACAAAAGGTCTCGGGGTATGTCGCTTCCACGAACCTGCTGGTGGCCATCCGCTCGCAAGCCGACGCGCCTGCGGCCATCGCTGCTGCGGTGGCCGCCGGTGGAGACGACATCCGGATCAATGGCATTGGGCAGGGCTTCTCCGACGCTTCCCGCGTGACTGCCGCTGCACAGGAGGCGGCGTGGTCCGACGCCGAGCGCAGGGCACAGCAGTATGCCCAGTTGGCGGGAGCCCGGCTGGGCAGCGTGGTGACCGTGTCCCAGCAGCCGGCGCCGGGCGCCCCGGTCCCGGTGGGCGGCATGGTCAAGGCCTTCGCAGCCGAGGCCCTACCCGTTGAAGCGGGACAGTCATCGGTGACGGCAAGCGTCACGGTGGAATGGGAGCTCCTGGAAGGCTAAGCCCTGTCAGTGGATGGCACCCGCGGACAGCTTGGCATCGGTGCCGGTTTGGGCTGCGGTGCGAACAACGACGGCGATGCCCCTCGCCATTGATTCGAGGGGCATCGATGGTGCCGTGCTGCCGTGAACCAGATCCTCCGAGGCATACGGCACGTGGACAAATCCTCCCCGGGTCCCGGCACGGCCCTTCAAAGCGTGCATCAATGCGTAGAAAACATGGTTGCAAACGTAGGTTCCGGCGGACTGGGAGACTTCGCCTTTGATGCCTTCAATCTGCAGGCTCCGCAAGGCCGACTTGATGGGCAAGGTGCTGAAGTAGGCGGCAGGCCCCCGGGGCACTACTTCCTGGTCGATGGGACGGTTGCCCTTGTTGTCCGGGATGCGGGCGTCGTCGCAATTGATGGCCACGCGCTCCAGGGAGATCCTGCTGCGGCCACCGGCCAGGCCAACACTGAGGACCAGTTCTGGTTGGTGGGCCGCAATGGCCTGCTTCAGCACCTCAACCGACTCGCCGAAGACACACGGCAGCTCGACCGTCTCCACCGTCAAGCCTTCGGCGGTGAGCATCCGGGCGGCCTGCAGCACAGCGGTCCACGACGGATTGGTGGAGTCGCCGCCGAAGGGTTCGAAGCCGGTCAGCAGGATCATGGGCCAACCTTAGCAACGCCCGGATCCGGTTTCGAAGCACTTGACTTAAATTCGAACATACCTTCGAATGGAGTTCATGAGATGGGACGCACAAGCACTTTCACCAAGCCGTGAACGCGCACCCGGATCCAGTGCCAGCACAGCTCCCGGCCCTGCCCCGGTTGTGGACGCCTTGCTGCCGCTCTCCGGGTTGGTGCGTTCCATCTCAACACCCGAATTCTCCGGAGTCACCTTCCATGAGGTCACCGCCAAGTCAGTGCTCAACAAGGTGGCTGCCGGTTCGCAGATGCCGTTCGAGTGGACCGTGAATCCTTACCGCGGCTGCAGCCATGCGTGTGTCTATTGCTTTGCCCGGAAAACCCACACCTACCTGGACTTTGATTCCGGCCGCGATTTCGACTCCCAGGTGGTGGTCAAGATCAACGCGGCCGAGGTCCTGCGGAAAGAGCTGGCCAAACCGTCGTGGCAACATCACCCCGTGGCGCTGGGCACCAATACGGACCCCTACCAACGGGCCGAGGGCCGCTACTCCCTCATGCCGGGAATCATCCGGGCCCTCGCCGAATCCGGAACCCCCTTCTCCATCCTGACCAAAGGCACGTTGTTGTCCAGGGACATTCCGCTGCTCAAGCACGCGGCCACCATGGTTCCCGTGGACCTTGGGATCTCGTTGGCCATGACCAACCAGGAACTCGCGGAGCTCATGGAACCGGGGACGCCCTCCCCCAAAGCCCGGTTGAAGTTGATTGCCAGGCTTCGCGACGCCGGGCTCGGCTGCGGCGTCATGGCCATGCCCATCCTGCCGTGGCTCACTGACTCGGATGAAGCCCTGGACTCGTTGTTCTCCGAGCTCGCCGCGGCCGGCGCCACGGGAGTCACCGCCGGGGCGCTCTACCTCAAGCCCGGAACCCGCGAGTGGTACATGGAATGGCTGGCCCGTAACCACCCGGAACTGGTGGGCAGGTACAGCCGGCTCTACGGCAAGGGCTCCTACGCGCCCAAGGAATACCGGACCTGGCTGGCGGGGCGGGTCAATCACTTCAAGGCCAAGTATGGCTTCACGGGTACGCACGGGTTCAGCCACCGAAACGCCCGGCCACGGACTGCGGAGCCGTCGCACGACGCCGCACATTCTGCAGGGTCCGCCGAGGCGGGCCAGGAAAGCTTGTTCTAGGACAGGCCCTTACAGCGCGGAGGCGGCCACGCGTTCCAGCAACGCCCGCACGATGGGAAAGTCGGCGGGGATCCATTCGAGCTCCAGGACTTCGTCCCCGTCGAGGGATACCCACCGCAGTTCATCATGGTCTTCCAAGGGGCGGGGCTCTCCGCCGGTCAGTTCAGCGAACCACACCCGCATCGCGGCCCGCTCATTCAGGGTCCAGCCGGTGGCGCAGCCGGACTGGAGTTCCTCGCCCAAGCGGACAGTGACGCCCAGTTCCTCTATGAGCTCCCGATGAAGTGCCGCTTCCGCAGACTCCCCGGCTTCCACCTTCCCCCCAGGGAACTCCCACATCCCCGCAAACTGGGGAGGCGCGGTACGGCGTGCGGCCAGGAGAAGGGCAGGAGCTGTAAGGGAGTCGACCACTGCCGCGCCCACCACGTTGATCAATGCAGTCACTGGACAAGTCTAGGGGTGGCGGGACCATGGGCATCATCACAAAACACAGCCCCGCGGGCCGCCGGCCACTAAACTTGACCTCGGATTTTCTTCCTACCCCGGCCCCGGGAACACCCTCACGAAGCAGGCTTATGACTACCACCATGTCCCCACCCACCTCCCGTCCCACGAGGCGCCACCTCGGTTTGGCCATCTTGTCGCTGGCCATGGGTGGGTTTGCGATCGGCACCACCGAGTTCGCCATGATGGGGCTTCTCAAGGAAGTGGAGGACGGGCTCCGCATCAGCACGCCCCAGGCCGGGAACCTGATTTCGGCCTACGCATTGGGCGTGGTCATCGGCGCGCCGGTCTTCGCGGCCTTCGGCGCCAAGCTGCCCCGCAAGCACCTGGCGCTCGGACTGATGCTTTTCCTGTCCATCGCCAACCTGACCTCCTTCATCGCACCGGATTACGGCCTCATGCTGTTGTCCCGGTTCGCATCAGGACTCCCCCACGGCGCCTACTTCGGTGTTGCCGCGGTCATCGCTGCCAGCCTGGTGGCACCGACCAAACGCGGCTGGGCCATTTCCATGGTCATGGCCGGACTCACCGTATCCAACGTCATCGGCGTACCCCTGGCCACCTGGGTGGGACAAACGTTCGGATGGCGGCTCCTCTTCGTCATTGTCGGTGCGATCGGTCTGGTCACGGTGTTGATGGTCTGGAAGTTCGTCCCCTTCGAGCCGGTCCATCCGGAGGCAAGCATCAGGCGCGAACTAGGTGCCCTCAAGCGCCTCCAGGTTTGGCTTGCCCTCTTGATCGGCGTCATTGGCTTTGGCGGCTTCTTCGCCGTGTACACCTACATCGCCCACACCATGACCAGCGTGGCCGGTATCCCGGAGAGCCTCATTCCAGCGGTTGTAGCCCTGTACGGCGTTGGCATGGTGGTGGGCAACATCATCGGCGGCAGGATCGCTGACCGTTCCGTCATGGGGACCATCTACGTGGTGATGCCCGGCATCGCCGTGGCACTGGTGGTGTACGCCATTGCAGCCCACTGGGCTTGGTCCGCCTTCCTCATGGCGTTCGTCGTGGGCGGCATCGGTTCCATGTTGACGCCGGCTCTCCAGACACGGCTGCTCGACGCGGCACCCGGCGCCGCCTCCTTGGCCTCCTCGTTGAACCACTCGGCCCTCAACATTGCCAATGCCCTCGGAGCGCTCCTCGGCGGAACCGTGATCGCTTGGGGTTGGGGCTACGTTGCTCCGGCGCTGGTAGGCGCCGTCCTCGCCGTGCTCGGGCTCGGCGTCGCTGTGATCAGTGGCCTGGTGGAACGCAGGAGGCCCTTGGCCTGACAGGTGACAGAAACCAAAAAGCGATCGGCTCCGCAGTGCGGGGCCGATCGCTTTTGCTTTGTCCTGTCCGGCGTCCGCGGTGCCCATGGTGCTCCTCGTGGCCACCAGCAACACCGCACCCGGAGCGTGACTACTTACTTAGGCATTACCGCCGGCGGTAGCGCTGGTGAATACCGCTCCTTGCTGGGAGCGGGCACTGGCGTACAGGCACACAGTGGCCGCCGTTCCCAGGTTGAGGCTTTCGGCTGAACCGTAGACGGGCACAGCCACCCGATGGTCGGCCAGGGCGAGTTCCGCCTCGGAGAGACCCTGTGCCTCGTTCCCGAAGAGCCACGCCGTGGGCTCTTCCAGCGCGTAGTCCGAGGCAACATCCCCGTTGCCGAGCCGCCGTGCGGCGTTCTCGTCCTGCAGTTTGTCCAGGTTCACGGTGCCGTAGCCGTCAGCTGCCAGGATGCCAATCCCACGCGCCTTGCAAAGCGCCACGAGTTCCTCGACGTCGGCGCCGAGGACAACAGGAAGGTGAAAAAGGGAGCCAGCCGTGGATCGCACGGCCTTCGGATTGTAGATGTCCACGCTGCTGCCTGTCAGCACCACAGCGTCCGCGCCTGCTGCGTCCGCGGCCCGCAGGACGGTTCCCGCGTTACCGGGGTCGCGCACTTGGCACATCACGGCAAGAAGGCGGGGACCGGCGTCGAGCACGCTCTCAAGGCTGACGTCCACAAAGCTGCACACGGCCACAACACCCTGCGGATTGACGGTATCCGCCAAGGCGGCCAACACATCATCGCTGGCCAGCCGGAGTTGCGTGCCGCGGGCCAGGTCGGCAAGTTCGGGAAGCCTGTCCAGGCACGCTTCGCTGGCAAAGACTTCATGGACGACGGCGGCACCTCCGGCCGCGAGCCGCTCCCGGTGGAGGGTCAGCGCCTCCCGCACGGCCTGCGGTCCTTCAGCGAGGAACCGGCCGCGCTTTAAACGCGCCGGGCGCCCGGCAAGTTTGGCGACATCCCTCACCCGATCAGCTCGGGGGTTGGTCATCGTTATTTCTTGCGGGCGCCCGGTTTCGTTCATATAAAGAACTTTAGTGGCAGTTGCGACTAGTTCTTGATCTGCTGGCGGGCTTCGCCACCTGCAGGCTCGAAGCCTGCAGCCTTGGCAGCCTCAACGGTGGAGAACCAGTACTCAGCAGCGGTGTTCTCGTACCAGGTGGAACCCGGAACGTGGTACTTCTTGGACTCGGCGTTGCCCTTGATGGCGTGGCCCTCGGGAGCACCTTCACCCTCAACGGCCGCGATGGCACCGTCGATGGCGGGCTTCTCGGAAACAACAGCCTTGACAGCAGTGGCCGTGGCAGCAGCGGAAGCCACCTTGGCAGCCTTCGGAGCAGCTTCAGCCTTGGCCGGAGCGGAGGTGTCAGCCGGCAGGGCAGCCTTGGCAACGTTCACCAGGGCGGTGAAGGCGTTGGCGTCGGAAACAGCCAGTTCGGCGAGCATGCGGCGGTCAACCTCAACCTCAGCAGCCTTCAGGCCCTGGATGAGACGGTTGTAGGTGAGGCCGTTGGCGCGGGATGCAGCGTTGATGCGCTGGATCCAGAGGCGACGGAAGTCACCCTTGCGCTTGCGGCGGTCGCCGTAGCTGTACACAAACGAGTGCAGCAGCTGCTCTTTTGCCTTGCGGTAAAGGCGCGAACGCTGACCGCGGTAACCCTTTGCGCGTTCGAGGACAACCCGGCGCTTCTTGTGGGCGTTGACCGCCCGCTTCACACGTGCCACGTGCGTACTCCTTCAGAAATCTTTATCCCAAGCTGCTACTGCCGGATCTCCGGCTGGCCTGAGAAGGCTTTTGGTGTAGTCGGTCCCCGCCGGACGGCGGCAACCTAAGAGCTTGGAACTTAGACGCCCAGCATCTTCTTGATGACCTTGGCGTCGCCCTTGAAGACGATCTTGTCGCCGGCGAGGCGACGGGTCAGGGTGGTGGGCTTGTGCTCCAGGTAGTGGCGGCGGTTGGCCTGCTGGCGCTTCAGCTTGCCGGTGCCGGTCAGCTTGAAGCGCTTCTTAGCACCGCTGTGGGTCTTCATCTTCGGCATGGGAACCGATCTCCTTACGTATCCACGGACAGTGTCCGCAGTTCTTTCGTGCAGCCTGCCTCCAAGGGCCGGCGTGCTGGTTGCTTGCCTTCGGAGCGGAGCTCCTTGGGCGTCGAACTAGTTGGTCTTGCGTGATGCAGGCTTCGGCGCGGCCTTGGGGGCCGTGGGCCGTGCGCCCGGCTTGGGAGCTGCAGGCTTTGCCATCGGCTTCGGAACCGCCGGAACGGCAGGCTTCGGAGCGGACGGGACAACCGGCTTCGGAGCTTCCTGAGCAGGTGCCGCTACGGGAGCGGGAGCCGGGGCTTCCTCGGCAACAGCGACTTCCTCGGCAGCAGGGGCTTCCTCAGCAACCGGCGTTTCCTCCGGAGCCTCCGAGACCGCGGGTGCTTCGCTGACGGGAGCTTCCTCGGCTGCCGTCTGCGTGGCTTCCTCGACTACTGGGGCTGCGGTTTCCTGCGTGGCCTCTTCCTCGGCGGCGGTGAAACCGGCAGGAAGGAGGTCCGCGAGGGACTGCGTCATGGGACCCTGGTCGCCCGAGGTGTCCACGCGTGCTGCCGCCTTGGCCTCGTTCTGGGCCTTGGCTTCGGCACGCTGTGCAGCGCGGCGGGCTTCGGCCTTGGCCTCGGCCTTGTTCTTGAGCGGACCGATCACCATGACCATGTTGCGGCCATCGATGCGCGGGCTGGACTCAACAACGCCAACCTCGGCAACGTCTTCGGCGAAGCGCTGCAAGAGGCGGATACCCATTTCGGGACGCTGCTGCTCGCGGCCACGGAACTGGATCATGGCCTTGACCTTGTCACCGGCACCGAGGAAGCGGAGGGCGTGCCCACGCTTGGTTTCGTAGTCGTGCTTGTCGATCTTCAGGCGGAAGCGGATTTCCTTCAGAACCGTGTTGGTCTGGTTCTTGCGGGCTTCGCGTGCCTTGACTGCGGCCTCGTACTTGTACTTGCCGAAGTCCATCAACTTGCAAACAGGAGGCTTAGCCTGCGGGGCAACTTCAACGAGATCGAGATCGGACTCGGCAGCAAGACGCAGGGCGTCCTCAATGCGGACAATTCCTACCTGTTCGCCGGCAGGGCCGACCAGCCGCACCTCGGGGACGCGGATACGCTCATTGATTCTTGGCTCGCTAATGTTAAAGCTCCTGTGGTTGTGGTGAGTTTCACCGGCAAAAAGAGAAGGCCTCCAATTGCTGGTGCAATCGAAGGCCTCGAAGATCGGTGCAGCCCCACGAAGGGGCCAACTGCGCTTCCGGCAATGCCGTGAAGCGTCCGACCAGGTTACCCGGCAACCTTCAAGTCCCGTGAGGGAAACGGCTGACGCGGGTGGGAGAGAACTCCGCTTGCAAACTGAAAATCAATTCTACAGAAATAACCCGCCAAGCGCACATTCACACGGCGGGCACAGACTGCACTTCCACTAAACGTAGAAATAACGACTTCCAGTCGGTCTGTGACAAGCTTACCAGTATGAGCACTGAAGACAGCAATCACCGCAACTCCTTCGGCGGAGACGCGGCAGACTCCGGAGTCTCCCAGCAGATCCGCGACATCGCCGAAGTTCCCGCCGTCGAGGTTATTACCACCGGCGCCGTGCACCTCATGAGCGCCGCGGCGGTCAAGGTTGGCCTGGCCGACGATCCCCACGCGGAAGACCTCAAGGACCTTGACGAGGCCCGCAAGCTCATCACCGCCCTGGCTGGACTGGTTACCGCGGCCGCCCCGGAGATCGGATCCCAGCACGCCGGTCCCTTGCGCGATGGCTTGCGGTCCCTCCAGCTGGCATTCCGCGAGGCTTCCCTCATCCCCGACGCACCGGGCAAGGGTCCGGGCGAAAAGTTCACCGGCCCGGTGAACTAGCGCCCAGCCCAGGCAACAAACGACGACGGCGACCCAACCTTTCGGTTCGGGTCGCCGTCGGCGTTATGGCCCAAGCTGCCTCAGACGCGGGCGGCTCGGCGACGCAAGGACATCAGGACGAAACCTGCGACGCACAGGACGACGCCGGCAGTACCCACCGCAGCGAAGCCCCCGGACGGTCCCACATTGTCGATGAACACCCCGGCGAGCGGCGCACCCAGGGCCACACCGGCCGTCAGCGCCGAACCGTACCAGCCCATGGCTTCACCACGCCGTTCCTCGTCCACAAGGTCGGCAACCTTCTCCGAGGACGCGGACAGCACGGGCGCGCACAGCAGGCCGGGGAGGATCGACAGGAACGCCAGGGTCCAGGTGTCCCGGGCAAAGCCCATGGGGATGGTCAGCGCGGCCATGCCGAGCAGGAGGAGCATGGGCGATACCGGACGGTTCATGGCGCCGTAAACCAGTCCACCGACCACCGAGGCAGCACACCAAAAGAAGAACACTATGCCGATCTGGTTCTGGTGGCCTCCCCGTTCCAGCAGGCCAACAATGCTCACGTCCGAGCCACTAAGCACCATTCCGGAGCCTGCCGCCACGGCGAACAGAGCAGCAACAGAGACGGTAAACCACGTGAAATTACGGGCGACGCGGCTCCGCAGGCCATTCTTGGAAGCCGAAGGTGCCATTTCCGAGGCAGCCTCCTGGACATGGGCGGGTGCGGAAGCAACCATGGCAGCCTCGGCGGCGGAAAGATCGGCTGCAGCCCGCTCCGCGGACTCCTCAACGGAGCAGGGATCTTCGGTCCGCGTTGGTGGGTTGAACCAGATCAGGAACAACCCCGCAACGGAAACCGACACTCCCACGGCCGTCAAGCCCAGCGCCGAGAATCCGCTGGTGGCAACAATGGCGCCGATGGCCGGCCCGATCATGAACACGAGCTCGGTGGCTATCGAGTCCAGTGCGAAGGCGCCGCGACGCTGTTCACCATCCACCATCACGCCCAGCGACTGCCGGACCACACTGAAGATGGGCAGAGTGAACAGCCCGCCCACGAACACCAGGGGCAGCAGCCACTGATAGGAAACGTGCGGCACGATCGACCAGATCACGGTCTCGGAAACGACGGAAGGAATGAGCGCCTTCCGCAGGCCCACCATGTCTACCCGGCGCCCACGCCAGGGAGCGCCCAGCGCGATCCCGATGGTCATGACGGCCGCGGCCGCTCCCGCAGCGGCATACCCCTCCCCCAGGGTCAGGACGATGTGCAGCGTCAGCAGGACCCCGGCAGCCGAATGCGGGATGCGGGCCACCATGCCCACCAACAGCAACCGCCGCACAGGGCGGATGGACAGCATCTCCTTGTAGAGAGCGAAATTCACAGCCAGTTTCCTCTTGTTCCCCAAGGCAGCCCCGGGAAACGGGTACTGCCGTTAATGCTGCGCGGGCTCCTGTGCTGCACGCTGCAGTTTTACTTCAATGGAATCAACGCCCTCGGCAAAGGAATCCATCCTTGCCCAGGCGTCGTTCAACTGGGCCACGAGCGCTTGCACCGCTACGGCGTCCAGCCCGTCCTCAAGGAACAGCACTACCCGCAACTCCGGTCCCGCCCCACCGCCGGGCACCTGGCGTCCATCGGCCGTCAGGGACGCTACGCCCGCACCGGGCTGCGTCTCAAGCCTGCGGACCGTGCGGAAACCAGAAACCGTGGAAGCGAGAGCAGCCTCCAGTTGATCATCAAGGTAGGACGGCGTCCAGTCCTTCTGCTGGGCAAGCGCCCACATGGCCGGGCGCCGCACCACGAACGTGTAATCCGAGCCCGGGTCCAGGACCAGCAGTTGCGCACCCTCGGACACAGCGGAAAGTGCTGCCCTGGCCGCGTAAACAGCCACGGGGCGGGCCTCCGGATGCCATCGCCCCAAGGCATCAGCAGAGGTGAAGACCGGCATGGCCGTCCTGCCGTCAGGAGCCTTGAGAGTGACCAACGCCATATCGGCCTGCTTGTCGGCGTGGAGCCCGTCCACGCCTTCGGCCTCCTCCGCGAGCGTCGCCACCACGGGCACGAAAACCCTGGCCGTGGCCAGCGCCGACACCACGTCTGCCTCGCTGCCCGCGCCCTCCAACAAGGCCGCCACTGCGGCGAGGTAACCGGAATCGGCCGAGCCGTCGTCGTCCTCGAAGTTGTGGATCTTGGCTGCGTCGCCGTCCAGGCTGCGCCCCGCCCACGGCTGCCCGGCGGAATCGGTGGGTCCGCCCGCGCCGGCCAAGGCGGCGGCTATGTGGCCGGGAAGCTCCCGACGGTGTTCCTGGTGTCCTGCCATCAGCGGCGGCCGGCGACGTCCAGCGCTTCGGGGAGCGTGAAGGCACCGGCGTACAGCGCCTTGCCCACGATCGCACCCTCAACGCCCAGCGGAACCAACTCACGGAGTACGCGGAGGTCCTCCAGGCTGGAAATACCACCCGACGCCACCACCGGCTTGCCGGTCTTCTCCACCATCTGGCGGAGCAGGTCGACGTTGGGTCCCTGCAGCGTGCCGTCCTTGGTCACGTCGGTGACCACGTAACGGGCGCAGCCGGCGTCCTCAAGGCGGGCCAGGACCTCCCAGAGGTCGCCGCCTTCCTTGGTCCATCCGCGTCCAGCCAGCGTGGTTCCGCGGACATCAAGCCCGACGGCGATCTTGTTGCCGAAGCGCTCGATGGCGCGGCGGGTCCATTCCGGGTTCTCCAACGCAGCCGTACCGAGGTTCACCCTGGCAACGCCGAGGGCCAGTGCGCGTTCCAGCGACTCATCGTCGCGAAGCCCGCCGGACAACTCCACCTTCACGTTGAGCTGGGAAACCACGTCGCTGATCAGGTCCGCGTTGTTGCCCCGGCCGAAGGCGGCGTCGAGGTCCACCATGTGCACCCACTCAGCACCGGCTTCCTGCCAGTTCAAGGCTGCTTCAAGGGGCGTGCCATAGCTGGTTTCCGAGCCCGCCTCGCCTTGCAGGAGGCGGACCGCTCGGCCGTCAACAATGTCGACGGCGGGAAGGAGTTCCAGAACGGACTGTGCGGGCGTGGTCATGTGTGTCCTTGCAGTTGGTGGGAACGCCGGGCTACTTGCCCGGAAGCGTCAGGAGGTAGGCGGCCAGGAGGGACATCCCGGCCAGCACGTAGAAGGAAATGGAAACCCAGAGGGGCTTTTTCTGCTGGTGGAAGGAGATGCCCCCACCCACCAGGAGGCCGGCGAGCCCCATGAGCACTATGGACCACATTCAGGCGGCGCCTTCAGGTTTCCGCAGGCCGTCCACCCAGTTGCGGAGCAGCCTGGCCCCGGCATCACCGGATTTCTCCGGGTGGAACTGTGTAGCGCACAGCGGCCCGTTTTCCACCGCGGCGATGAAACGGGCTCCGTGCTCGGACCACGTCACCATGGGCGGAGCCATACGGGGCTGGACAACGTCGAAGTTCCATTCCTGCACGCCGTAGGAGTGCACAAAGTAGAACCGCTCAGCCTCCACTCCGGCGAAGAGCTTGGACCCCTCCGGAACGTCCACGGTGTTCCAGCCCATGTGCGGAACCACAGGGGCTGGCAGGAGCTCCACCTTGCCCGGCCATTCAGCCATACCTTCGGATTCGGTACCGTGCTCCACGCCGGCCTCGAACATCACCTGGAGTCCAACACAAATGGCGAGGACCGGCCGGCCACCGGCAACGCGGCGTCCGATCATGCGGATGCCGTCAACGGCCTTGAGTTCCTTCATGACGGTCTCGAACGCACCGACGCCGGGAACCACCAGTCCGTCAGCGTTCAGCACGTCTTCCGGCTTGGCACTCAACACGACGTGGGCGCCTGCGCGCTCCAAGGCCCGCACCGCCGAACGCACGTTTCCCGAGCCATAATCCAGCACCGTAACCGTGGGCTTGCCCTCAGGCGATTCGGGCTTTGCCGAAGCTGACGCGTCAGTCACCGCGCCGTCTTTGAGGATCTGGTTGCTCATAGTGCTCCCTTGGTGGACGGAATACCCTCCACGCGGGGATCGGATTCAACGGCCGCGCGGAGTGCCCGGGCGAACGCCTTGAACTGCGCCTCAACAATGTGGTGGGGGTCGCGACCTGCCAGGACGTTCATGTGCAGGCAGATACCTGCGTGCAGCGTGATGGCTTCGAACACGTGCCGCGTCAGTGAACCAGTGAAGTGCCCCCCGATCAGGTGGTACTCCTGGCCGGCGGGCTCCCCGCCGTGCACCAGGTAGGGGCGCCCGGAAACGTCCACGACTGCGTGAGCCAAGGCCTCGTCCAGGGGAACGGTGGCCTCGCCGAAGCGACGAATACCTGCCTTGTTTCCCAACGCAGTCCGCAGGACCTCGCCGAAGGTGATGGCCACGTCCTCGACGGTGTGGTGCGCGTCGATGTGCGTGTCCCCCGTGGCCTTGACCGTCATGTCGATCAAGGAGTGCTTGCACAGCGCAGTCAGCATGTGGTCGTAGAAAGGGACCGAGGTGCTGATGTCCGAGACACCCGAACCGTCCAGGTTGATCTCCACCAGGACAGAAGACTCACTGGTGGTGCGCTCCATGCGCGCGGTACGGGCAGCGGACGGCGTGGCGCCGGTTTCGCTCATTTGGGGAACGTCCTTAACACGAAAAGGGAAATGGATCTGGGGACAAGTCTAAGTGGGTGGCTTCTTATCCGTGGCGGGGGGCCATGCCGGGGGCCACACCGGCGTCGCCGGCCAGCAGCGCCTCCAATGCTTCCAGGAACGCCGTGGTCTCCCGCTCGGTACCGGCAGTGACACGCAAGTGCCCAGGGATGCCAACATCGCGGATCAGCACTCCAGCGTCGAGCAACCCCTGCCAGATGGCTTGCGGGTTCTCCAAGCCACCAAAGAAGACGTAATTGGAGTCCGAAGCGGCCGGCTTGAGGCCCATCCGCAGCAATTCAGTGACGATGCGGTCGCGCTGGACCTTGATGTCCTCGACGTCGGCCATCAGGGCCTCCCGGTGCTGCAGGGCCGCCAGGGCCGTCGCCTGCGTTACCGCCGAGAGGTGGTACGGCAAACGGACCAGGCGGATGGCATCGGTGACCTCGGGCGCCGCAGCCATGTAGCCCAACCGCGCACCGGCCAGGGCGAAGGCCTTACTCATGGTGCGCGAAACAATGAGCCGTTCGCGGCCCGGCAGCAAGGTCAGGGCACTGGGCGTGTTGTCGTGGGCGAACTCGTGGTACGCCTCGTCCACGATCACGATCGCCTGGCTGGCCTCTCCGGCTTCATAGACAGCCTCCACGACGTCCAGGCCGAGACCCGTTCCGGTGGGGTTGTTGGGCGAGCACAGGAAGACGATGTTGGCGCCCGCCTCAGCCACCTGCGCGGCGGCGGACGCCGCGTCCAAACTGAAATCCTCGCCACGAACACCACGGACGTACTCCGTGTCGGTGCCACTGGCCAGGAGCGGGTACATGGAATACGTGGGAGGGAAACCAAGGGCCTTGCGGCCGGGACCACCGAAGGCCTGGAGGATCTGCTGGAGGACCTCGTTGGATCCATTGGCCGCCCAAATGTTGGCAGGACTGAGGCCATGGCCCAGGAACTCCGCCAACGCTTCCCGCAGTTCGGTGAATTCGCGGTCCGGGTAGCGGTTCAGTCCGGTGGCTGCAGCGGCCACGGCTTCGGTGATCGCGGCCTGGACATCGGCCGGCACGCCATGGGTGTTCTCGTTGACGTTGAGCAGAATCGGAACGTCAAGCTGCGGTGCGCCATAGGGGCTCAGTCCACGCAGGTTGGTCCGGAGGGGAAGTCGGTCAAGTCGCTCAAGCTGGTCAGTCACCCCACCAGTTTAAGGGGCGCCGGTGAGTGCCTCGTAACTGTGACGCATGGACGGGATTCACGCCAACGTCCGGGTGGACTACTTGGCAGGAACAAACAATTGCTGGCCAGGGGTGATGCGTCCGCCGCGGAGGTCATTCAGCTGGATGATCTCCGCAATGACATCCCGCGGGTCACGCTCGGGAGCGGCAGCCCCGGCGATGCCCCACAGGGACTGACCAGGCTGCACTGTCACGCTGACGGCGACTGGCGGCTGCAGTTGCGACGGGGAATCCGAAGCCTTGGCCGGCGAGTTCAGGAAGCCCGCAAAGCTAAGCAACGCGGCCACCAGCAACATGGCCGGGATGCCAAAGAAAACGATCCGCCCGCGCCGGGTGAGCCGGATGCGGGTGGGTGCCGGCGCGTTGCGGAACTCGTGGAACGTTGTGACTGCGGACATGAGCTGAGCCCTTCTGAGCGATTGCCTGGTCCCGGGAACCAGGACCCTGCTGCCAATACCTTGTGTTCACCGGCGTAGCGGCGATATTCGAACACTTTCTTCGAACATCGAACCCAGGAGCCGGATTACTAGAACACATATTCGAACCTTGCTTTGACATTTTTAGCACTTATCAACGAACGGTGTCGAGACTCGCTAGAACAAATGTTTGATAAACGCTGGTGCCTGGCCTACGTTTGAGTGAAGAAACAGGCACAGATGCAGTGCATCAGGAGGGTCTGACATTTTTGGACCCACATCCCGGCAGCACTCTGAACGCCGCCGGGCGGAACGGAAGGGCAATGGCGAACATGGCAGCGAAGGCCACAGGCGGCGGGGCACCCCTGCGGAGCCAACAGCCCACCAAAAGTCCCAAAAGCCTGACTGTCCGTCAGAAGAAGATCCTCGAAACCATCCAGCGTTCCGTCAATGAGAACGGCTACCCGCCCAGCATGCGCGAAATCGGCGATACGGTGGGTTTGGCCAGCCTCTCGAGCGTCACCCACCAGTTGTCCCAGCTGGAGAAGCTCGGTTACCTCAGGAGGGACCCCAAGCGTCCTCGCGCCATGGAAGTCCTCATGCCACTGACCCTTGACGGTGGTGCCACCATCCCGGGAGTGGAAGCACCCGCAACGTTGCGCAGTACCGGCGGCCTCGCCGTAACGGAGCTGGCAAGTGCCAGCGACACTGCGCTGGTTCCCTTGGTGGGTCGCATCGCTGCCGGTGGCCCGATCCTGGCCGACCAGACAGTGGAGGACGTCCTCCCCCTCCCCCGGCAGTTGGTGGGCCATGGCGAACTCTTCATGCTGAAGGTAGCCGGCGATTCAATGATCGATGCCGCCATCTGCGATGGCGACTGGGTTGTTGTCCGCCGGCAGAACGACGCCATCAACGGCGATATCGTGGCAGCCCTCCTGGACGATGAGGCCACGGTCAAAACATTCCGGCAGCGCGACGGCCACACCTGGCTCCTCCCCCAGAACACGCAGTACGAGCCCATCCTTGGCGATCAAGCCACCATCATGGGCAAAGTCGTGTCGGTGTTGCGCTCCCTTTAGGGACCGTCTTCCTATCGCCCGGTCCGGGCCAGCCTTTCCAAGGCGCCCTGGACGATCTTCCGGTCCGTCGTGGCCCAGAAGGGCGGCAAGGCAGCCCGCAGGAACCCGCCGTACCTTTCGGTGGAAAGCCGCGAGTCGAGGATCGCCACCACGCCCTTGTCTCCCGTTGACCGGATCAGCCGCCCTGCTCCCTGCGCCAGGCGGATAGCGGCATGGGTCGCCGAGACGGCCATGAACCCGTTTCCACCGGATTGGGCCACAGCACGCGACCTTGCCGTCATCAGGGGATCATCGGGCCGTGGGAAGGGGATCCGGTCAATGACCACCAGGCGGCACGAACCACCCGGCACGTCCACCCCCTGCCACAGGGACATGGTGCCGAAAAGGCACGTATCCGGTTCGTCGGCGAACTGCTTCACCAGCGCCGCCATGGTGGATTCCCCTTGGCACAGGATGTCCACATCGATCCGCAGCCGCATGGCATCTGCAGCTTCCTCGGCTGCGCGCCGGGAGGAAAAGAGGCACAGCGCTCCCCCGCCGGAGGCACGGATGAGGTCCTCAAGCTCGTCCAGGGCTTCGGGCGATGTTCCGCGTCCGGGCTTGGGCAAGTGCTTGGCCACGTAGAGTACGCCCTGCTTCGGATAGTCAAAGGGCGATCCCACGTCCAGGCCCGTCCAGCTGGGAGCCCCGTCCCCCAGCAGGCCCAGCCCGCCGGCGGCCGGTTCGAAGGCCGAACCAATGGCCAGCGTGGCAGATGTCAGAACCACTGTGTGGCCCGCAAACAGCCCTTCCCGGAGCCGTCCGGCCACGCTCAGGGGAGCAATGTTGATGAGGGCGGGAGCTGTTTCGTCAGGCTGCGAGTAACCCTGCTGGGGATCGAAGGTGCTGTTCCTGGAGAACCACACCACCTCCCGGTTTTCCTTCGCGGCCAGTAACCTCTCGGACAGTTCCAGAATGAGCATGAGCCGCGAGCGGGCCAACTGGCGTCCACCGTCCACCGCGTTCGAGGAATCCGTTTTCGAATCGGACAATGCGGCCCTGGTGGCGTCCCGGAGCTGGTCCAGGCAATCAAGCTGTTCGTCGTTGAGGCCGTTGGGCACCAAGCCGCTGGGAACTCCAACAAGGGCCAGGTCCAGCCGGTCCGCGGCCGCGTTCAGGGCATCCACAGTGATGGCCGTGTGCTTGCGTGCGCTTGAGGCCGCAGCATGGATCATGGCCACGGACAACTGGCCGGAAACGGCCCCGGTGACCCGGTCCTGGAGTTCGTGGGCTTCGTCCACCACCACCACGTCGTACTCCGGCAGGACAGCCAGTCCTTCAAAGGCGCTCACCGCGAGCATTGCGTGGTTGGTGACCACCACATCAGCCTCGGCCGCCCGGGCGCGTGCCTGCTCGCTGAAGCATTCCTCCGCCATGGGACACTTCTGCGCCCCCAGGCATTCCATCGAAGTAACTGAAACCTGGCGCCATGCACGGTCTGTCACGCCCGGCATCAGTTCGTCGCGGTCGCCCGTGGCGGTCTTCTCCGCCCACTCGCGCAGCCGCACCACTTCCTTGCCCAGTTGCGACGACGGCCCGCCCAGCGATGCGGCGAAGTGCGGCACGCTGGTGTCCTCCCCGAGAGAGAAGAGCTGTCCTTCGGACGGTTCTTCGCTGGGAAATCCGCCCTCGAGCTTTTGCAGGCACACATAATTGGCCCGGCCCTTGACGAGCGCCACGTTCACGGGCCGTTCCAGGGCCGGGTTGATGGTCTCCAGCAGACGGGGAAGGTCCCTCCCCACGATCTGTGTCTGGAGGGCCAGGGTGGCGGTGGACACCAACGTGGGCTTGTTGCTGTCCATGGAATGGGCGATCAACGGGATCAGGTAAGCCAAGGACTTACCCGTTCCCGTTCCCGCCTGGACCAGCAGGTGTTCCCCGGACTCGATGGCCCGGGCAACGTGCTTGGCCATTTCATGCTGGCCAGTGCGGCTTTGGCCGCCCATGCCTGCAACAGCCTTGTCCAACAACTCGAGGGTGAACTTCTCCCCCACCGACGCAGCGGGTTCCGCCGCCACCTTCTCAACCATTGCTGACGAACGACTCCAGCTCGGCAGCAAGGCCCTCGCGGACCATCGCCACCACGCGCGTGCCGTTTTCCTCGTGCTCAAGGCTTAGGATTTCGGCGTCGGAGTTGTGCAGCTTGTTGATCATCTCGCCGCGGTTGTAGGGAATGAGCACCTCCAGGCGGACGCCCGGCCGCGGAATCGACTGGCTGATGGTCTCCAGAAGTTCGGCAATGCCCTCGCCCGTTCGAGTTGAAACCACGGCGTGGCGCGGTTCCTTCTGCCTGAGGCGCTCAACGACGAACGGATCCGCCACATCCACCTTGTTCAGGACGATGATTTCCGGAACCTTCCGGGCGTCGACTTCGCTGAAGACCGTCCGCACAGCGGCAATCTGGCCTTCGGGATCAGGGTGCGAGGCATCAACGACGTGGAGGATCAGGTCCGAATCGGCCACTTCCTCAAGCGTCGAACGGAATGCCTCCACCAATTGTGTGGGCAGCGAGCGGACGAACCCCACAGTATCGGCCAAGGTGTAACCGATGCCGTCGGGCGTTTGGGCCTTCCGGACCGTGGGATCCAACGTGGCGAACAGCGCGTTCTCCACCAGGACACCGGCATCCGTGAGGCGGTTGAGCAGTGAGGACTTGCCGGCGTTGGTGTAGCCGGCGATCGCAACGGAAGGAACGGCATTACGACGGCGGTTGGCCCGCTTGGTCTCGCGCGCCGGTTTCATCGCGGCGATCTCCCGGCGCAACTTGGCCATCCGGGTACGGATGCGCCGGCGGTCGAGTTCGATCTTGGTTTCACCGGGACCACGGGAACCCATGCCGGCCCCTGCGCCACCCACCTGGCCACCGGCCTGGCGGGACATGGATTCACCCCAACCACGGAGCCTGGGGAGAAGGTATTCCAGCTGGGCCAGTTCCACTTGGGCCTTGCCCTCACGGCTCTTTGCGTGCTGGGCGAAGATGTCCAGGATCAACGTGGTGCGGTCAACAACCTTGACCTTCACGATGTCCTCCAGGCCACGCCGCTGGGACGGCGAAAGCTCGGTATCCACCACCACCGTATCGGCGCCGGTGGAGGCGACGATCGCCTTGAGTTCCTGGGCCTTGCCCGAGCCAAGGAAGGTTCCGGGATCCGGCTTGGTGCGGCGCTGGACCAGTCCATCCAACACCTCCGAACCGGCGGTCTCGGCAAGCGCCGCGAGCTCACGGAGGGAATTTTCGGCATCAGCCAAGGTGCCCTCGGTCCAGAGGCCCGCAAGGACTACGCGCTCAAGGCGCAGCTGCCGGTACTCAACCTCGGTGACATCCTCGAGTTCCGTGGAAAGGCCTGCCGTCCGGCGGAGCGCGCGGCGTTCAGCAAGGTCTTCCTGCTCGCCGTCGAAAATGCTGTGCTCTTGGTCAAGCGTGGAGATTGCTTGGGCTTTGCCAAGAACGCCCTTGGCGTCAGGATCCCCGGAATCCTGGGCTGGTACATCCTTGGACAGAATCCGGTCGATGACGGCCTGGATCTCTTCAGGACTCATGTCCTGGGCGTCGGAATCGGATCCGGAGTGCTTCTGGGTGGTCATGGTCTCCTTAGACTGTTCGGCAATTCCAGAATAATGCTGTTTGCTGTGCGGCGCGTCGGTATTCGCGCTGGGCTGACGTGCTTGGGCCAAAAGGGCCTCCTGGAGCGTGGCCGGCAGCCGGATGGCGTCCGGCTGGCCTGGCTGGTGGGTGGTGGCGGTTGGATCCGCGCAGAGGTCCGGTCCGGCTGAAGACTGCCCATCCTTTCCGGTTGCTCTCACGCAAGCCGGTCAAGCCTGCAAGCAGCCAGGCCGGGTCAACGGAGCATGGGGGCGGATGGTGCAGCGATCTTCTGAGCGCCCACTCCCCGGAAAGGGACGCGGACTGAGCCGGGGAACCTGCCGGGCGGAATGGGCGGCGCTGGTCACGGAAGGTGATTCGGCAGCGCGGTCCTGCATCGCGGGCAGAGCCATGGGCTGATTACTCAAAGATCAAGAACATGCCTTCCACGGTAGCATCCCGTGTCAAACGGGCCCTTCCGGGCTGCAGTTTCCCAAGGCGCCGATCGCCAACTAATCTGGCAAATTATGGAGTCTGCACACTATTTCAGCGCCCAACCCGCCGGTCCCTTCACACGTAAGGCTTTGACGGTGGAACTGGCCGGAGCTACCCGGCACCTGCAGACCTCCTCCGGGATTTTCAGTCCGGACGGCATAGACAAAGGAACGGCGATCCTGCTCTCCGACGTGCCGCCGCCTTCGCCCCGCGGAAACCTGCTGGATATCGGCTGCGGCTGGGGTCCGATTGCGTTGACCATGGGGCTGATGGCCCCGTCAGCGCAGGTGTATGCCGTGGATGTCAACGAACGCTGCATCGCCTTGACCAATGAGAACGCGGCCTCGCTTGGGCTCGGCAATGTGAAGGCGAGCCTTCCCGACGAAGTAGCCGCCGACGTCGAGTTTTCCACCATTTGGTCCAACCCGCCCATCCGGATCGGCAAGGACGAACTTCACTCACTCCTGCTGACCTGGCTGCCCAGGCTGGCGCCGGGTGGCAACGCATGGTTGGTGGTCCAGAAGAACCTGGGCTCGGACTCCCTGCAGCGATGGCTGGCGGCCGAATTGGACAAGTCCTTCACGGTGTCCCGTGAAAGCACCTCCAAGTCCTTCAGGATCCTTCGCGTCAGGAAAGCGTCCCTTTAGCGACAATGACGGCTGGGCCGCTGAGTTCAACATGCTCGCGGCCATCCGGTCCCGGGAAGAACTTGACGTCCACCACGCCGCCGGGAACGTTGACGTGCCACGCGTTCGGCGCGGTACTTCCCGCCCAGTGGCGAATGGCAACGGCGGCTGCACACGCCCCGGTGCCGCAGGACTGGGTTTCACCTACGCCGCGCTCGTGAACCCGCATGGTGATTGATCCGAAGCCATCGTGGACCAGTGGCTCCGCGGGGACGACGAATTCCACGTTGGTGCCGTTGGCGGGCTTCGGATCCACCACGGGAGCCTTGAAAAGCTGTGTGGCCGACAATTCAGACAGCTCGGCCAGTGCCACCACGGTATGGGGGTTTCCCATGCTGACCGAAAGGCCAGGGCGGGCCACCTCGAGTCCGTCCGCGCTCACCAGGGCATCCATGGCCTTGGAGGTGGCTTCGGCCGGGAAGATGAACTCCCACGGGCCCATGTCCACGGCGTAACCGTTGTCCGAGCGGACGATCTTCTTGATCCCGCCACGGGTTCCGATGGTCAAGGCTTGACCGGGACCAAGCTCAACCAGGCCCTGGTCGATGAGGAAGTGGACAAAGACCCGAACGCCGTTGCCGCACATCTCGGACAATGAACCGTCGCCGTTGCGGTAGTCCATGAACCATTCCGCCGAGGAATCCTGCTCCAGCAAGGCGCGGCCTTCGGGCAGGTCGCGGGACGGCACGGCCCGGATCAGTCCGTCTCCGCCAATGCCGCGGTGCCTGTCGCACAACTGTGCCACTTGGTCCGCAGTGATCTCGTGGACGGCCCCGGGGTCAGCGATCAGCACAAAGTCGTTTCCGGTTCCGTGGCCCTTTGAAAAGGCCAGGCCTGACAGCTTGGCTTCGGGCAAAGTGGCCTCGGCAGCACCGGGCTGCGGGGCGGAAACTGCGGTGGTCTGATCCATGAATCTAGGCTACCTGCCGCTGGTCTTCGGCCAGAAATCACACGGCCGTGGTGAGGGCAACGGCTTTCGCAACAAGGGCCGGGTCCTGCCAATCGAGCCAGTGGATCCGCGGGTCCGCCCGGAACCAGGTCAATTGCCGCCGGGCGAGCTGCCTTGTTGCCACGATTGTTTCCTCGGCCGCTTGGGGAATGCCCGCCTGGCCATCCAGGACCTTCAGGAACTGTGCGTAGCCCAACGCCCGCGATGCCGTCTTGCCTTGCCGCAGGCCCGCCGCGTCCAATCGTTCCACCTCGTCCAGGAGACCCGCGTCCACCATCCGGTGGACGCGGTCCGCCAGCCGGTCCCGAAGAACGTCCCGGTCCACCGAGAGCCCCACTTGGATTGCCGGCTGGAAGTACTCGCGTTGGGGCATGAACGAACTGAAGGGCCGTCCGGTGAGTTCGTGGACTTCCAAGGCCCGGATCACCCGCCGGGCGTCACCCAGCCTGGCCGCCGAGACCGGATCGACGTGTTCCAGGCGCGCCCGGAGCGGGGACAGGCCAGTGGCCGCACACTCGGCCTCCAGCCGCTGGCGGATCACGGGGTCCGTACCCGGAAATTCGAGGACGTCCAGTGCCGCCCGGACATACAGGCCCGAGCCGCCCACCATGATGGCACGCTTGCCGCGCGCGTGGATGTCCTGGATGGTCCGTCGGCATTCAGCCTGGAAACCGGCCACACTGGCTTCCTCGGTGACATCCATGGTGTCCAGCAGGTGGTGCGGCACGCCCCTGCGTTCGTCCATGGTGATCTTGGCCGTACCGATGTCCATGCCACGGTAGAACTGCAGGGCATCGGCATTAATGACTTCGCCGTTCAGCGCGAGGGCAAGCTCAACGCCAAGGTCCGACTTTCCCGAACCGGTGGGACCCACAACGGCAATTATGGGCAGCACGGACGTATCCGGCCCTTCAGGGTGCATGATGCGCCAAGCCCGGTTCAGCGGCGGACAGGAATGGCCGGCATGCCGAGCGATACACCGGTCTTCGTGCTGCCGGCTCCCGGAGCAGGAACCCCGCAACTGTCAGCCTGCGCACGATCCCATGCGTCGCCAGCCCTGGAGCGGCGAAGAACGTAGTCCGCGGGTCCGGCGGGATCGGCCATAAGGTGGAAGGCAGCGGCCTCGGTGATGGTTACGGTGACGAAATCACCGGGCCGGGGAGTCTCGGAACCTTCGGGCACCGAGAAGTGCACCAGCCGCTGGTCCCTGGAACGCCCTGACAGCCGATGCGTCTCCTCCGCCTTGCGACCGGACTGCGCCGTCACGAGGATTTCGACGCTGCGGCCGAGCTGCTTGGCATTCTCCTCGGCAGCGATCCTGTCTTGGAGGGCCGTCAACCGCTCGTAGCGTTCCTGGACAACGGCCTTGGGCAACTGTTCGGGAAGATCGGCAGCGGGGGTGCCTGGCCGCTTGGAGTACTGGAACGTGAAGGCCGAAGCGAACCGGGACTGTTCCACGACGTCCAGGGTGGCCTGGAAGTCTTCCTCGGTCTCGCCGGGGAAACCCACAATGATGTCCGTGGTGATCGCCGCATTGGGGATCCGTTCACGGACCTTGTCCAGGATGCCGAGGAATTTGCTGGAGCGGTAGGAGCGGCGCATGTCCTTGAGCACCTTGTCCGAACCGGACTGCAGCGGCATGTGCAGCTGCGGCATGACGTTGGGTGTTTCTGCCATGGCGTCGATCACATCATCGGTAAACGCTGCGGGATGCGGGCTGGTGAAGCGGACACGCTCCAGGCCTTCGATGGCGCCACAGGCCCTCAGCAATTTGGAGAAGGCCAGGCGGTCGCCGAACTCCACGCCGTAGGAATTCACGTTCTGGCCCAGCAGCGTCACTTCAACAGCGCCGTCGTCCACCAGCGCCTGGATCTCCGCAAGGATTTCACCGGGGCGGCGGTCCTTCTCCTTGCCACGCAGCGACGGCACGATGCAGAAGGTGCAGGTGTTGTTGCAGCCAACGGAGATGGAGACCCACCCCGAATACACAGAATCACGCTTTGTAGGCAGCGTCGAAGGGAAGACGTCGAGTGACTCGAGGATTTCCAGCTGGGCCTCGTTGTTGTGGCGTGCCCTGTCCAGCAAGGCCGGGAGCGCCCCGACGTTGTGGGTTCCGAACACGGCGTCCACCCACGGCGCCTTCCGGACAATGGTTTCGCGGTCCTTCTGGGCCAGGCACCCGCCCACCGCGATCTGCATTCCCGGGTTGGCGGCCTTGACCTGGCGCAACTGCCCGAGGTTCCCGTAGAGCTTGTTGTCCGCATTCTCGCGCACGGCGCAGGTATTGAACACCACGACGTCGGCAAGCTCGCCTTCAGCCGGCACGTACCCGGCGTCCTCCAGGAGTCCGGCCATGCGCTCGGAATCGTGGACGTTCATCTGGCAGCCAAAAGTCCGGACTTGATAGGTCCGTGGCTCAAGGGAGGGCTGCACTGATTCTGCTGAAGGGGAGGGAATGGTCAAACTCACTACTCAAGGGTACCGGCTTCGTCCAGTACCTCACCGACGATCCTGAACGCCAGGGAGGGCGCGTAGCCCTTCCTGGCCAGCATGGAGGCAAGCCTCCGGGTGTACTTGTCGCGCTCGGCACGGTCCGCAAGGTCAAGTCCGGGCCTGAGCTTGCGCTGAACGAGCTCCCGAGCAGCCCGCTCTTCATCCTGATCGCTGAGCTGGGACAGGGCCTCTTCGGCATGGTCCAGCTCGATGCCTTTGTCCGACAACTCACGGCGCAGCGCACCCTTGGCAAGTTTCTTGCTGTGGGAACGGCTGCGGACCCACATGCGGGCGAACTCCGCGTCATCAATGAGCTGCACTTCTTCGAAGCGGTCCAGGACCGCTTCGGCGACATCCTCGGGAACCTTGCGCTCCGCAAGTTTGCGCGCCAACTGAAGCCGGCTCCGCGGCGCCATGGTCAATTGACGCAGGACGATGGCACGCGCCACGGACTCGGGGTCAGGCTCGGGATCGTCCGCGATGGGCGAATCCGGGTCCGGCCCGAACCTATCCGTCAACGGCCTTCAGCTTCGGGGTGTCCTCTTCGGGCTTGACGCCAACGCCCAGCTTCTCCTTGATGAGGCGCTCCAGTTCCTGGGCAAGCTCGGGGTTGTCGCGCAGGAACCGGCGCGAGTTCTCCATGCCCTGGCCCAACTGGTCGCCATCGTAGGTGAACCACGAGCCGGACTTCTTGATGATGCCGTGCTCAACGCCCATGTCGATGATGCCACCCTCGCGGGAAATGCCTTGGCCGTAGATGATGTCGAACTCCGCGACTTTGAAGGGCGGGGCCATCTTGTTCTTGACGATCTTGGCCTTGGTGCGGTTACCCACCGAGTCCGCGCCTTCCTTGAGCGTCTGGATGCGGCGGACATCGATGCGGACGGACGCGTAGAACTTCAGGGCCTTACCACCGGTGGTGGTTTCCGGCGACCCGAAGAACACGCCGATCTTTTCACGCAGCTGGTTGATGAAGATGGCGGTGGTCTTCGTCTGGCTCAGGCGGCCCGTGATCTTTCGCAGGGCCTGGCTCATGAGGCGGGCCTGGAGGCCGACGTGCGAGTCACCCATCTCGCCTTCGATTTCCGCACGCGGAACGAGCGCGGCCACGGAGTCGATGACGATGATGTCCAGCGAGCCGGAGCCCACCAGCATGTCCATGATTTCCAGCGCCTGTTCACCGGTATCCGGCTGCGAAACGAGCAGGGCGTCCGTGTCCACGCCAAGCTTTGCGGCGTAATCCGGGTCCAGCGCGTGTTCGGCGTCGATGAAGGCAGCAATGCCGCCATTACGCTGGGCATTGGCTACGGCGTGGAGGGCAACGGTGGTCTTACCCGAGGATTCCGGACCATAGATCTCCACGACACGGCCACGGGGCAGCCCGCCAATGCCGAGGGCCACGTCCAGGGCGATGGAGCCGGTGGGAATGACCTCAATGGGAGCCCGGGTATCGTCTCCCAGGCGCATGATGGAGCCTTTGCCGAATTGCTTGTCGATCTGGGCAAGCGCTGCTTCGAGCGCCTTCTCACGATCCGGGGTTGCCGCCATGGTTCACACCTCTGATGCTTTCTCGCTGTGGAGTGGCCTGAACGGCCGCTTTCCTTGTCATGTCTGACGCTATTACGGGGCCCTGACATTTTTGCCCAGCCCGCTTTGCCTATGTGGAAAACAGCTGCGGACTGCGTAGGAAATCGCCGCTCAGGATCAATTTTCCTCTCACAGGAGCATATCCCCATCCGAACAGATATTCGAACAATGCGGCGGCGTGTCACCAGCCAAGATCCGTGCTGCGCGCCTAGCTGATGGGCTTGATGTCCCTGCCCAACCGCCGTTCGAGGGGGACGTCCTGGACATCGCAGACCGCGATCCAGACCTCGCGAGGAGGGAATCCCGCGGCGAGGGCGTCAACCGCAGTCCGTCCCCCGACGCCTGCCAGGACAAGGGAACCTGCAAGGACCCGGGAATAGCCCGCGCCGAATTCGTCGTCCATCAATCGCCAGAAGTCACTCGCCCTCACGGATAGAGTCTCTCATGCTTGCCGGACCTTAGAATGGTTGCCATGAGCAATCCTCTTCCCAGCGCGCCCGCTCCGGCCGTTGCCAGTGACGACGTGGACGACGCCCTTCAGCAGGTGGAACACCAGCTGAGCCTGCTCTGGCGCCGCGCCCGCTCGATTTCGCATCAATTGTCCCGCCAGGTGCACCCGGACATGGAACCGGCCGCCTATGGCCTGCTGACCATCATCCGCCGTGAGGGTCCCATCCGGCTGACGGACCTGGCAACCTGCATTGGCGTGGGAAAGCCCTCAGTGAGCCGGCAGATCGCCTTCCTGGAAGGCATCGGCCTGGTCTACAAGGAAGCTGACCCCCAGGACGGCAGGGCACAGTCCATCCGTTTGACGGACAAGGGCGAAGAGAAAATGCACCAGGTGCAGGACGCGCGCCGGCAGGTCTTCCGCGAAAGGCTCGGCGAATGGCCGCTGGAAGACGTCAAGACCCTTGCCGATTACATGGGCCGCCTCAACGCCGTCTACAGCGATCCCCTCCTCAGGGAGGTTCCCCTCAAGGACAACGACCCGGGCGACGCCACGGACTAGGACGAAGAAAAGGTCCCCAGCCAAACGGCTGGAGACCTTTTCAATGATCTTGGTGGCTTGGTTACCGGGCTCCGGAGAGCATGCCCTGGCCGAAATCGTCGGTGAGATCGAGATCCCGCCCGTAACGCTGGGAGAACTCCTGCGGGACGGTGTCCGGAACAGCGACGCCCTCTGCAACTGCAACGCGGTCGCTGACTTCGCGGAGCATGCTGGACAACGGAACGTCCAATGCGGTGCAGATCGAGGACAGGAGCTCGGAAGAAGCCTCCTTTTGGCCACGTTCAACCTCACTCAGGTAGCCCAGCGAAACACGGGCGCTGTGTGAGACTTCACGAAGGGTTCGGCCTTGACGCTGGCGGACATCGCGCAGTACATCACCGATCTCGTGGCGTAGTACAACCATTTTGCGCTCCTTCTGTTCGCTCTGTGCCTGATCAGCCAAGCCCACATCCTTCCAGCGGACAACGCCGTTTACGGATACGGGCTGCTTTACCATCTGTATCGCCTTGCTCCCTCGTTCTTCCGGTCCGCTGGCTGGCGGACCGGGTTGGTTTCTACATCCTAGGCGCCCCGGCCATTCCGAAGCGACACAATGACACAACTATTGGCAATCAGTTTTTGTTCCCGGCTACTTTACGAACGGTAACCAAGCCCACGTACGGCGGCAAGCAGCCGGTCCAGGGCACCCGCGCACGCTTGTTCCCTGATATCTTGCCTGTCCCCCGAAAAGGAGTATTCAAACCATCGGCTGCCGGCTTCCGTGGCAACGCCAATGAAGACGGTGCCGACGGCCTTGCCGTCGTGCGGATCCGGCCCGGCCACCCCGGTGGTGGAAATTCCGACGTCGGCCGCACAAGCCCGGCGGGCTCCTTCCGCCATGGCCGCGGCAACATCGCCGTCCACCGAACCTACCGCCTCCAACAACTCCCGGGATACGCCGAGGACACCTGCCTTGACGGTGTTCTGGTAAGCAACCACACCGCCCTGGAGCATGCCTGACGCACCGGGTGTGTTTGCCAACGTGGCCGCTACCATGCCGGCCGTCAAGGACTCTGCCGTGGCCACCGTCAGGTGCCGTTCGATCGCTTCGGCGACTGCCGCCGTCGCGGTTTCAGCCGCGGTGCCCGCGGTGGGGGCCGTGCTCATGCGCGGCGTCCGGCGGCGCGGAGCTTCAGTGCCTGGACCACGTACTCAACGCCGGTCCACAACGTGATGGCCAAGGCGACCATCATCACCCAGAAGGCAACATCGACCAGCCACGGCGCAATGGTCTTGAGCGGAAGGGTGTAGAGGAAGATCGCCACTGTCTGGACCACCGTCTTCAGCTTCCCGCCGCGGGAGGCAGGCATCACGCCGTAACGGATTACAACGAAACGCAGCGCGGTAATCCCCCACTCACGCACCATGATCAGGATGGTCACCCACCAGGGCAACTCGCCCAGGACGGAGAGTAGAACCAGGGCCGAACCAATGAGCAGCTTGTCCGCAATGGGATCGGCGATCTTGCCGAAATTGGTGATGAGGCCGCGCGCCCGTGCGATGTCGCCGTCGAGCTTGTCCGTATAGATCGCGACGGCGAACGCGGCCACCGCCGCCCAGCGCCACCATCCGTGCTGACCGTCGTCGGCAAGCAGGAACCAGACAAAGAAAGGAACCAGGACAATGCGGAGCATCGTCAGGATGTTAGGCAGGTTCCAAAGATCGGAACTGCTCGACGTGGCGTTGTCGCCCTCGGCTGTAGTCACCCCTCTAGGCTACCGTCTGGAGATCAGCGGCCAGTGAGCGACCAGGCGTCTTCGCCGCCCTCATCGTCATCGGAACCATCGGCGCCGTCGTAATAGTCGATCGCCTGTGTCCGGTTGTCCAGGTCCGCCGCCACCAGGTCCTCGGCATAGCCACCCGCGGCGATGTTCGCGTTCGCGTTGTCGCTCAGGGCCGCCGTCTGGGCGTCCGGTGCGGCAGGTGCTTCCTGGCCCTTCATCGCAGCCAGGACGGCTGCGAGATCGTCCGGCTTGACCAGGACGTCGCGGGCCTTGGATCCCTCGGACGGACCCACAACGCCACGGGACTCCAGCAGGTCCATCAGCCGGCCCGCCTTGGCGAAGCCCACACGGAGCTTGCGTTGGAGCATCGAGGTGGAACCGAATTGCGTGGTGACCACCAGTTCGGTGGCCTGGAGCAGGACCTCGAGGTCGTCTCCGATGTCGTCGTCGATCTGCTTCTTGGGCGCATCGGCCGCGACGTCGTCCCGGTAGACCGCCTGCAGCTGCCCCTTGACGTGCTCCACCACTTTATGGATTTCCGATTCGGATACCCAGGCACCCTGCACGCGCATGGCCTTGGAAGCGCCCATCGGCAGGAACAGGGCATCACCTTGGCCGATGAGTTTTTCCGCACCTGGCTGGTCCAGCACAACGCGGGAGTCCGTGACGGAGGAGGTGGCAAAGGCCATGCGGGAGGGCACGTTGGCCTTGATGAGGCCTGTGACTACGTCCACGGATGGACGCTGGGTGGCCAGGACCAGGTGGATACCGGCGGCACGGGCCAGCTGCGTGATGCGGACAATCGAATCTTCCACATCGCGGGGAGCCACCATCATGAGGTCCGCGAGTTCGTCCACGATCACCAGGAGGTACGGGTAGGGCTTGATGACCCGCTTGGAATCCACCGGTGGTGTGACCTTGCCGGCGCGGACGGCCTTGTTGAAGTCGTCAATGTGCTTGTAGCCGTAGTTGGCGAGGTCGTCGTAGCGGGCGTCCATTTCCCGGACTACCCACTGCAGGGCCTCGGCGGCTTTCTTGGGGTTGGTAATGATGGGCGTAATAAGGTGCGGAACACCCTCGTACGCGGTCAGTTCAACGCGCTTGGGGTCCACCATCACCATCCGCACCTCGTCCGGCGTGGCGCGCATCAGGAGCGAGGTGATCATGGAGTTCACGAAACTCGACTTACCGGCACCGGTGGCACCGGCCACCAAGAGGTGGGGCATCTTGGCGAGGTTGGCCACCACGTAGCCGCCCTCCACGTCCTTGCCCACGCCCATGACCATCGGGTGGTCCGTACGGCGGGCGTTCTGGCTGCGCAGGACGTCGCCCAAGGAAACGGTCTCGCGGTCTGAGTTGGGAATCTCGATGCCGATGGCCGACTTCCCCGGGATGGGGCTCAGGATGCGTACATCGCTGGAGGCCACGGCGTAGGAGATGTTCTTGGACAGCGCCGTGACGCGTTCCACCTTGGTTCCCGGGGACAGTTCGATCTCGTACCGGGTGACGGTGGGCCCGCGGCTGAAGCCGGTCACCGAAGCGTCCACATTGAACTGCGTCAGGGTGTCGGTCAGGGCTGCGACGACGGCGTCATTGGCCTCCGTGCGCTCCTTCGGAATGGAACCCGGCGTCAGGAAATCCGAGGCAGGCAAGGTGTAGGTCACGTCCCCGGCCAGGGAAAGCTGTTCCGTGCGCTGCGGGATGGGCGCCTGCGGCAAAGGCGCGCCGGCAGGCTTGGCCGGTACCTGTGCCACGGGTGTGGTCATTTCCGGTGTCAGAACCGGGATGGCTTCGGTGGGATTATCCAGGCCAGGTGCCGCACCGAGTCCCTGGGCTGCCTTGATCTTCCCGACGGCGATCTCCGCCTGCGTCGGGCGGCGCACGCCCGGCGGTACGCGCGGTGCGGACGGCGCTGGATTCTCGTCGTCGTCCACTATTGCGTGTTCGAAAGCCTCGTCCCCGACGTAACCTTCAAGCTTGGACTCGGACTCCTCGTCCTTGCCGAAGAGCCGCGTGCGCTTCTTCTTGGGCTTCGCCGCCGGCTCCCCGCCATAGAGGTAGCTGCGGTCGTGCGCATCCTGGCCGGAACGGGCCTCTTCCAGGTCAACGCCCATGAGGTGCTCGTACCCGGTACGGATCCGCGAAGGAATGGCACCAAAAGGTGTTGCCGTGACGATCAGCAAGGAAATAAAGGCCAGCAAGCTGTAAATGAGGACCGGAACAGCCACGTGGATCGCCGCCAGCGGAGCCGCGGCGAGGAAACCAAGCATTCCCCCTGCCCGTCGCAGGCCGTCGAAGCCGTCGGCCACCGTGGGCTGGCCGCCGATGACGTGGGCCAGGGCCGAGCCGGCAAACG
Source organism: Paenarthrobacter sp. NPDC018779 (assembly GCF_044391085.1). Lineage (NCBI taxonomy): Bacteria > Bacillati > Actinomycetota > Actinomycetes > Micrococcales > Micrococcaceae > Paenarthrobacter > Paenarthrobacter sp. NPDC018779. The sequence continues at coordinate 120,116 of NZ_JBIRZS010000007.1, read as the reverse complement.
TCATGACCATGAAGCCGATGCCTACGCGGTTGTTGCCCCGGCCGTCCTGCGGCTTACGGAACAGCCGGAAGGCGCAGACAAAGAGCATGAAGGGCAGCAGCAATGACATCCACCCGAAGGTGCCGTTGACCACGCTGTACACGACGTCCGGAAGCCAGCCGGTCCAGCCCCACCACGCGAAGGTGGCAATTGCTATACCCAGGACGAGGTTGAAGAGCGCGGCGCCATCACGGCGGTCCTCGGGATCGAGATCGCTGACGTCCGAACCGATGCGGCGGACGCCAGCGCCCACCACGTGGCCGATGCCCTGCCAGGCACCGGAGAGCATCCGGACCGGCAGCGGCGCATGGGGCTCGACGGCGGCCTGCTTTCCCCGCGCGGAACCGCCGCGGCCGCTCCGGGCTGCGGTGCTTTTGCTTGCAGCTCCGCCTCGGCCGGTGCCGGATTTATTGCTGGAGCTGCCTCGTGGCGTGGAGGAAGTACGGGTCGCCATGTTTGCCACGCTACCCGAAGAGGGCCTGAAATCCGCGGATTTCAGGCCCTCTTCGGGTGCATGTTGCCGGAAGGTCAGGCCTCCAGGACCACCGGGATGATCATGGGGCGGCGACGCAGCTTCCGGTTGACCCAAGTGCCGATGACCCTGCGCACCACTTGCTGCAACTGATGGTTGGTGTGGTCGGCGTGGCTCAGCACGGCTTCTTCGAGGGCGGCATTGATCTTGGGAATGATCTCGTCGAACACGGAATCGTCCTCCGCCACGCCGCGGGCATGGATCTCCGGGCCGGAAACGATCTTGCCCGTGGTGCGGTTGATGACCGTGATGACGGAAATGAAGCCCTCGTCGCCCAGGATGCGGCGGTCCTTGAGGTCCGCGTCCGTGATCTCCCCGACACTGGAGCCGTCCACGTAGACGAAGCCCACTTCCACCTGGCCCACGATGTCCGCTTTGTGGTCCTTGAGGTCAATGACCGTGCCGTTGTCACTGAGGATGATGCCCTCGGTGGGAACGCCGGATTCTTCGGCGATCCTGCCGTTGGCGATCAGGTGCCTGGTTTCGCCGTGCACGGGCATGGCGTTAAGCGGTTCAAGGATGTTGTAGCAGTAGAGCAGTTCTCCGGCGGCAGCGTGGCCGGACACGTGGACCTTCGCAGTTCCCTTGTGGATCACGGCTGCGCCGAGCTTCAGGAGTCCGTTGATGATGCGGAACACGGCATTTTCGTTGCCCGGAATCAAGCTGGAAGCAAGGATGACGGTATCGCCTTGCCCCACCACCACGCGGTGGTCTCCGTTGGCCATGCGGGACAACGCGGCCATCGGCTCACCCTGCGAACCGGTGGACATCAGGACCACGCGGTTGTCCGGGAGGTCGTCGATGTTCTTGATGTCCACCAGGATGCCCGGCGGTACGTCCAGGTATCCGAGCTTGGCGGCAATCGCCATGTTCCTGACCATGGAGCGGCCCACGAAAGCGACATTGCGGCCATGCTTGGCCGCGGCATCCAGGACTTGCTGGACACGGTGCACGTGCGAGGAGAAGGAAGCCACAATGATGCGCTTCTTGGCCTGGGCAAAGAGGTTGTCCAGCGTGGGACCGATTTCCTTCTCCGCCGTGGTGAAACCGGGAACATCGGCATTGGTGGAGTCGGCCATGAAAAGGTCCACGCCTTCTTCACCCAGCCGGGCAAAGTGCCGAAGGTCGGTGATCCGGCCATCGAGCGGCAGCTGGTCCATCTTGAAGTCGCCGGTGTGGAGGACCGTCCCGCCTTCGGTACGGAGGAACACGGCCAGGGCGTCGGGGATGGAGTGGTTGACGGCCACGAACTCGCACTCGAAGGGGCCGAACTGCTCAACCTGGCCTTCGGTCACGGTCAGCGTGTACGGCTTGATCCGGTGTTCCTGCAGCTTGGCTTCCACCAGGGCAAGGGTGAGCTGGGAACCGATCAGCGGGATATCTGCCTTGAGGCGCAGCAGGTACGGCACAGCACCGATGTGGTCCTCGTGGCCGTGCGTGAGCACCACGCCCACGACGTCATCCAATCTGTCCTCGATGTACGAGAAATCAGGCAGGATCAGGTCCACTCCGGGCTGCGTCTCTTCCGGAAAGAGCACGCCGCAGTCGACAACCAGCAATTTGCCGTTGATCTCGAAGACCGCCATATTGCGGCCAATCTCCCCCAGCCCACCGAGCGGAACAATCCGCAACGTGCCCTGCGGCAGCTTCGGCGGAGTAACCAGTCCAGGAAGGGCGGTTTGGGTCATATTCAGCTACTTTCCGGCGGAACCGTCCTAGACGTTGAAGTCCATTCCGGCTTCCGCCAAGTCCCCGCGGATGGTGTCGATCTCGGCCTGGTCCGGCTCCACGAGAGGCAAACGGACAACCGAGTTGGGCAGGACTCCCTGCCACTTGAGAATCTGCTTGGCGGCTACTGCGCCTTGGACCCGGGTCATGGTTGCGCGAACCACGGGCTCCAATTCAAAGTTGATGGCCCTTGCCGTGGCGAGGTCGTTCGCGTTGACCGCGTCGATCAGTTCGCGGAAGCGGCGCGTCGCCACGTGCGTGGTCACGCCCACCAGGCCTGCGGCACCGAGCGCCATCCACTGCAGCGTCAGTCCGTCGTCTCCGGAGTAGAACACGAGGTCGGTCTCGGCCATCACGCGGGTGGCGGCGGCGAAGTCGGCCTTGGCGTCCTTGACGGCCACGATGTTCTGGTGCTTGGCCAGGGCAATCATGGTCTCGGGAGCAATCTGGATGGAGGAGCGGCCGGGAATGTCGTACAGCATCACCGGGAGGTCGGTGGCGGACGCAATGGTCTCGAAGTGCGCGCGCACACCGGACTGGCTCGGCTTGTTGTAGTAGGGGGTGACGATCAGGAGGCCGTCGACGCCCACCTCAGCGGCACGCTGGGAGAGGTGGACGGAGTGTGCGGTGTCGTTGGTGCCGGTACCGGCTATGATCGCGGCCTTGCCGCCGACCGCTTCCTTGACGGCACGGAACATGCCGATGTTCTCATCATCGGTAAGGGTGGATGTCTCACCGGTGGTGCCAGTGACCACGAGGCCGTCGCACCCATCTGCCACGAGCTTTTCTGCCAGCGCCGCGGCTTGGTCGTAGTCGACCTTGCCGTCCTCGGTGAACGGGGTGACCATGGCGGTCAGCAGGGTACCAAGAGCGGGAATGTGGGCGCGGGAGTCAGACATAGGAAAAACGTTACCCTGTCCCGCACGGGTTACGGGAATACGGTCCGCGTGATGGTCGTCATGAGGTGGAGGCCGGGCGGACGGTCCGCCGCCCCGGCTCCTCGGCACAGTAGTGCGCAACAGCCCGCTCCTTGAGCTGTTCGGCCCACGCCACGAGCCGCTGCGATGCCCGCACATACTCAAAGAGTTCGAGCGGGGTGAGGGCTTCGAGGTCCGTTTCAGCCAGGCGCCGGGCCAACTCCGCGCCGGGCGCCTGCTCCCCCAGCACTACTCCCTCGCGACGCCACTGGACATCCTCGGGCGGCTCGCCGGCAACGAGTTGCCTGAACAGGAAGTCCACCACGCCGGGGCTGATCGCCTTCATGGGACCAGCCAGGCCATCCGAGGATCTTGGAGCGTTCTTCATGCAGCAATATTATTCGAACATATCTTCGAAAAACAAGGGCAGCCGTCCGCCCAAACCATCCCACCGCCGGCACAGCGCCTTCACAGCAGCCCATGAGACGATCACTTCATGACCAGGCGAGAGACGGCCCCATCCCGGGAATCTCCCCGCGGAAGCACGCTCTCCACACGCCTCACCGGGATCGATGCGGCACGGGGCGCGGCACTCCTGGGCATGATGGCTACCCACCTGGTACCAACATTCGGGCCGGCGCCGGATTGGGCACCCACATGGGTGGGCTTGACGTTTTCCGGGCGCTCCTCGGCTTTGTTCGCCGTCCTCGCAGGCATTGGCCTGGCGCTCTCCACAGGCAAACAGGAACCCCGGGAGGGTGCCGCAGTTTGGGCTGCGCGGCGCGGCGTCGCCTTGCGGGCCTTGGTGATCGCCGTCGTCGGGCTGATGCTCGGCGGCCTCGAAGTCAACATCGCCATCATCCTGGTCCACTATGCCGTGTTGTTCCTCTGCGTCCTGCCGTTCCTGGGCCTTCGGCTGAAGGCGCTGTGCGCTTGGGCTGCCGGCTGGGTACTGGCCGCGCCAGTCCTGGCGTATCTGGTCCGTCCGCTGCTCCTGGAGGCCAACCCGCCCCTGCAGTTGGGCCACAACCCCGGCACCGATGACCTCGAAACGCCCGGCAAGCTCCTCGCGGATCTTTTCTTCACCGGCTATTACCCGGTGTTCCAGTGGATGGCGTACCTGCTGATCGGGCTGGCCATCGGCCGGCTGGCACTCACAACCGTTCGCACCCAGTGGCTGCTGGTTGGCGTGGGCACGGCAACTGGCCTGGCAGCAAAGCTCGCGGGAACAGCAGCCATGGAATCATGGGGCGGCCGCGCTGCGTTGGAGGCGCTCCCCCAAACCCGCGGCTATCCCTTGGAGAGCATGCTCCAGGTCAACCTCACCGGGCTCCAGCAAACCGGCTCCTGGTGGTGGCTTGCCACAGCGTCGCCGCATGCGGGAACCACATTGGACCTGCTGCACACCAGCGGCGTTGCCGCAGCCGTCACCGGCGTGTTCCTCCTCCTCGGCAAGCTGGCCGAGCGTATCAAGGTCAACTTCCTTGTGGTCCTCAGCGGCCCCGGAGCCATGACCCTGACCCTGTACACAGCCCATGTGTGGGTTGTGTCGGGTTTTACCGGCAACCCGCTGCCGGCAGGCTGGACGGACGAAGGCATGTACTGGCCACAGGCTTTGGCCGCAGTGTCCATCGGCGCTTGTTTTGCCTTGCTGCGGCGTCGCGGCCCCCTTGAATGGCTCGCCCACCAGGCCTCGCGGCTGGGCAGCTACCGCCCCGCAGCGGTGGGCTGAGAGCGGAACAGCTTAACGGCGTCGCGCATGGAGGCACGGGCGCGTTTCCGGTCCCCCGAGGCGTCGTACGCGCAGCTGAGCCGGAACCATGAGCGCCAATCTTCGGGTGCCGCCTCGGCTTCGGCCTTGTACTTTTCGAATTCGGCGTCGGCGGCGGCGCGGACGATCCGCCCGCCGGGTGTCCGCGGCAGGTTGTCTACCGGAAGGCCGCCTTCGGATTCAAGGACTTTGGCCATTTGCTCAGTCCGGGCACCAAACAGCAGTTCCCGGATCAGAGCCCAGGCACCGATAACGGGCAACACCAGGTATGCGGCGCCTATCCCCTTGGCAACGAGGTTGGGGTCGCCCAGCAACAGCAGGGACCGCTGCAGCGAAACCACCAGGTACAGCACCAGGAGCAGCGTGATCGCGCCGACCCAGATCTTGGTGCGGTTCTTCTTCAACGCCTGCCACAAACTGCCCACGGTGCTAGAGCCCCAGATCCAGGTAGCCGTCCAGTCCCACGGTGAGGCCGGGGTGGGCGGCGACTTTCCGCAGCCCAAGCAGCACGCCGGGCATGAACGACGCGCGATCAAACGAGTCATGGCGAAGCGTCAGTTGTTCACCCGGACCGCCGAAAAGCACCTCCTGGTGCGCCACCAGGCCGCGAAGACGGACGCTGTGCACACGGACGCCTTCCACGTCGCAGCCCCGCGCACCATCCAGCTCGGATTCCGTGGCGTCAGGGCTGGCCGGGACGCCTGCCTCCTGGCGTGCTTCGGCAATCAGCTGCGCGGTGCGCACGGCGGTACCGGAAGGTGCATCCACCTTGTTCGGGTGGTGCAGTTCGATGATTTCGACGGATTCGAAGTACTGCGACGCCTTGGCGGCAAAGGCCGATGCCAGGACGGATCCCAAGGCAAAGTTGGGAGCGATCAGGACACCGGTACCGGGCTTCTGTTCCAGCAGTTCGCCCAGCGATTCCAGACGCTGGGCGTCCCAGCCGGTGGTACCCACAACGGCGTGGATGCCGTGCTCAACGGCGAAGCGGACGTTGGTCTCGGTGGTGTCAGGAACCGTCAGGTCAACCACGTACTGCGCACCTGCCTCGAGCAGCGTCTCGAGGGAATCACTGCGGCCGAGGGCAGCCACCAACTTCATATCCTCGGCGGCCTCGACTGCCTTCACGGCCTCGATTCCCATGCGCCCGTGGGCGCCCAGCACTGCTACGGCAAGTTGTTCGGTCATGCCCTTAAGCCTACCGTCGGGGCGGGCAGGCCCAGGAACGGTTACTCCCCGGCGCCCACCCATTCGACGGTGCCGTCGCTGAAGAATTGTTCCTTCCAGATGGGAACCTGCGCTTTGATCCGGTCCACGAGTTCGGAGCAGACCGCGAAAGCCTGCCCACGGTGGGCGGCGGCAACAGCGCACACGAGTGCGGGATCGCCCACTTCCAACGTGCCAATCCGGTGGGCTGCCCAAATGCGCACCGGCTGCGAGGCTTCCCCGGAATGTTCGGCCACCAGCTGTTCCACCACCTCGGTCATGGTGCGGTGCGCTGTGGGATGGGCGCTGTAGGCCAGCCGGTCCACGGCCTTGCCGGCGTCGTGGTTGCGCACCACGCCGCTGAAGCTCACCACCGCCCCGGAGGTCTCCGATTCGACGGCGGCGATCGCCTGGTCAACGGAGATCGGCTCGGCACTGAGCACGGCGCTGACTACTTCGAAGTCTGTTTCAGTGGGCATGGCTTCCTTCCAATTGTTCGCAAAGGTGTCCGATCAGCGGATCGAGCACGGCCAGGCCGTCCATGACGCCTTTCGGAGAGCCCGGCAGGTTGATGATGAACGTCTGCCCGGCGGCCCCGGCGTGGCCGCGGCTGAGCATGGCCATGGGCGTCTTGGCGGCACCCGCCCTGCGGATGCCCTCCATGATTCCCGGAATCTCCCGGTCAAGGAGCGGCAGGGTCATTTCCGGCGTCCGGTCGTCCGGGCTGAGGCCCGTACCGCCGCTGGTGATCACGACGGCGGGTTGCTGGGTCAGCAGGGCACGCAGGGCTGCGCCAACCGGCTCTCCGTCAGGGACAACCATGGTGGGGAACGTCTCGAAACCGTGCTCGGCCAGCCAGTCCAGGATGACGGGCCCGGTCTCGTCGCGGTAGATGCCTGCCGCTGCCCGCGTGGAGGCTATGACGACGCCGGCCTTCCGCGGTCCGTGGGCGTTGGGCTCGCACGCGCTCATTCGGCGGCACCTTCCTGCTCGGCTGCGGCGCCCTGTTCGGTGATGTTCCAGTCGCCGCTCTTGCCGCCGCTCTTGGCCAGGACATGGATGTCCGTCAGGACGGCGTGCTTGTCCACGGCCTTGATCATGTCGTAGACGCTCAGGGCCGCCACGGACGCGGCTGTCAACGCTTCCATTTCGACGCCGGTCACCCCACGGGTCTTCACGGTCGCCATGACGGTCACTGACGCGGGGTCCAGCTCAAAGTCGATGGTGACCTTGGAAATCGGCAGGGGATGGCAGAGCGGGATCAGTTCCGGAGTCTTTTTCGCCGCCATGATTCCGGCCACGCGGGCAACGGCCAGCGCATCACCCTTGGGAAGGCCGCCAGAGCCCAGCAGGTCAAGCACCTCCGGGGTGCTGCGGACGGTCGCCGTGGCTGTGGCTTCGCGGGTGGTTACTGCTTTGTGGGAGACGTCCACCATCTGGGCCGTCCCGTCCTGCCGGAGGTGCGTCAGCTCGCCCGGCTCGTTGGAAAGGTGGTTCACAGTACCCATACTTCCACTTCGGCGCCTTCGGGCAGTTCCGTGACGTTCGCCGGGATCTGGACCAGGGCGTTGGAGCGGGCCAAGGCATGGACCAGGTGCGAGCCCGCGCCGCCCTCCATGTGGAGCACGCCGTCGGAAAGCCTGCCGCGCCGCACCTGGTGCTTGCCGTCCGGCGACGTGAGGGCTGCCGCGAGGCGGGCGTGTTGGACCGGTCGCGGCGCCGGGGTTCCCAGGACCTGGGACAGTGCCGGGCGCAGGAACATTTCAAACGAGACGAGGCAGCTGACGGGGTTGCCCGGGAAGCCCAGGAACGGAACGCCCTGGAAGCGGCCAATGCCTTGCGGGCCACCGGGTTGCATGGCTACCGGTACGAAGTCGACGTCTTCAGCAGCCAGGGCTTGGCGGACTACCTCATAGGCTCCCTTGCTGACGCCACCTGTGGTGACAATCAGGTCCACCTGCCCGGCGTGCCCGCGAAGAACCGCGAGAAGCGACTCGGGATGGTCGTCCGAGATCCCCGTCCGAACCACCTCGAGGCCGGCCTGCCGCATGGAGGCTTCCAGCAGCGTGCCGTTGGAATCGAAGATTTTTCCCGCAGTGAGGGACTGCCCCGGTTCAACCACTTCGTCGCCCGTGGTCACCAGGAGGACGCGGAAGGGCCGGCGAACGTCCACCGTGGCCAGTCCGAACGCCGCGAGCAATCCCAGTTGCGCCGGGCCCAGCTGCGTGCCGGCCGCCAGGGCGAGCTGGCCCTCGGTAATGTCGCTGCCCACGTTCCGGATGAACGTACCGGGGGCCGTGGCCGGAAGCCGGACCTCGGCGTTGTCGGCACCCGGCGCAGGGAAGGTGTCCGGGACCGCCTTCTCGATGGGCACCACAGCATCGGCACCCTCCGGGATCATGGCTCCGGTCATGATGGGCACCGCAAAGCCGGGCAGCATCGCTTCGGGGGCCGCGCCGGCCGGGATCGGAGCTGCCACTTTCAGCACCGCACCGCCATCGGAAAGATCAGAGGTCCGGACGGCGAAACCATCCATCTGGGAGTTGTCGAAGGGCGGCAGGGAGCGCGGGGCGTGGAGGTCGACGGCGAGCGCCCGGCCGAGCGCCGCCAGCAAAGGGACGGTTTCGCTGCCGTGGTCCTGGACGGCAGCCTTGCCGGCGGGCCGGGTCCGGTCCACCAGCCGGGCAGTGAGCAGTTCCACCACCGCGGCGCGGTGGTCGGCAACAGATCTGGGCACGGAGGTCCTCCTGTGGTTGCGCAGTTTGCACGCTTGGGATCCGGAGTTGTCCGGACCTACCCAGAGTAGGGCCTCAAGCCACCTTCAGGTTGATCGTGTGGTAGCCGGTGGCTCCGTCGGGGGCCACGGGGGCCCGGTTTTCGCTTTGGGGCTCTCCGGTCACGTCGGTGGCCCGGACCTGGACCTCGTAGTCTCCTTGCGCCAGGTCGATTCCCAGTTGCCACTGGTACCACGTGTCGTTGGAGATCCCGGCTGCCAGCGTGGCCTGTTGCCAGGCTCCCCTGTTGACGCGCAGCTCCACGCGGCTGATCCCACGATGTTGCGCCCACGCTACGCCGCCAAACCGGACTGTTCCTGCCTTGGCCGTCCGGCCACTGCGGGGTACGTCGATCCGTGATTGCGTCTTGATGGGCCCGTGGTCGCTCCAACCGCGCGTCGACCAGTACGCGGTGTCGTCGGCGAAACGGGTCACTTTGAGTTCGGTGAGCCACTTGGTGGCCGAAACGAACCCGTAGAGTCCCGGCACGATCATGCGGACGGGGAAGCCGTGCTCCAAGGGCAGCGGCTCCCCGTTCATGCCCACGGCCAGCAAGGCGTCCCGGTCATCGGTGAGGGCTTCGAGCGGCGTGCTTGCGGTCCACCCGTCATTGCTCGTGGAGAGCACCATGTCCGCTCCGGGTTGGGGGCCTGCCATGGCCAGGAGTTCACGGACCGGCCAGCCGAGCCACAGTGCGTTGCCGATCAACTCTCCGCCCACCTCGTTGGAGACGCACGCGATGGTGATGTGCCGGGCCGTCATGGGTTTGGTGAGCAGCGTGGCGAAATCGATCTCGACTTCCCGTTCCACCATTCCCGTCACTTTAAGCTTCCAGGACGGTGGATCAATGGCCGGAACGGTCAAGGCAGTGTCGATCCGGTAGAAGTCCTGGTTGGGGGTAACCAAGGGGCTGATGCCGTCAACGGCCAGGGAGGCTCCAGCGGGGACCGGCTGCGGTGCGGTCACGGCGGACGGCAGCGTCAGCGAATCACGGAAGCCCGAGGCGACCGCGGCGGCCCGGGTGAGGACCACTGTGACGACGCCGGCCACGGCAGCGGCTATGGAGGTCACGGCCATGGCATTGAGGAAGCTGCGGCGCGCCAGCGGTCCCGGCTCGCCGGCAGGCTCCTTCGGGTCCTCCGTCGGAGCCCATTCCACCAGCCGCCGCACGAGCGTCCGGAGCAACACCATGGTCACCACGGCGGCAACGATCGGGGCAAACCCGGCTTGCGGCGTGGATTGGGCCCGCGTCAGGACGGCCGTGAGCCCGGCGATGCCCGCGAGGCCGGCCAAGGCCAGTCCCAGGCCCTTCCGACGGCGTTCCAGCACGCCTGCTACGGCGGCAAGGACTGCAGCCACGAGCACAATCGAGGCAACCAGCACAATCTTGTCTGCCGTTCCGAAAAGCTGAATCACAAAGTCCTTCACTCCCGGGGGAACGGCATCGATCACCGCGCCGCCCAGTGCAGTGACCGGCGAGACCAACGGACTCAGCAAGCCTGCAGTGAGCTCCCCTGCGGCGATCCCGGCGGCACCGGCAACAACTCCTGCCCCGGCTGCCCAGCTTCCGGCCCTTCTGCTCATGAAGTCCCTCCCTGGACATTGTTCGCTGCAGTACCTCCGCCTGCCGGCAGTGAGAGCGCAAAGCGGCAACCGCCGTCGACGTTTTCCACGCTGACACGGCCTCCGTGGGCTTTCACGATCCCTGCCACCATGCTCAAACCAATCCCGGCCCCGCTGTAACTCCCCTGCCGTCCGGCTGCGCTCCCCCGGGCGGGGTCCTTCTGCCAACCGGTCTCGAACAGGTGCGGCAGGTCTTCGGCCGGGATTCCCCCGCAACGGTCCTGCACGGCAACCACCGCGTGGCCATCGTCCCGGCCCACGGTCACATGCACGTCGGTATCAGGCTTGCTGTAGATGATGGCGTTCAGCAGGACGTTCCGGAGCGCCCTTGCCACGCTTGGACCGTCAGCGACTGCCATGCATTCCCGGTCGCCACCGCCGTCCAGCGTGATGCCGCGTTTCGCCGCCAAGGGAGCTACATCGGACAAGGCATCACTCACGAGGTCGTAGAGGTCCAGGGGCTCGGCACGCAACTGCAGCGAGCCGGCCTGGATTTTCGACAACTCGAGGAGGTCGTTGACCATGGCAGTCATCTGCTCGGTTTGGCCGATGATCTTCCGGTAGTAGGCGGAAACGTCCGAGGCCATGCCGTCTTCCAGGGCCTCTGTCATGGCGCGCATGCTGGCCAGCGGAGTCCGCAGATCGTGGGAAATCCAGGAGACCAGTTCCCGGCGGGCGGTCTCGATCGCGGCTTCGCGTTCCCGTGACTCCGCCAGGCGCCTGCTGCTGGCCTCCAGTTCCTGCGCGAGTCCGGCCAGCTCGGACGTCATGGCGGGGGCGGCCTTGTGCTGGCTGTCCGCGGCCTCCAGGGTTTCCCCACGGCCCAGCCTGCGGGCGGCGTCCACCAGCCGGGCGGCGTTCCGTGACACCCCGGCGCCCAGCATGAGGGACAACGTCACCGCGACCACGGAGGCCATGGCAAGGATGTACCACATGACTTCGAGGTCCCGGGCGGAGATGAACATGGCATTGAAGACGCTGACCATGCCCGCCACAAGCACGGCGACGGTTGCCACCACCACCAGGCAAATCTGTGCCAGGACCGAGGCCCGCCGCAGGGCGCGGAGCAGGAACAGGGTGGCCGTGCCGATCACCACGGCCCAGAGAAGCACCCATGCGAGGATGGTGGCCAGTTCATTGCCCTGCAAGGCCGTCTCCTGAATCGAAGCGGTAGCCGACGCCCCACACCGTCTTGAGCAGTTCGGGTTTGGTGGGGTTGTCCTCGATCTTTTCGCGGAGCCGGCGCACATGGACCGTCACCGTGGAGAGGTCCCCGAAGTCCCACCCCCAAACAGCCTTGATGAGCTCCTCACGGCTGAAGACCTGGTTGGGCCTCCGGAGCAGGAACGCCAGGAGATCGAATTCCCGCACGGTCAACGTCAAGGGTGTCCCGTGGTGGGTGACCGTTCGGGATGCCGGGTCCAGGACGAACCCGGCCAGCTCCACGGTGGGTTCGGGCGCGTACTCCTTGACGCTTCGGCGAAGCACTGATTTCACGCGGAGAACGAGCTCACGCGGCGAAAACGGCTTGGTCACGTAGTCGTCCGCTCCCATTTCCAGGCCCAGTATCCGGTCGTCTTCAGTGCCGAGGGCCGTCACCATGATGACGGGCACGCTCATGCTCAAACGCAGCCGGCGGCAGACTTCCACGCCGTCGAGCCCAGGCAGCATCCGGTCGAGGATGACCAGGTCCGGCTGCCGGCCCGCCGCGAGCTTGAGGGCCGTGAAGCCGTCCCCGGCGATATCAACCTGGAAGCCTGCTTTCAACAGATAGTCACGGACCACTCCGGCGATGGTCTCTTCATCCTCCACCAGGAGGATGCGGCGGTTTCCGGTTTCCGCCGCTGGTGCTGCCGATTGCATGGTCACGCTTTCAGCATAGGTTCGCTGCCCGGGCGCAGCACCCGAATCCGGGCCGCGGACGGCAAGCGTACGGATTCCGTAAGAACTGGCTGTACCAGCCGGATATGACTGCGCGGACAGGTCCAATGCGTGGACTGCGAAGTGGCCGGTGTCACGGATCACGTCCGCTTGCCGTAGCCTTGATATATGAGTGTTCAGCTGGGGATGCCGCCGCTTCCCGGAGGGAACGGCGCGGGTCCGGTACCGCCGCCGCGTCCGGCCGGCACGCCTGCCGGGCTCTGGGACCGCTACGGCCGCCGTGCCACTGACATGCGGTTGTCCCTGACCGACAAATGCAACCTGAGGTGCACCTACTGCATGCCCGCGGAGGGCCTGGAGTGGCTTTCCAAGCAGGCCGTCATGACCAAGGATGAGATCGTCCGCATTGTCCGCGTGGGCGTAGAAGCCTTGGGCGTGCGGGAACTGCGGCTTACGGGCGGCGAGCCCCTGGTCCGAGCGGACCTCGTGGAGATCATCACGGCCTTGCGCAGCGGGCATCCGGACCTGCCCATCTCGATGACCACCAATGGTGTTGGCCTCGACAAGAAGGCCAAAGCACTGAAGGCCGCCGGCCTGACCCGCATCAATGTCTCCCTCGATTCCCTGCACGAGGAAACGTTCACCAAACTGACGCGCCGGCCTTTCCTGGACCGGGTCCTGGCCGGCGTGGATGCCGCCTGGGCAGCGGGCCTGGGACCGGTGAAGCTGAACGCCGTGCTGATGCGGGGAATCAACGACGCCGAATCCCCGGACCTCCTCGCCTGGGCCCTGGACCGCGGCTACGAGCTGCGGTTCATCGAGCAGATGCCCTTGGACGCGGACCACGGCTGGACCCGGCGCAACATGATCACGGCGGTCGAGATCCGCGGGTTGATGTCCGAGCGCTTCGTGCTCAGTGCCGATCCCCGCGAACGCGACGGCGCGCCTGCCGAGCGTTTTGAAGTACGACGCCGGGACGCGGCTTCCGGTGAAGCCACCGGTCCGGTCCTGGGCACCGTAGGTATCATCGCCTCGGTCACGGAGCCCTTCTGCGCCGACTGCCGGCGCACCCGCATCACCGCCGAAGGCAAGATCATGAGCTGCCTGTTCTCCCACGAAGAGTTCGACCTGCTGGGCCTCCTCCGCCAGGGCGCCACGGACCAACAGCTCGCGGAACGTTGGCAGGACGCCATGTGGGTCAAACCAAAGGCCCACGGCATGGACCACACCGGACTGGGTGCACCCGACTTCGTGCAGCCGGACCGCAGCATGAGTGCAATCGGAGGCTGAACCCTTGCTCGTCCGTTACTTCGCGGCCGCACGCGCGGCAGCGGGACTCGAAGAAGAAATCCACGAACTGCCGGAAGGCACCAGTCTGGAGGCACTGCTGGAAGCGGCACTCGCCGTCGAACGTCCGCGGCCGCCGGAAGGCACTCCGTCATTGTCCCGGGTTGTGGCGCGCAGCAGCTTCCTGCGCAACGAAGTGGCTGTCCGGGACCATGCGGTGCCGCTGGGCGCCGATGACATCATTGATGTCCTGCCCCCCTTTGCAGGCGGCTGAGGCTCAGTCCCTCCGGAAGACGCTTTTCAACAGCGGCCTGAATGCGGGCCTGCCCTCCCCTCGCTTCGCTTCCAGCCGGAGCTCCGCGGTGTGCACCAGGACATCGTCCTCGATGCGGAAGGTGTGGCGGGCCACGCCGTCGTCCGTCCTGCGTTCCAAGGTCAACACGCCCGCTGACCACAGTCCCCGCACGGGCGCCGCGGGCGGCCGGCCCATGCTGTCCACGTAGTACCACAACGTGCCACCGTGGCTTGGGTCCACCGTGAACATGCCGTGCCCCTCCAGGTGGGTGCCATCGGGTTCCCGATGGCGGTAGCTCTGCACCACCGCATGTCCCCCGGCTGCCACGGTGAAAACCACCTCGGCTTCCGCAGTGCGCGCCGGACCCCAGGGCGAAGACGCAATCTCGGTCAGTCCGCGCCAATGCCCGATGAACGGGCGCAGCAGTCCAGCAGCGCGTCCGGCGTCCGGATGATCCCGGGATGGCTGGTCCATGGCGACTCCAACGTTCGGCCTTAAAGTACTCGGCCCTAAAGGACAAGGCAGCATGATCGTGTGATCATGCTGCCTTGCCGGAAGTCCTGAGTCCAGAGGGTCACACGGCCTGGAGGCCGAAGGTCTCGTTCTCTTCGAAAGGCCCGACGACGGTGATGGTCCGGGGAGCTGCGGCGAGTTCGCGGGCGAGTTCCTGCACTTCATCCACCGTGACGGCCTTGATCCGGTCCAGGGTCTCGTCAATGTCCTGGAATTCTCCGGAGACCAGTTCAGCCCGGCCCAGGCGGGACATCCGGGAGCCGGTGTCTTCCAGGGCCAGGACTATCCCTCCACTGAGCTGGCCTACGGCCTTGCGCAATTCTTCTTCCGTGATTCCATCGGCAGCCAATTTATCCAGTTCCACGCCCAGGAGTTCCAGGACCTGGGTGACCTTGGACGGTGTGCAGCCGGCGTACATGCCGAAGTAGCCAGCATCGGCATAGGCAGCCGTGAAGGAATAGGTGGAGTAGACGAGTCCGCGCTTCTCCCTGATTTCCTGGAACAGGCGCGAGGACATTCCGCCGCCAAGGACGGCATTGAGCACGCTCATCACGAACCGCCGGTCATCGGTGGCCACGATCGTGGGGCAGCCCATGATGATGTTGGCCTGCTCCACGGGACGCTTGACCACGTGGAGGCCGGCAGTCCCGGTGATGACGGCGCGATCCGTGGCGCGGCGGTCCACGGGAGCGGCTGCGGTGTCCAGCTCCCAGCCCGCCGATTCGAGTGCTTTCTGCACCAGCTCGCAAACGACGTCGTGGTCCAAGCCACCGGCTGCCGTAATGACGAGTTCTTCGGGGCGGTAATACCGCTGGTAGTGCGCCCACACCGAGTCCCTGGCCACGGCCTTGATGGCGTCCGGGGTTCCACCTATGGGACGGGCCAACGGGTGGTTGCCCAGGACCGCTGCCACGAACTTCTCGTGGGCCACATCCGTGGGGTCGTCGCTGTCCATGGCGATTTCCTCGAGGATGACGTCCCGTTCCTGCTCGAGTTCGGCAGGATCCAGGACGGCACCGGTGATCATGTCCGCGATCACGTCGATGGCCATCGGCAGGTCGGTGTCCAGGACCCGCGCGAAGTAGCACGTGCTTTCCTTGGCCGTCGCCGCGTTGGATTCGCCGCCAACTTCGTCGAAGGCCGAGGCGATTTCCAGGGCGGTGCGGCGCTTGGTCCCCTTGAACAGAAGGTGCTCCAGGAAGTGGGTGGAGCCATGCTGGCCCTCGGCCTCATCCCGCGAACCTACTGCCACCCAAAAACCGATCGTGGCCGAACGCTGCCCCGGCATCGCTTCCGTGAGGACACGCACGCCGCCGGGAAGGACCGAGCGCCGCACGACGGAACCGCCCTCGGCGCCATGGATCAATTCGCCGCCGGGAAGCGTCTGCTGCAGGGGCAGGGGTACGACAGTCATTCAAACCTTTCAGATAAGCCGGAAGGGCCGGTGGACCTTTAAGCCCACCGGCCCCTTCAGGGTACTGCTTTGCAGACTACTCTGCGGATGCCTCAGCGGCCTCGGCCGGAGCGTCCTCGGAAGCGCCTTCTTCCTCGGCAACAACCGGGGAGAGGGACAGCTTGCCACGGTCGTCGATCTTGGTGATCTCAACCTGGACCTTTTGGCCCACGGAAACGACGTCCTCCACGTTGTCCACGCGCTTGCCGTTGGCCAGCTTGCGGAGTTCGGAGATGTGCAGCAGGCCGTCCTTGCCCGGGGTCAGGGAAACGAAAGCGCCGAAGGTGGTGGTCTTGACGACCGTACCCAGGTAGCGCTCGCCGATTTCCGGAACCTGCGGGTTGGCGATGGCGTTGATGGCCGAACGCGCAGCGTCTGCGGAAGGACCGTTGGTGGCGCCGATGTACACGGTGCCGTCATCTTCGATGGAGATGTCCGCGCCGGTGTCTTCCTGGATCTGGTTGATCATCTTGCCCTTGGGGCCAATGACCTCGCCGATCTTGTCAACGGGGATCTTCACTGCGATGACGCGCGGTGCGAACTCGGAGAGCTCGTCCGGGGTGTCGATCGCTGCGTTGATGACCTCGAGGATGTGGAGGCGGGCTTCGCGGGCCTGCTTCAGGGCTGCTGCCAGCACGGAAGCGGGGATGCCGTCGAGCTTGGTGTCCAGCTGGATGGCCGTGACGAACTCGGACGTACCGGCAACCTTGAAGTCCATGTCGCCGAAGGCGTCTTCGGCGCCGAGGATGTCCGTCAGTGCTGCGTAGCGGGTCTGGCCGTCAACCTGGTCGGAAACCAGGCCCATGGCGATACCGGCAACAGCGGCCTTCAGGGGCACACCTGCGTTGAGCATGGACAGGGTGGAGGCGCAGACCGAGCCCATGGAGGTGGAGCCGTTGGAGCCCAGTGCCTCGGAGACCTGGCGGATGGCGTAGGGGAACTCTTCGCGGGTGGGCAGGACCGGAACCAGGGCGCGCTCAGCGAGGGCACCGTGGCCGATTTCGCGGCGCTTCGGGGAGCCAACGCGGCCCGTCTCACCGGTGGAGTACGGCGGGAAGTTGTAGTTGTGCATGTAGCGCTTGCGCGTAACCGGCGACAACGAATCGATCTGCTGCTCCATCTTGAGCATGTTCAGCGTGGTGACACCCATGATCTGGGTCTCGCCGCGTTCGAAGATGGCCGAACCGTGAACGCGGGGAAGGACCTCCACCTCGGCTGTCAGCTGGCGGATGTCCGTCAGGCCACGGCCGTCGATGCGGATTTGGTCCTTGAGGATCCGCTGGCGCACAACGTGCTTGGTGACCGAACGGAAAGCAGCGGAAAGCTCCTTCTCGCGGCCTTCGAAATCTGCGGCGAGTGCGCCGAGGACTTCATCCTTGAGCTCGTCCGAGGCGTTGTCGCGATCCTGCTTGTCGGCGATCTGGAAGACGGCAGCCAGCTTGTCGGCGGCGGCAGCTTCCACAGCGGCGTAGGCGTCATCCTGGTAGTCGAGGAAGACGGGGAACTCCACGGTGGGCTTGGCGGCGCGTGCAGCCAGGTCGGCCTGTGCCTCGCACAAAGCCTTGATGAACGGCTTGGCAGCCTCGAGGCCCTCGGAAACAACCTCTTCGGTGGGAGCGGTTGCGCCCTGTTCCTTGATGAGGTTCCAGGAGTTGTCCGTGGCTTCGGCTTCGACCATCATGATCGCGACGTCGTCGCCTGCGATGCGGCCGGCGACAACCATGTTGAAGACAGCGTTCTCAAGCTGCGAGTGCTTGGGGAAGGCCACCCACTGCGAACCCTGCTCGTCGGCGATGAGGGCAACGCGCACGCCACCGATCGGGCCGGAGAACGGCAGGCCGGAAAGCTGCGTGGACATGGAGGATGCGTTGATGGCAACGACGTCGTAGAGCTCGTCCGGGTTGATGGCCAGGACGGTGACGACGATCTGGACTTCGTTGCGGAGGCCCTTGACGAAGGCCGGGCGCAGCGGGCGGTCCATGAGGCGGCAAGCCAGGATGGCCTCGGTGGACGGACGGCCTTCGCGGCGGAAGAACGAGCCCGGGATGCGGCCCGCGGCGTACATGCGCTCTTCGACGTCGACCGTCAGCGGGAAGAAGTCGAAGCCTTCACGCGGCTGCTTGCCCGCGGTGGTGGCGGAGAGGAGTGCGGTGTCGTCATCGATGTAGACCATCGAAGCGCCGGCGGCCTGCTTTGCAAGGCGGCCGGTTTCGAAGCGGATGACGCGCTTGCCGAAACGGCCGTTGTCAATGATCGCTTCGGAGAACTGGATTTCGGGACCCTCCATGAGAGTCACCTCCGTTTCTGTTAGCGGAAGTCCGCCGCATCAACCCAGGCCCCTTCTTTATTACTGGCCTGTACTACACCCGGTCATCGATCGAGACCCACGGGCTGCACCGTCTCCGGTGCCCATCCCGGGAATCACTACCGAGGACCGCGAATGCGCGATGCGGTTGATTCCTGTTTTTAGTTGTTGAAGAAGGCGGCCCGTTCCGCAAGGGACCGGGCCGCCCGAAAGGCAGACTAGCGGCGCAGGCCGAGACGCTCGATGAGCGAACGGTAGCGGGCGATGTCGGTGTCCTTCAGGTAGGAAAGCATGCGCTTGCGGCGACCAACCAGTGCGAGCAGGCCGCGCTGGGTGTGGAAGTCGTGCTTGTGCGCCTTCATGTGCTCAGTCAGATCCTTGATCCGCTGGGTCAGGACTGCAACCTGTACCTCGGGCGAACCGGTGTCGCCTTCAGAGGTTGCGTATTCCTTGATGATGGACTGCTTTACAGCGGCGTCAAGTGCCACGTGAACTCCTAGAGTTGTGCCGTGCTTCCCGATGCAGCGCCTCGCTGACGGGTTGCTTCCAGTGCGTCACCGCACATAAAAACAGGTCCAGCTGCCACGGACTGCGGCCGGAACCATTCATCAGTTTACCGGCAGGTAAGCGGTGTTGTCGAAAGCGCTAGCGTTGGGCCAGAAGCTCGTGGGCCTGGGCAACGTCGAGGTTCATCTGTTCCACCAGCGCCTCCGGCCCCCGGTAGGCCACCATGCCGCGCAGTCGCTGGGTGAATTCCACTGCCACGGTCTGTCCGTAGAGGTTGAAATCCTCCACTTTCTCGTGTGGACGATCTATCACGTGGGCCTCCACCTGCCGGCTCACGCCGTCGAAGGTGGGGTTGGAACCTACGGAAATCGCGGCCGGCCACCGGGTGCCTGCCTGGTCGATCAGCCACCCTGCGTAGATCCCGTCAGCGGGTACGTAGCCGGTGGAATCGTGGGCCAGGTTGGCCGTGGGGAAGCCAAGGTCACGGCCACGGGCGGCACCATGGACCACTTCGCCGCGCATGCGGTGCGGCCGGCCCAGCACAGCGGCCGCCGTGACGACGTCGCCTTCGGCCAAGGCATCACGCACCCAGGTGGAAGAACAACGGCGGTCGGCATCGCCGTCGTGATGCACCGGGAAGCCTCCCGCGCCGAACTCGTTGACCACCTGTACGCTGAAGCCCAACTCGTCGCCGAGTTCCTGCATGGTGTCCACGTCGCCCACGTTGCCCGCACCGAAGCGGAGATCGTGCCCCACCACCACGTGGGCTGCGCGGAGGCCGTCCACCAGGATGTCCCGGACGAATTCCAAGGGCGTCATGGCCGCAAGGTCAAGCGTGTACTTCATGACCAGGACGGCATCCACACCCGTGGATCCAAGGGCGTCGAGCTTGTCCTGGAGGCCCATGATGAGCTCGGGCGCGGACTCAGGCCGGTGCACCTGTGCCGGATGGGGATCGAACGTGACAGCGACGGCAGGAATGCCGTGGCGCCTGGCCGTCCGGGTCAGTTGGGCGAGTACGTGCTGGTGTCCCCGATGGACGCCGTCAAAGTTGCCGATGGTGACGACAGTCGGTCCGAAGTCCGCGGGGACTTCAGTGGGATCGTTCCAGATGTGGACCATCAACCTCGCCTTTTACTGCTGATTTTCGTTGCACCCGGCAACCATCCGGCGCCGGAACATTCTAAGGTTACCCGCAATGCCCCACTGCTGAGGGACGGCCGCGGATCAGGAGGGCCGGCGGCGGTTCAGCCAGAGCAGGCCCAGCACAGGGAGGACCAGGGGGACGAAACCGTAGCCGCGGCCAAAGAGGGACCACACAGTATCGTGCGGGAACGCCACCGGATCGAAGAGGCTCACGGCCCCCACCACCAGGACGCCCACGAGTTCCACCAGCACGGCGGTCAAGGACACCTTGAACCAGGTCCGTCCGGGCTTGGCCAGAGAAATGGTGGCCACGATGTACACCAGGGCGGCGAAGGCCGAAAGGATGTGCGCCAAGGGGGCCTCGGAGAACTTGGTGGCGATCTGGTACCCGGCGCGGGCCGTGGCCGAGAGGGCAAAGACGGCGTAGACCGCGATCAGCAAACGGCCCGGACCCGTGTTGCGGGTGTCCTTCTTCTGCTTTCCGGAGGCTTCGGTCTCGGTTCCAGTCAC
This sequence comes from Paenarthrobacter sp. NPDC018779, assembly GCF_044391085.1. Lineage (NCBI taxonomy): Bacteria > Bacillati > Actinomycetota > Actinomycetes > Micrococcales > Micrococcaceae > Paenarthrobacter > Paenarthrobacter sp. NPDC018779. Next base: position 99,629 of record NZ_JBIRZS010000007.1, on the reverse strand, counting down.
GTCGTGTTCTTCTTTCAAGGTCAGTACCAGATCTGGTTCATACGCGCCGCCATGACCAGGGCGGTGACGCCCACGGCAGCCAGGACAAAGTTGCTCCACCGGGTTCTTTCGAGGATGGACCAGTACACGGCGCCCAGCGGGATCATGAGCGCGGTGATGAGGTAGCCCCAGAATTCCCAGGGCTCCCCCGCCATCTGCTCCCCCAAGGCAACACGGACGATCGAGCCGACGAGGTACACCAGCAATGCGGCTTCGACGGCCAGCACCGAAAAGATGGTGACATCGTTGGGAGCCTTCTTCAACAGGCCGGCCACTACGCATGTGATGGTGGAAACCAGCCCGACGATCAGGATGGAGTAGAAATACCAGTCCATGGTTATTTGCCCGTCCCGGTTCCCGCTCCGGCACTTGTCCCCGGACCCGTGCCCGGAGCAAAGACCAGGACGGGTTTGGCGAAACTTCCGGCATCGGCGAGGAGCGCAACAAGCTCACCCGACGGCGCGAAGGCTGCGGCGGGATTCTCGACCGTAGCAGCGTTGGCGGAACCGGCACCCGGTCCGGCGGCAATCCGGCGGCCAAAGGAAATCTCGGTGGTTTCGTCCTCGGTGAGGTCGCGGTTGGGCATCAAAGCCCGTGCAGCGACGGACATCTCCAGCACGTCAAGCTCATCGGCCAGTTGTTCAAGGGTCCGCGCCTGCTCGATGCCGTACGGACCCACCTGTGTGCGGCGCAGCGCTGTGAGGTGTCCCCCCACGCCCAGCGCGTTCCCGAGGTCGCGGGCCAGGGCACGGATGTACGTGCCGGACGAGCACTCCACGGTGACGTAGACGTCCACTACCCTGCCGCCGTCGATCTTTTCCATGCCGTGGACCTCAAAACGGTGGATGGTCACCGGCCGGGCGGCCAGCTTTACTTCCTCGCCGGAGCGCACGCGGGCGTAGGAACGCTCGCCGTTGACCTTGATGGCGCTGACGCTGCTGGGCACCTGTTGGATGGGGCCGGTCAGGGCCACTACACCTGAGGCGATCGCGTCATCGGTGATGTCCGCGGCGCTGCGGGCCTCGGTGACTTCGCCTTCAGCGTCGTCGGTGATGGTGCTTTCGCCCAGCCGGATGGTGGCGGTGTAGGTCTTGGACGTGCCCACGATGTACGTCAACAGGCGGGTGGCCTTGTTGATCCCGATCACCAGGACTCCGGTAGCCATGGGGTCGAGCGTGCCTGCATGGCCCACTTTCCGGGTACCGGCCAGCCGCCGCATCCGTCCAACCACATCATGGCTGGTCCATCCCTGCGGTTTGTCAACGATCACCAGTCCAGAAAGCACGCTTACCAGTATATGGGTGGCTAGGATGGCTCCCATGCCTGAGCTTGCCGAGCACGTCCGCGACGTCCCCGTGAACCAGATCCGCGAAATCACCGAGGCGGCGTGGTCCACTCCCGGCGCGATTGTCCTGAGCATCGGCGAACCGGGGTTTCCGCTGGCCCGGCACGTCCTGGATGCCGGAATCGCTTGCCTGGACCGGGATGAGACCAACTACACTCCCAACGCCGGCATCCCGGCACTGCGCGAAGCGTTCGCCGCAAGGTTCCGGGCACAACAGCACGTGGACGTAGGCGCTGAACGGGTCTACGTGGTGGACGGCGCCCAGCAGGGCCTGCACTTCGTGATGAGCATGCTCCTTGCGCCCGGCGACGAAATCCTGATTCCGAACCCCGGCTACCCCACCTTCGCCATGACGAGCCACCTCCTGCATGCGGTCCCCGTGCGCTATCCGTTGTATCCGGAGAACGACTTCCAGCCGCATATCGAGGACATCGAGGCACTTATTTCGCCGCGCACCAAGGTGCTGATGCTGAACTCGCCGTCCAACCCCCTGGGCGCGGTGATCGGCGAGGACGCGATGCGCCAGTTGGTGGAATTGGCTGCCAAGCATGACCTGTGGGTCATCTCCGACGAATGCTACGAGGCCTTCACATTCGACGTACCGCACGTGAGTCCGGCCCGCTTCGACAGCGACGCTCCAGGCAAGGCGAGGGTCTTTACGTCTTTGACGTTGTCCAAGACCTACGGGCTGACGGGCCTGCGCATCGGCGCACTGGTCTGTCCGCCGGGGTTGGAGAAGACCATGAACAACGTGATGGAGTCGATCGTCTCCTGCGTCGCTTCGCCGTCCCAGTACGCGGCCCTGGCGGCTCTGACCGGCCCGCAGGACTACGTCGAAGAAGCGCAAAGGCACTACCGGGGCAACCGCGACGCGGCCTCGGCCATCCTTGCGGCCAAGGGAATTCCGTTCCTGGGAGCCCAGGGCGCCTTCTACCTGTGGGCCGATGTGTCCCATGTGAGCGGCGGCAACGTCCGGGCGTGGGTGCGCAGCTTCCTGGCCGAGTCCGGCGTCGCCTTCGCACCCGGGACGGCTTTCGGGTCAATTGGCGAAGGCTGGATCAGGATTGCCTTGTGCGGCAGCCAGGCGGAGCTGCTCGACGGCGTCTCCCGCCTGCCTGCCCGGGCGTAAGTGGCACGGGGCTGCTGAACCGGGACGCCGCCGTCGGGCGTTCAGTAGCCGGTGCGTCCGGCGTGGCTCCGCCACGCGTCGAAAGGCGAGTCGGCGGAGGCCAAAGGCGAATGCTCCACGGGGAGCAGCTCGGGGCGTTCCCCGGCGAAGTATTCATAGAACAGGGCGTCGTCGAAGCCCGCACGCGCGGCACCGTGCCGGTCCGCGGCAAAGTACACGCGACCGATCCTGGCCCATAGGGTGGCGGACAGGCAGAGCGGGCACGGTTCGCAACTGGCATAGAGCACCGAACCGCTGAGATCGAAGGTTCGGGTCTCCGCCGCTGCCCTGCGGATCGCTACGACCTCCGCGTGGGCCGTAGGATCGTTGTCCCGGGTGACACGGTTCACTCCCTCATGCACTGCGCCATCCGGCGTCACCACGACGGCGCCAAAGGGCCCACCGCCGTCGGATACGTTGCGGACGGCAAGCCCGATGGCACGTTCAAGGTATTCGTTCCGCTGCTGGTCACTGTGAGCCGACATGCTCCGATCTTAGCGATGCCGGGCAGCAGAAAGGCCGGTTCCCTGCACGGGAACCGGCCGTTCGCGGTGTTTGCTAGCGGTTGGCGTCCTCGTCGAGGTCGTCGTCGTCGGAGAGGTCGGTGTCCTCTTCGTCGAAGTCGTCTTCGTCGATCTCGTGCGCGGAGTCGCCCTTGTAGGGATCGGCCTCGCCCGCGTGCTTTGCCCCCGCAGCCAAGGCGGCTACTTCGGCGTCGCGGCGCTTGGCCTCGCGCAGCAGTTCCTCAAGGTTCGAGGCGTTGACCGGAATCTGGTCGGCCACGAATTCGAGGGTGGGCGTCAGCCGCACAGTGATGTTGCGGCCAACTTCCTGCCGCAGGACACCCTTGGCCTTCTCCAAGGCCTTCGCAGCGTCCGCGTGGGCAACCTCGTCGCCGAACACCGTGTAGTAGACGGTGGCGTGCTGGAGATCGTTGGTGACGCGGGCGTCGGTTACGGTGATGGGCTCGACCCGCGGGTCCTTGACCCGACGGCCGAGTGCCTCGGCAACCACCACCTTGATCCGTTGTGCCAACTTGGCAGCGCGTGCCGGATCAGCCATGACTTCCTCCTGGAAAGTAGAAACGGGAACGGAACGGGCCCGCCGGGAAACCCTGGCGGACCCGCTCCGAACGGAACCTAGACGCGCGGCTTCTCGCGCATCTCGAAGGTCTCGATGATGTCGCCTTCGGAGATGTCGTTGTACGAACCCAGGCCAATACCACACTCGAAGTCGGTACGGACTTCGGTGGCGTCGTCCTTGAACCGCTTGAGGGTCTCGACGGTGAGGTTGTCACCGATGACCTTGCCGTCGCGGCTGACGCGTGCCTTCGTGTTACGGCGGATGATGCCCGTGCGGACGATCGAGCCGGCGATGTTGCCGAACTTGGAGGAACGGAACACTTCGCGGACCTCGGCGGTACCCAGCTGGACTTCCTCGTACTCCGGCTTGAGCATGCCCTTGAGGGCCATCTCGATGTCATCGATTGCTGCGTAGATGACGGAGTAGAAGCGCATGTCCACGCCTTCGCGGTCGGCCAGTTCGGCCACACGCTCGGCAGGCTTGACGTTGAAGCCGATGATGATGGCGTTGTCCACCGTCGCCAGGTTGACGTCGTTCTGCGTGATGGCACCCACACCGCGGTGGATGACACGGAGCTGAACGTCGTCGTCTCCCACGTCGATCTTGAGCAGGGCGTCTTCGAGGGCTTCCACGGCACCGGAAACGTCACCCTTGAGGATGAGGTTGAGGGTGTCGATCTTGCCTTCGGCGACGGCCTGGTCGAAGTCTTCCAGGCTGATGCGCTTGCGGCGCTTGGCCAGGGCGGCGTTACGGTCCGCAGCTTCACGCTTCTCGGCGATCTGGCGGGCCGTGCGCTCATCCGGCGTCACCAGGAAGGTGTCACCTGCACGCGGCACGTTGGACAGGCCGAGGACCTGGACGGGGCGGGACGGCAGGGCGACATCGAGTGCCTCGCCGTTCTCGTCGAACATCGCACGGACACGGCCGTGGGCCGTGCCGGCAACGATCGTGTCGCCGACGGCCAAGGTACCGGACTGCACCAGGACGGTGGCCACGGAACCGCGGCCCTTGTCCAGGTTCGCTTCGATGGCAATGCCTCGAGCGTCCTTGTCCGGGTTGGCACGCAGGTCCAGGGCAGCGTCCGCGGTGAGGAGGACGGCTTCGATCAGTTCGTCGATGTTGAGGTTCTGGCGGGCAGAGACCTCCACGAACATGGTGTCGCCACCGTATTCCTCGGGAACCAGGCCGTACTCGGTCAGCTGGCCCTTGACCTTGTCAGGGTTGGCGCCTTCCTTGTCGATCTTGTTCACGGCAACCACAATCGGCACCTCGGCGGCCTGGGCGTGGTTCAACGCTTCAACCGTCTGCGGCATGACGCCGTCGTCGGCTGCGACCACCAGGATCGCGATGTCCGTGACCTTCGCACCACGGGCACGCATGGCGGTGAACGCCTCGTGACCCGGGGTATCGATGAAGGTGATGTCGCGCGGAGTGCCTTCGTGGACGTGGCTGATCTGGTAAGCACCAATGTGCTGGGTGATGCCACCATGCTCGCCGGCCACAACGTTGGAGTTGCGGATGGCGTCAAGGAGGCGGGTCTTACCGTGGTCAACGTGGCCCATGACAGTCACTACCGGCGGACGCGCTTCGAGGACGTCGTCGCCTTCGGCATCCAGTTCGCCCTGGAGGTCGATGTCGAACGAGTCGAGCAGCTCGCGCTCTTCGTCTTCCGGCGAGACAACCTGCAGCTTGTAGCCGAGTTCGGCACCAAGCAGTGCGAAGGTGTCTTCGTCGAGGGACTGGGTAGCCGTTGCCATTTCACCGAGGTGGAACAGCACGGTCACCAGCGAGGCCGGGTTGGCATCGATCTTCTCGGCGAAGTCGGTGATGGAGGAACCACGGCGCAAGCGGATGATGGTCTCGCCATCGCCGCGGGGTACGGTCACACCGCCCAGCGACGGAGCGCTCATCTGCTCCAGTTCCTGGCGCTTTGCGCGCTTCGACTTGCGCTGCTTGCCACGGCCTGCACCGCCCTTGCCGAAGGCGCCCTGGGTGCCACCGCGACCGCGGCCACCCTTGCCGAAGCCACCGCCGGCGGGAGCTCCGCCACCGGTGCCTCCACCAGGAGCACCACCCGGACGGCCGGGACCACCCGGACGGCCGGGACCACCGGGACGGCCACCCGTGGGGGCCGGACGCTCAGTACGGTTGGGCATCATGCCCGGAGTAGGACGGTTTCCGCCAGGGCCACCGCCGGGACGCGGAGCGCCCGGGCGGGGAGCACCGGGGCGCGGAGCACCCGGACGCGGACCGCCGGAACCGGCTGCCGGGCGGGGTCCGCCTGCACCGGCCGCGGGACGCGGACCACCGGGGCGTTCGCCTTCAGTGCGGCCGCCCGGCCGGGGCATGCCCTGGGACGTTGCAAACGGGTTGTTGCCCGGACGCGGCGGACGCTCACCATCGCCACCGCGGCCGCGGGGCATGCCCTGCGAGGTGGCGAACGGGTTGTTTCCGGGGCGCGGACCACCGGGGCGCGGAGCCTGGCCGCCGCCGGAACGTCCCTGCGACGGGGCGTCTGCCTTGGGAGCAGGACGGGCGCCGGGCTTTGCGGACACCGGGGTGGAGGCTGCCGGAGCAGCCGGGGTTGCCGGTGCTGCGGGGGCCGACGGGGCGGGAGCAGCAGGAGCTGCAGGGGCCGCCGGAGCCGAAGCGGCCGGAGCCTTCGGGGTTGCCGGACCCGGCGCCGGAGCGGCCGGACGGGACGGAGCCGGTGCTGCGGGACGGTTTGCAGCGGGGGCGGCGGGTGCTGCCGACTTTGCGGCACCTGCACCCGGGTAGGCGTCGCGAAGCTTCTTCACGACGGGGGCCTCAATGGTTGAAGAGGCGGAGCGAACGAATTCGCCCAATTCCTGCAGTTTGGTTACTGCATCTTTGGAAGTGATACCGAGCTCTTTGGCGAGCTCATGTACGCGGACCTTGGCCACATTTCTCCTGTCTCGGTCCGCACCGAGCCAGGCACGAACCGTCTACTTCTTACTGCGGGCCCTTGCCGCTTCCACGGCGGAAAGGCCCTTTGCAGAGCGCAACAAAGTTGTCATCGTTACGCACTCATCGCTGGGAACTCATCGGGTTTCCATCAGATTTCTGACCCGCTTTCAGGTTTGGACGGTTTTCCCGTGGCGGCCGGGGCCTCCACAAGTGGCATGCCGGACATGAAACGTTCGACGGCGGTGGTTTCGGTTACGCCCGCAAGGGCCCTTCCGAAAGCGCGCCGCTTGATCGCCAATGCCAGGCACTTTTCGTTGGGATGCAGCCACGCACCCCTGCCGGCCATCCGGCGTCGTTCATCCACTACGACAACGGGGGAACCGCTGCCCTGGGCGACCAGCCGGACAAGCTCGGACCGGGAGCCATGCTTCCGGCATCCGATACAGGTGCGAACAGGCCCAGCCGCGTGGCCATGGCCGTGCTCAGGCAGTTCAGCCACGATGTGTCCCACAGCTGCGCATGCCCCTCTACGAACGGATACCGGACGTAAGCCCGGTTCCATCTATTCTAGCCCCCTGCCCCTGACAGCCGAAACCGGGGGTCCATCCAGCGCGGCGCAGACGCGCCGCACCGGCTCCCCTAGTCGGTCTTCGCCGGCGCGGCGTCAGAGACGATGTCGATTCGCCAGCCCGTCAGTTTCGCCGCGAGGCGGGCGTTCTGGCCTTCCTTGCCGATGGCCAGTGAAAGCTGGTAGTCCGGGACCACCACGCGGGCGGACCGTGTGGCCTCGTCCGTGATGGTGACCGAAGTCACCCTCGACGGCGACAGCGAGTTGGCGATGAAGGTGGCGGCATCGTCGCTGAAATCGACGATGTCGATCTTTTCGTCGTTGAGTTCGGTCATGACAGCGCGGACACGCGAACCCATTTCACCGATGCAGGCACCCTTGGCGTTGACGCCGGCAGCGTTGGCCTTCACCGCGATCTTGGTGCGGTGACCGGCTTCGCGGGCCAGGGCCACGATCTCCACCGAGCGGTCCGCGATCTCCGGAACTTCCATTTCGAAGAGCTTGCGGACAAGCCCGGGGTGCGATCGGGACAAGGTGATGGAAGGCCCCTTGGCTCCGCGGTGGACATCCACCACGAAGGCGCGGAGGCGGCTGCCGTGGAGGTACTTCTCGCCGGGGACCTGTTCCGGCGGCGGAAGCAGCGCCTCAACGGTGCCGAGGTTGACCTGGATCATGTGCGGGTTGTTGCCCTGCTGGATCATGCCTGCCACGAGCTCGCCTTCGCGGCCCTTGAATTCGCCCAGCACGTTGTCATCCTCAACATCGCGCAACCGCTGGAGGATGATCTGGCGCGCGGTGCTGGCTGCGATGCGGCCAAAGCCGGCCGGGGTGTCCTCGAACTCGCCCACGGCCTCGCCGTCGTCGTCCAGTTCGGTGGCCCAAATGGTGACGTGGCCGCTCTTGCGGTCCAGTTCGGCGCGGGCCTTCTCAAAGGCGCCGGGCGTCTTGTGGTAGGCCACCAGCAAGGCTTGCTCGATGGTGGGGATCAGGAGGTCCAGCGGGATTTCACGCTCACGCTCCAGGAGCCTCAGTGCGCTCATATCAATATCCATTAGGCCTCCTCGGAAGGTCCATTGTGTTCGTCTGCCAGCCCGGCCTCGTGGAGGTGGCTGAATTCAATCTCGACTTTTCCGTGGCGGATCCTGTCGAAAGGAATGGTGATGGGGTCACCCTGCTTGGGCTTCATGCCCTTTTTGACCTCATGCTCGGGGATCAGCGTCACGGCATCATCCTGCACCGAGGCGATGCGGCCAGTGAGGTTCTCGCCCTGGATGACGTTGACTTTGACCATCCGCCCGCGGGCGCGATGCCAGTGGCGGGGTTCGGTCAGGGGGCGGCCCACGCCGGGTGAGGAAACCTCGAGGTCATAGGGGCGCCCGTCATCCTGGGGGTCGTTGTCCAGGATGTCGGACAGGCCGCGGGAAACGTCCGCGATCGCATCCAGGCTCACTCCCCCGGTTTCTTCCTGCGGGAGGTCCACCACGACGTGGACGGTACGGTGCGAGCCTGCAACGTGGATGGCAACATCCTCGAGGTAAAGCCGGTTGGCCAGGACAGCCGGTTCCAGCAGGGCCTTGAGCCTGCTTTCTTCCGGGTTGCGGATGGTGGCCGTCGAGTTGGTGTCAGTACGGTCTGTTGAAGTCGTGGCTTCCGAGTCACTCACGCTGCCCGCCGCCTCCCGATAGATGTTGTTGTGACTACTAGCCTAACGATTTTCAGAACAACATGGTGCACGGAGTTCGCCGCACACGTGACACCATGGTGTGTTGTGAACGAGCAAACAAGTGAAAAACGGCCGCCCCGCCACTGGGTCCGGTTTGCGCTCGTTTCGATCGTCGCCCTGCTCGTGATCGGCACCGGAATGGTCCTTCTTCCCCGGGATTCCGGGCAACCGGCGGCCGTTCCCTTCTCGGAGACAGCACGGAGCGGCGCCTTCAACGACGCCCTTGCGCTTCGTGATTCGGCTTCCTCGCTCGCTGCCGCGCCCTCCTCCGGTATCGGAGCCGGCACCTGGACGGGTTCTGTGACATTGCTGACAACCCATGCCCGGGCCCTGTTGTCCCCGGTAGCATCCGGTACTCCCTCCCCCGTTTCCAGCAGTGCTCGTGCCCCGGAACCCACGGCGTCTTCCTTCATCACGGACCTGGCCGCGAGCGGCCGGAAGCGGCTCGAGGACGCCAAGCAGGCCGACGCCGGAACCGCCCGGCTGCTCGCCGCCGTCGGGATCGCCCAGGTCCTGGACGCCGAACGGCTGGCAAGCCTGTTGAAGCTCCCCGTCCCCTCCGCAGGTCCGGACAGGAAAGCCACAACGTCCGGGCAGGCAAGGACCTCGTGCCCGTCGGTGAGCCCGACGCCGGAGCCCACAGCAGCCACGACGGACGCCGCCCTGGCCGCCGCTGTGCGGTCCGAGCACCAGGCCGTCTACGTCCACCAGGTAGCACTCAAGCGCCTGGATGCCGCGGCCGCGGTGACGGCCGCCAAGGCGCTCACCACCCATGAGCGCCTCCTGGAACAGGCGGAATCCCTCACCCGGCTCAATTGCGGTGACGTCCCCAACCGGGAGGCCGGCTACAGCCTCTCAACGCAGTTCGCCGGGGACCCTGCTGCGGCACTGGGCACTTTGGAAAGGGAATCCCTGCCGGTGTTCGGCGATCTCGTGGCCCTGTCCACCGGTCCCACCCGGGAGTGGGCCGTGGAAACGCTGCTGGCCGCTGCCCGCCGCGCTGCAGCGTGGGGTTCTGCCCAGACGTCGCTGCCGGGACTCAAGCTCGACGACGGCGACCTGCCGCAGCTGCTTTCCCCCGCTTCCAGCCGGGGATAGGCCAGCCTAGCCATGCTGGCGGAGACGGCATGGCGGTGCTTGGCTGGGTGCATGGCCTCAGCAGAACCTGCCACGATGCACGGGAACGAACCACACCGCGACGACCTCGCCCACCGGCTCAATTGGCTGCGTGCCGGCGTCCTCGGGGCGAATGACGGAATCGTCTCGGTCGCAGCGATCGTGGTGGGCGTGGCCGGTGCAACCACCAACACGGGCCCCATCCTGGCCGCCGGGACTGCCGGGCTGGTAGGTGGTGCGATTTCCATGGCCCTGGGCGAATACGTCTCCGTGAGCAGCCAGAGCGACACCCAGAAGGCCCTCATTGAAAAGGAGCGCAGGGAGCTCGCCGAACAGCCTGAGGAAGAGTTGGAAGAGCTCACCGCGATCTACCAGGCGAAGGGCCTCAGCGCTGCGACCGCCCGCACCGTGGCCCGCGAGTTGACCGAGCATGATGCGTTGGCCGCCCACCTGTCCGCCGAGCTGAACATCCAGGAGGACGACATCGTCAGCCCATGGAATGCTGCTTTCGCTTCCGCGGTTGCCTTCACGCTCGGAGCCATCCTGCCCATGCTGGCCATCCTCCTTCCGCCTCCCGGTCTTCGGGTGCCCTTGACGTTCGCCGCAGTGCTGCTCGCCCTGGCGGTCACGGGTGCCGTCGGAGCGTGGATCGGCGGCGCCTCCAGGTTCCGGGCGGCTGCGCGGGTGGTCCTGGGCGGTGCCCTGGCGCTGGCCGCGACGTTCTCCATCGGCAGCCTGTTGGGCGCCAGCGGCGTTTTCTGACGGCCCGGGAGCTCCGCGGCGCTAGGCTGATCGCGTGAGAATCCACGCCATGGTCCCCATCCCGGGCGACCTGCACGCCAGGTACAACCGCGACTCAGCGGGTCGTGACTGGCTGGCAAGCCTGCCTGGGCTCATCCGGGACTCCCTGGACCGGTGGGACCTGACGGTTGACCTGGCCCCGGGAACTGAACCGTGGAGCGGCCATGGAGCTTTGGTGGTTCCGGTCCTCCGGGACCACATCCAGGGCGCCCTCAAGATCGCCTACCCCCATGACGAAGCCTTGGTGGAGCGGCATGCGCTGACCCTGTGGGACGGCCACGGGGCCGTACGGATGCTGGAGTCGGATGCAGGCAGTTGCTCCATGCTGCTCGAGCGCCTTGATGCCTCTGCCTGGCTGCAGGACTCTCCCCTGGACGTGGCCCGCGATGCCTGGGGTGGCATTGTGCGCCGCCTCTCCATCAGCCCTGACGAGCGGCCGCAGTGGCGTGCGTTCGAGCACGTGGCGGCGACGGCGGAGCGTTGGAGCGATGAACTGCCCCAGGATTGGGAACAGCTCAACCGCCCCTTTCCCCGCTGGCTGTTGGAGGCAGCCCTTGAGGTCTGCCAGACCCGGGGAGCCGTTGGCCGCCGTTCCAGCAGGGACGTCCTGGTACACACCGACCTGCACTATATGAACATCCTTGCGGAGCGTGACGGCGGCGAATACCTTGCGATCGACCCGCAGCCGCAGGTTGGCGAAGCCGAGTTCGCGGTCGCCCCGGTCCTGTGGAACCGCATCAAGGACCTCCCGCGCACCTCTCCGGAGGCTGCCTTGCGGGAGCGGTGCGCCGACTTCAGCCTCGCCGCGGGCCTGGACCCGGAAACCGCCCGGCAATGGGGTGTGGCGAGGGAAGTGGAAAATGCACTGTGGTACGCCCGGAAACCGGGTCATGCCAGCGATCTGGCCCGTTCCCTCTGGGTGGCCAGCACGCTCGCGGGCAAAGCGTTGGCGGACCTCCCGTCCGCGCACGACCTCCCCGGTCCCGGCGAAGCGGTCACCTGAGGCCTACGCGAAGTTGTCGTTCCAGACGTCCACGCCGAGCTTGATGATGAGCGCGGCAACCACGATCAGGAAAACGATGCGGACAAAGCTGCTACCCCTGGCCACGGCCGTCCGGGCACCGAGGTAGCCGCCGGCCATGTTGGACAGGCCCAGCACCAGCCCCAGTCCCCACAGCAGGGAGCCGTGGGGCAGGAAGAAGATCAACGCCCCGGCGTTGGTGGCCATGTTGACGATCTTGGCCTTGGCGCTGGCCTCCAGGAAGGCGTACCCCATGGCCGACACCAGGGCGATGACCAGGAACGAACCGGTTCCCGGGCCAATCAGGCCGTCATAAAAGCCGATGGCTGCCCCGATCAGGCATGCCACCACATAGTGTTTGTGGCCATCGTGCCGAAGCGCCGTCAGCTCGCCGGCATTGGGGCGCAGTGCCGTAAAGATTGCGACGGCGATGAGCGCCACTACGATGATGGGCTTGAAGACGCTGGCCGGCAAGGACGCTGCCAGGATGGCTCCGCCAAAACTTCCTGCCAAGGCGATGACGGCCATGGGGATGGCTGTTTTGAGGTCGGGACCGACGCGGCGGTAGAAGGTCACGGCACTGGTAGTGGTACCGAAAATCGAGCCCATCTTGTTGGTGGCCAGGGCCTGGACGGGCGTGATTCCCGGGACGAGGAGCAGTGCGGGAAGCTGGATCAGTCCCCCGCCACCCACCACGGCGTCAACCCAGCCAGCAGCGAATCCAGCCACCACGATCAGGATGACCGTGGTGAGCTGGATCGACTCGAAGCCGGAGATCAACGGCCGCGGACGGCGTTGACCACGTAGTCCACGGCCTTGTCCACCGACACGTTCTCGGCGTCGCCGCTGCGGCGGTCCTTGATCTCCACGACGCCGTCAACCAGTCCGCGGCCCACGGCCAGGATGGTGGGGACGCCCAGGAGCTCGGCATCGCCGAACTTCACGCCCGGGGAAACCTTGGGGCGGTCATCGTAGATGACGTCCAGTCCGGCGTCCTGCAACTCGGCGGACAGCTTCTCCGCGGTCTCGAAGATTTCGTCGCCACGGCCAACAGCCACCACGTGGACGTCGGCGGGGGCCACGGTTCGCGGCCAAACCAAACCACGGTCATCATGGTTGGCTTCGGCGAGGGCTGCGACGGCGCGCGTGACACCCACGCCGTAGGAGCCCATGGTCACCACTACCTGCTTGCCGTTCTGGTCCAGCACCTTGAGGTCCAGTGCCTCGGCGTACTTGCGGCCCAGCTGGAAGATGTGGCCCATTTCGATGCCACGGGCGGTCTGCAGCGGACCCGAGCCGTCGGGGGCCTCGTCACCGGCACGGACCTCCGTGCTTTCGATGACGCCGTCCCACGTGAAGTCGCGTCCGGCAACGAGCCCAAAGACGTGCTTTCCGTCCTGGTTGGCGCCGGTGACCCAAGCCGTTCCGGAGACCACGCGGGGATCGACCAGGAACAGCAGCTTCGAAGAACCTTCAAGGCCAAGGACGGGTTCTTCCAAGGACAGGCCCGGGCCGATGTAACCCTTGACGAGCCACGGCAGCTTCTTGAGGTCTTCCTCGTTCGCAGCCTCGAGCTGGATCTCTCCGGCGATCGGCAGGAAGGCGCCGATGTTCGCTTCAACCCGCTTCAGGTCCACGGCGCGGTCGCCCGGAACGCCGATGACGACGATCTGGCGCTCACCAGTGGGCAGCGTGACGGCAAGGACGACGTTCTTGAGCGTGTCAGCGGCAGTCCAGGCGCCGCCGTCGGCCTCGCTGCGGGGCGAGAGCTGGTTGGCTGCGTTCACCAGCGTTTCGATGGTGGGGGTATCCGGGGTGTCCAGCACCTCCGCTGCGGGGGCATTGCTGAAGTCGATGTCGGCCGGAACAACCGTGGTGACGGCCTCGACGTTGGCGTAGTAGCCGCCTGCGGAGCGCACGAAGGTGTCCTCGCCGATCTCCGTGGGGAAGAGGAACTCTTCGCTCTTGGAGCCACCCATGGCACCGGCCGTCGCGGCGACCGGAATGACTTCCAGGCCGAGCCGTTCGAAGATCTTGAGGTAGGCAGCACGGTGGGCCGCATAGCTGGCGTCCAGGCCGGCGTCGTCCACATCGAAGGAGTAGGAGTCCTTCATGATGAACTCGCGGCCGCGGAGGAGGCCCGCCCGGGGACGTGCCTCATCGCGGTACTTGTTCTGGATCTGGTAGATGCTCAGCGGCAGGTCCTTGTAGGACGAGTACAGGTCCTTGACCAGCAGCGTGAACATTTCCTCGTGCGTGGGTGCCAGGAGGTAGTCGGCGCCCTTGCGGTCCTGGAGGCGGAAAAGGCCTTCACCGTATTCGGTCCAGCGGTTGGTGGCCTCGTAGGGTTCGCGGGGAAGGAGGGCCGGGAAATGCACTTCCTGTGCACCGATGGCCGCCATCTCCTGGCGGACGATCTCCTCCACCTTGCGCAGCACGCTCAGGCCCAGCGGCAACCAGGTGTAGATACCGGGGGCGGCGCGGCGGATGTAGCCGGCTCGGACCAGGAGCTTGTGGCTGGCCACCTCGGCATCGACGGGATCTTCGCGCAGGGTGCGCAGGAACAACTGGGAAAGGCGAAGGACCACGGGTACCTATCCGTTTCTATGGCAGTCAGGGCAAAAAGAACTGTGTACTAATCTACCGGCTGCGCGGCGCCCCTCTGGAACGCGGGACACAGAAGAGCCACGCCTTCGCGTTTGGAAGCCCCTGGCCGAATCCGGCTGGTCATCCTGCGATGGCGTGGCTCAACGGCCGGCCGGCCGCAGACTCTGTCCGGGGACTAGTCCCCCATTCCCTCCAGCGGAATGGGATCGCCTGCGACTGGGAAGCATTGGTCATTGCCGAACTCACGGGTGGCGCAGCTGCGTGTAGCAACCTTCAAGGTCAAAGTCATGATTTCCCCCTAGCCACCCGCACCCCAACGACACGGCTAGGGACGAATGTATGTGATTGGAGACACCTTTTCAAGGATTCCCGGGCATGATCCGGCCTTGACCAAGGAGGTGCACGGACCTACTTTTATTTCATCAGGTGGTGAATTGTCAGTCTCGGAGGTCGCCATGTCCCGGGTTGCCAAGCACGCTGGAGGGACGCAGGCCAGTGCGATCGAAGCATCAGGGCTTCACATCTCGCGTGGCCGGACCAAGATCATCCGCGGCCTCGATTTCGCAGTGGGCAGCGGTCGGATCACGGGGCTCCTTGGCCCGTCCGGCAGCGGAAAGACAACGCTCATGCGCGGCATAGTCGGCGTCCAGCGCCTCACCCACGGCTCCCTCACTGTCCTGGGGCTGCCCGCCGGGAGCGCGGCCCTGAGGCACGACGTCGGTTATGTCACCCAGGGCGCCAGCGTCTACGGGGACTTGAGCGTCGAGGCAAACGTCAGGTACTTCGGAGCCATGCACAGCGCGACGGCGGCCGACGCCAGCGAGGCGATTGCCGCCGTCGGGCTCCAGGACTTTGCCCGCCGGAAGGCCGCGGACCTGTCCGGCGGACAGTTCAGCCGCGTTTCGCTGGCGTGCGCCTTGGTGTCCCGCCCGAAACTGCTGGTACTGGACGAACCGACCGTAGGGCTGGACCCGGTACTGCGCGCGGAGCTCTGGGAACGCTTCGCCGCCATGGCTGAAACAGGCACCACCCTGCTGGTGTCCAGCCACGTCATGGAAGAGGCATCGCATTGTTCCTCGCTCCTGCTGTTGCGCGACGGGCTGCTGTTGGCGCAACTGACTCCGGACCAACTCGCCGAACGCGGGCGGAGCAAAGACCTGGAACGGGCATTCCTGAACATGATCAATGAAGGCCAAGGGACTTCGGCCCCGACGCTGGGCCGTCACGAAAGGACCGTGGCATCATGAATCCGCGCATGACGCTGGCCACCGCTGTCAGGGTTTTGGGCCAATTGCGCCACGACCACCGCAGCGTGGGCCTCATCTTGGTGGTGCCGGCCCTGCTGCTCGCGGCGGTGTACTTCCTTTTCGAGAATGAGACCCTGCCTCCAGGCGTCCCGCGCACCTTCGACCGTGTTGGGCTCATGATGCTGGCGATCTTCCCGTTCGTGGTCATGTTCCTGGTCACCTCGATCACCATGCTCCGCGAGCGGACTTCCGGGACGCTGGAACGGCTGCTCACCACGCCCATCCACAAAGCCGACCTGCTCTTCGGCTACGCCCTGGCATTCTCCATCATGGCCGCGATGCAGTCGTTGGTGGCCACGGCCGTGGCCTACTGGGTCTTCAACCTGGACATCAAGGGCAGCCCGGGTTTGGTGGTGATGATCGCCGTGATCAACGCCGTATTGGGCGTTGCCTTGGGACTGCTGTGCTCAGCCTTCGCCCGGACCGAGTTCCAGGCCGTGCAGTTCATGCCGGTTGTGGTGGTGCCGCAGATCCTGTTGTGCGGCCTGTTCGTGGCACGAGACCACATGAACGACGTCCTCGACGCCATCGCCGGAGTCCTGCCCCTGACCTTCTCCGTGGACGCGCTGCAGGAGATCGCGGGGAATACCGAGGCAACACAGGTACTCTGGCAGGACACGCTGGTGATGGGAGCAATCGTGGTGGGAGTCCTGGTCCTTGCCTCACTGACACTACGGAGGCAGACTGCATGAGCCTGCAGCCCTTGCGCCGGGGCCGCCGGGGAGCCGGCGACCATTCCAGGGAAGCCATCCTCACTGCTGCCCGCAAACTCTTCGCCGAGCAGGGATTCGATGGCACCAGCCTGCGCCAGGTTGCCCGCGAAGCTTCCGTGGATCCGGCCATGGTGCACCACTTCTTCAAAGGCAAGGACGAACTTTTCGCCGCGAGCGTGGAGTTGCCCGCGGACCCGGCCGAGGTCCTGGCCGGCGTCGACGCCCTTGACCCTTCCGCCCGAGCCGAGGCAATCGTCAAAGCGGTCCTGCGGCTGTGGGAAGGGCCCGCGCAGCACGCTTTGGTGGCATTTGTCAGGGGCACCATCGGCTCCAAGGCGAAGACGGCACTCCTCCGCGAAATGGTGAGCAGGACGGTCCTGGCCCGGATCGCCACTGGCCTTCCCATGGACGAGCAGGAAGCCAGGCTCCGCGGCAACCTGGTGGCCTCGCAGCTGATCGGCCTCATGGTGGCCCGCTACGTTGTCCGGCTGGAGCCGTTGGCGTCGGCCTCCGAAGAAGACGTGGCACGCATGGTGACACCCACCATCCACCGGTACCTGACGGGCGAGCTGGACTGCGCCTAGAACAACACAGTCGCGAACGTTCCCACTTGCTTGAAGCCCACCCGCTCGTAGCTTGCCCGGGCCTTCGAGTTGTAGTCGTTCACGTAAAGGCTCGTCACCGGGGCGAAGGTCCGGGAGAGATTGACGACGGCGGCCATGTAGCCTGCGCTCTGGCCGCGGCCACGAAGGTCCGGATTCATCCAGACGCCCTGCACCTGGGTGACGTCCTGCGTGACGGCGCCGAGTTCGGCCTTGAACACCACAGTGCCCCGGGCATCGATGTGAACCAGGGAATGACCTTGCCGGATGAGCCCCGCAACGCGCCGGCTGTAGAAGTCCTGGCCGCCCAGATAAGGCGAGTACCCCACTTCTTCCTCGAACATGGCGGCGCAGGCCGGAAGGATGACGTCGAAATCCGCCATGGTCCCGAAGGTGAGGGACGGGTTGGCCGGAATAGCCGGTGAACCGGAAATGGTCAGGAGCGGTTGCCGGGAACGAACCTCATGGGCATAGTGGCCCAGTTGTTCGAACCGTGAGTAGAGGGCCAGCACGGTTTCCGCCGGCCCGAAAATGGATGCGTAGCGGCGACCCGACTGATGGGCGGCCGTTGCCACGTCGCCCACCAATTCGGGGTCCAATTGCACGGGAACCAGGTTGGCCCCCGCCCAACAAGCGCCCAGCAGCCGGTCGTCGTCGAAAACGCCGATGACGCTGGCTCCGCCGCTGGTGGGCGCGGCCGTCCCCACGCTGTCCAGATGGGCGAGGATGAAGACGTTGGCTACGGGGTCTTGGTTCGCAAGCGCGCGAAGGGCCAGGGTGTCGGCACCGCCGAGCACCCTGACGCCCAGGCCGGTCCCGTTACGAGACGCTAACCACGGGGCTACCTTTGACAGCATCTTCGCCATCGGCCTCCCCCATCTCTTCGGCGATGCGCATCGCCTCTTCGATCAGTGTCTCAACAATTTCGCTTTCGGGCACGGTCTTGATGACTTCGCCCTTCACGAAAATCTGTCCCTTGCCGTTGCCTGAAGCCACGCCGAGATCGGCTTCGCGGGCCTCGCCCGGTCCGTTGACCACACAGCCCATGACGGCGACGCGCAACGGAATCTCCATGCCTTCCAGGCCGGCGGTCACCTGTTCGGCCAAGGTGTACACATCCACCTGGGCGCGGCCGCACGACGGGCAGGAGACAATCTCCAGCTTGCGCGGACGCAGGTTCAAGGACTGCAGGATCTGGTTGCCCACCTTGATCTCCTCCACCGGCGGTGCGGAGAGGGAGACGCGGATGGTGTCGCCGATGCCACGGGACAGCAAAGCACCAAAAGCCGTGGCCGACTTGATGGTTCCCTGGAACGCGGGGCCGGCTTCCGTGACGCCGAGGTGCAGGGGCCAGTCGCCCTTTTCTGCGAGCATCTCGTAGGCAGCAACCATCACCACGGGATCGTTGTGCTTCACGGAGATCTTGAAGTCGTGGAATCCGTGTTCCTCGAACAGCGAGGCCTCCCAGACTGCCGACTCAACCAGCGCTTCCGGAGTGGCCTTGCCGTACTTCTTGAGGATGCCGGGCTCCAGCGAGCCGGCATTCACGCCGATCCGGATGGACGTGCCGTGGTCCTTGGCAGCAGCTGCGATTTCCTTGACCTGGTCATCGAACTTGCGGATGTTTCCCGGGTTGACCCGGACCGCTGCGCAGCCTGCCTCGATGGCGGCGAACACATACTTCGGCTGGAAGTGGATATCCGCGATGACGGGGATCTGGGACTTGCGGGCGATGATCGGCAACGCCTCGGCGTCGTCCGCGGACGGGCAGGCAACACGGACAATGTCGCAGCCGGAGGCCGTCAACTCGGCGATCTGCTGGAGCGTGGCGTTGATGTCCGTGGTGGGCGTGGTGGTCATGGACTGCACGCTGATGGGGTAATCAGAGCCAACACCAACGGATCCAACCTTGATTTGCCGCGTCTTACGGCGCGGGGCAAGGACGGGTGGTGGGGCTGCTGGCATTCCCAGGCTGACCGAGGTCACGTGGACTCCTTGGGTTTGGGGTGTATCTGGTGGTGGGATGCCCGGACTAGGACACGTGGTCCGAGAGGAGGCCGATGATCGGGGACCATTCGGTGGTGCGGATTCCGGCAATGGCGCCGGCGTCCGCGAACGGGTCCTTCTTCAGGAGTTCATTGAGTTCGGCCTCATCCTGGGATTTGAAGACGAGGAGGGCGCCTGCGCCGTCACCGTACGGGCCGCTCGCGAGGAGCTTGCCCTCTTCTGCCAGATCGCCGAGCCAGGCACGGTGGGCGGGGCGGGCTTCATCGCGGAGGGCGCCGGATTCGGCGACGTACACATACTCAACAGCGAAAACAGTCATGGAGTTAGCCTATCCCGCTCCGCGGCATGATCCGCCATCGGAAGGTCCCGCCAATCGGCCTAGCCAAAGATGTTGACCGGCTTGACGATGTCCGCGTAGATCAACAGCGCACCCATCGCCATCAGGAGCGCGGCCACCACATAGGTAGCCGGGAGCAGCTTGGCGATGTCGAACGCTCCGGGGTCGGGCTTGCCGCGCAAGGCGGCCACCCGGCGTCGAACGCCTTCATAGAGCGCACCGGCCACATGTCCGCCATCCAGCGGAAGGAGGGGGATGAGGTTGAAGATCGCCAAAGCGAAGTTGAGGCCTGCGAGCAGCCCCACCAGCGTGCCGATCCTGGCCTGCAACGGCACCTGTTCCATGGCTGCGACTTCGCCTGCAACGCGCCCCACGCCCACCACGCTGATGGGGCCGTTCGGGTCCCGGGGCTCTTCGCTGAAGGCAGCCTTGGCGACGCCCACCACCCTGGCGGGCAGGTTGAAGATCACACCGGAAATCTGCTTGATGTTCTCCCCTGCCATGGGCAAAACGCTCGACGCCGGTTGGGGCACCAAGGCGCTTTGGGCGCCAATTCCCAGGAATCCAACCTCCTGGTATTTGAGGACGCCGCTGGCATCCTGCTCCTGGCGGCCGTCGGTGCCAATGACCGGACGGGAAGAGAGGACCGGAGTGACCGTGGTAGATACAACGGACCCATTGCGTTCCACGGTGATGGGAACTTCCTTGCCCGCGGACGCCCTGATCCAGCCCGTCAGTTCATCCCAACTGGTGACCTGTTTACCGTCGAAGGTCTTGACGGTGTCGTTGGGCTGGAGGCCTGCCGCGGCGGCCGGGGTGGGCTTGCAGTCGGCGGAATCGGGATCCACGGTCTGCCCGGCGGCCACCTGGCATTTGGAGACGTCGGCAATAGTGGTGGTTGCCTGCGCGGTGCCGAATCCCATGAGGAGGACGGCCGTGAGCACCAGGCCAATGAGCATGTTCATGGCGGGACCGCCGAGCATGACGATGATCTTCTTCCATACCGGCAGCTTGTAGAACACCCGGTTCTCGTCACCGGGGCCCACTTCCTCGTGCGCCACGGAACGGGCTTCGGAAGCCAAGGTCTGGAACATGCCCGTGCTGGACGGGCGGACACCGCCGTCTTCCTTGTTCGGCGGGTACATGCCGATCATCGCCACGTACCCGCCCAACGGAAGTGCCTTGAACCCGTACTCCGTTTCACCTTTCTTCCGCGACCACAGGGTTGGCCCGAAGCCGATCATGTACTTGGTCACGCGCACCTTGAAGAGCTTCGCGGGAACCAGATGGCCCACTTCGTGAAGCGCGATGGAGACAGCGACGCCGATGGCGACGAAAACGACTCCGAGGATGAAGAGAAGGACGGGACTCATGCGGCTGGGACTGCTTCCATCAAGACTGGGTAGGTTTGGCTACAAGGTGCTGGTGGCTAAACGATCGTGGGTACGGGCGCGTGCCCACACTTCAGCATCCAGCACCGACTCCACGGTTAGCTCGGAGGACCCTGAATGTTCGCTGAGGACGGACTCCACAGTATCCACGATGTCGGTGAAACGGATGCGGCCGTCATGGAACGCCTCCACGGCTTCCTCGTTGGCTGCGTTGAACACGGCCGGGAAGGTACTCCCCTGCTTCGCGGCGTCCTTGGCCAGGTCAACGGCCGGAAACGCCACAGAGTCCAAGGGTTCGAAAGTCCAGCTGGTGGCTTGGGTCCAGTCACACGCTTGGGCGGCGCGTGGCACCCGGTCCGGCCAGCCAAGGCCCAACGCAATGGGCAGCCGCATGTCAGGCGGTGAGGCCTGCGCGATGATGGAGCCGTCCACGAACTGGACCATGGAATGGACCACCGACTGGGGATGCACCACCACATCGATCCTGTCCAGGGGAACATCGAACAGCAGGTGCGCCTCGATCACTTCCAGGCCCTTGTTCACCAGGCTGGCGGAGTTGGTGGTGACCATGAGGCCCATGTCCCAGGTGGGGTGTGCCAGGGCTTCCCGCGGAGTGACCTCATGGAGTTGCTCCCGGGTCCGCCCGCGGAACGGGCCCCCGGAAGCGGTGAGGATCAATTTGTCCACTTCCCCTGCCGTACCGGAACGCAGGCATTGGGCGATGGCGGAGTGCTCCGAATCCACGGGGACGATCTGGCCCGGCCTGGCGGCTGCCTTCACCAAGGCGCCGCCAACAATCAAGGACTCCTTGTTGGCGAGCGCCAGTGTGGCACCTGAGCCCAAGGCAGCCAGTGTTGGAGCCAGCCCGATGGAGCCCGTGATGCCGTTGAGGACCACGTCACAGGGGATGGCCGCAATGTGCGTTGAAGCGTCCGGGCCCACGTAGATGTCCGGCTCGTAGCTATTAAGGCCCGCAGCCGCCGCGAAGCCGGCGATCAGCTGGCGTAACTGGCCGCCTTCGCCCCTGGCGATTCCAACGGCCTGTGCGCGCGTGTGCACGGCCTGCCGGGCAATCAGCTCCGGGTTTCCACCGCCTGCGCTCAGGGCCACTACCTCGAAGAGGTGCGGCGCGGCGTCGATCACCTCTATGGCCTGTGTGCCGATGGAACCGGTGGACCCGAGGATGACGATCTTTCGCGGCTGCATGCTTCCAGTATCCCAGTAGCCGCGCTGCCCGGTGAACGCCGCGGCACCTGCAGGTGGAGACCCTGTTGACCACCAGGCCCGCGGGCGTAGCGTGGGAATCGTGGAGTGGCTTTCCTGGTTCGACGCGCGGGATTACGAGTTCGCGAGGCAGGTCCTGCAGCGTGGAACCGCTGCGTTGTATTTCCTCGCTTTCCTGTCCACGCTGAACCAATTCCCGGCACTCCTGGGCGAGCGCGGCCTGCTTCCCGTTCCGGACTTCGTGGCCATGGCGCGGCGGATGGGCAGGCCCACCCTCTTCCGTTGGCGCTACTCGGACCGGCTGTTGCGCCTGGTGTGCTGGGTGGGCCTGGCCGTCTCGACGACCCTTGTATTCGGCGTCCCACAGGCAGGGCCGCCGTGGGTGCCCATGCTGGCGTTCCTTGCTTTGTGGTTCCTGTACATGTCGATCGTGAATGTGGGGCAAACGTTCTACGGTTTCGGTTGGGAGATCCTCCTGCTGGAAGCCGGTTTCACCGTGGCGTTCCTCGGCTCGGACCAGACTCCCCCACCCACCACCATCCTGCTCCTGCTCGTTTGGCTCGTTTTCAGGTTGGAGTTCGGCGCCGGCATGATCAAGATCCGCGGCGGAAGGGAGTGGCGGGACATGACCGCCATGTTCTACCACCACGAGACCCAGCCCATGCCCGGACCGCTGAGCCGCCAGGCCCACTTGCTCCCGCGGCCCCTGCACAAGGTGGAAGTGGCCGGCAACCACTTCGCCCAACTGGTGGTCCCTTCTTCCTGTTCGCACCCCAGCCGTTGGCCGGCATCGCCGCAGGGATCATCATCGTCACCCAGCTGTGGCTGGTGGCCAGCGGCAATTTCGCCTGGCTCAACTGGGCGGCCATCGTCTTGGCGTTCGCCGCCGTCAGCGACCCCGTGGCCCACGCGGTGTTCCCCTTCATTCCGCTTGAGTGGCACCCGGGCGCCCCATCCCCGGCCTGGTGGACCGGCGTCGTACTGGCCGTGACGGCACTGTTGCTGGTGCTCAGCTACCGCCCGCTCCGCAACCTGTTCTCGCGCAGGCAGCTCATGAACGCAAGCTTTAACCGGTGGCGCCTGGTCAACGCCTACGGAGCGTTCGGAACGGTCACCAAGCAACGCATCGAAGTGGTGGTCGAAGGGACGCTGGACGAACAGGCGGACGCGCCGGACGATCGATGGCTGGAGTACGGATTCAAGGGCAAGCCCGGCGATGTCCGCCGGTTGCCGCGGCAGTGGGCGCCCTATCACCTCCGCCTGGACTGGCTCATGTGGTTCCTGCCCCTGCGAACCGTCCACGAGGACTGGTTCTACGCCTTTTTGGACAGGCTCCTGGCGGCCGACGCGGCAACGCTGGGACTGCTTCGCCATGACCCGTTCGACGGCGAACGCCCGCGTTGGGTGCGGGTGCGCACCTTCCTGTACCGGTTCGCCAGCCGGGCCGAGTTCAGAGAAACCGGCCAACGCTGGGTACGCGTGCCCTTGTACGAGGCCATTCCCCCGTTGTCCCTTGCTTCCAGACGCCAGTGGTTGCCGTAGCCGTCCTGCGCTAAACCGTGGCGTCCACCAGTCCTTGGCTTTCCTCAGGCAACGCACGCTTGCTGCTCCGCTTGCTGGTTGGTACGGTCACGGCTTTCTGTTCCACCGCTTCGGCCGCGATATAGAGGCCTTCGCGGTTGAGGTGCCGGGAGTAGCTCGAATCCAGGTACAGAGTGGGGAATGAATCCTCGCTGTTCATCTCCGCGGCCTTGGCCAGGAGGGCGCTGTACAGGTACTCCTTGACAGCTCCGGCCCCGGCTCCGCCGCCATAGACGTAGGCAACCTCCGTGGTGGCGCCCACCACGGCCAGGACCCGGCCGAACTGTTCGGCAACTTCCTTAGCGAAGAACATGGTCTCTTCGTCCACGAATGCCTTGACGCGATCGTAAAAGTTCAGCTTCAGCCGCGACGGCCCGGCGTGCAAGTACTCGGAAAGCTGTTTGCGGGAGGTGAACCCGGTCTGGAATCCGCGGTCCCGCATGGCCTTCATGGCATCGGTCAGCACCGATCCGTAGCCTTTCTTGAACGTGGTGGATGCATCGGCGTTGAACTGGCCCGCCGTGAAGACCGGAAAGTTCACGGTTCCTTCGCCAATGTCGATGCCGATGGTGTGCTGCGCGGCCAGGACATCCCTTGGGGTGATGCCGTCCAGGGCCAGGCCCCGGCGGCGGACATCGGCAAGCATCGCTTCCATCAAGGGCTCGCCCTTGGCGGTGATCGCGTATTGCGCCGATGCGCCTTCGGGGATGACCTGCACGTCCATGAAGCGCAGCTTGACCGTAACGGGCGTCTCGAAGTTGTGCACCGTCACGGTGTGGACGCCGCTCATGAACTCCGCGGCGTAGCTGGTCCGGTGCGAGAGGTATTCATCGATGGGCAGTGCCAGTGCCACCCGGGCACGCACACTCAGGACTTCCTCCACCGGGGGCAATGAGCCGTTGGCGCGCACGTGGTCACGGACGGCCTTGGCTGCGAACACGCCCATGACCAGGATTTTGCTCAGTTCCTGCTGGGCCTTGCTCCTGTGCCCAATGACATCGAATTCCTCGAAAGCTCCCTGGGCGCTCAGCGCCCTGAGGCCGAAGAGGCGCCGGTACTGGTCACCTATCAGCGGCGAGTCGAAGCTCACGTCCAACTCGTTGTAGAAGTCGCCCTCCATCCGGGCGGGCGCCTCGCGGTCCGGTGTTGGCAGTGCATTGGACCGGGTAATGAGTGCCACGCCGCTGGGAAGGTCGATCTCATCGCCATCGGAGCCACCGGAACCCAGCGGTCCGCGGATGATTCCCTTGACGTAGCCATTGCCTACGTCGATGCCGCCGGTGAGATTGGTCGAAATGGTCATGGGAAAGTCCCTTCAGTGTGCGTGGGTGGGGTTCGGGTTGCAGCGGGCGCCGTTATCGCCGCAGTTGGGCGAAGAGGTGGTTGACGTCAACGGGTGCCGACGCAGGCGGATTCTTCTGAGCAGCTCCCGGATCGGCAGGGACACGCGTGGGTTCCTCCGGCCCGGCGTCGGAAGCTTCAACGGAGATGCTGTCCACCGGACGTTCCCTGCCGGCGGGGAGTTGCACGACAGGCCTGTTGACGATGTCCACATAGCCTTGCCGGGCAATGCTTTCCCGGATCAGCACGCGGATGGACAGCGACTGGTTGTCCTGCAGCTCCAGCCACGCGATGACGGCTTCATCCGCGTGGGGCACCGTCAAGCGGTAACGGTGCGGCGGCTGCTTCGCGGCCCCTGGGGTTCGAAGATCGGTCACGTGGTTCTCCTTCGCTGGCTTTCACCTGTGCGATCAAACCCGTCCCGGGATTGACCTGCCTGTGGTCAGGACTGGCCAAGATCGCACCGGTCACAACCCAGAAGTGGCCGGGGTGAGGCGTTCGTGACGCAAAAGCGAAGGATTGCAGGTGAGCCAGCAGGATTGGCGAAAGTCAGGGATCAGCGGGAGTTAGGGATCAGCGGGCGCCCGGGCCCCCGTGGGAAGCACGCGGCGGTGCCGTGGACTCGCGGACCACCAAGTGGGTGGCGAGTTCCACCCGCCGGGAGTCGATGTCTTCGCCGTGCATTTGGCGGAGGATGAACCGCAGGGCCGACCGCCCCATTTCCTGCAGTGGTTGGGAAACGGAGGTCAACGGCGGCACGGACTGTTCGGCTTGGTGCGTCCCGTCGAATCCCACCAGGCTCATGTCGTCCGGAATCCTGACATGCTGCCTCCGCGCCTCTGCAAGGACGCCCAGGGCAATGCTGTCACTTCCAGCGAAGATGGCCGTGGGCGGGTTGTCGAGGGCAAGCAAGGCTTTCATGGCGCGGACGCCGTTGGACGGCCGGAACGCACCGGCAGAGACGTACTCGTGGTCCACGGCGATGCCTTCAGCCATCAGCGCGGCCATGTAGCCGTGCAGGCGGGCCTGGCTGCATTCGGCCTCGGCGGGACCACCGATGAAGGCGATGTTGCGGTGCCCCAACTCCAGCAGGTGCGTGGTCGCGGCTTTTCCGCCTGCCCAGTTGCTGGCACCCACGCTGCAGACATCCGCCGGTGGCGGATTGAGCGGGTCGACGACGGCGATGGGAACCTGCCGCCGCTGGAAGGCTTCCAACTGTGCGGAGTTGTAAGCGGAGGTCACCACAATCATTCCGCTCCGGCCCTCGTCGATCATCCGCTGGGCGCGTTCTTCCGGACCCAGCGGTGAGGAACCTTCGCGACTGGTGACCGAGAGGATCACCTCCATGTCCGTTGCCGCGGCGTGTTCCATGATGCCGTTGAGCACTTCCACGGAGTAGGCCGAATTCAATGAATCGAAGACCACCTCCACGGCCCGGCGCTCCGGCACGGCCCGGCGCTGCAGCGGCGATTTGTAGCCTGTGCGTTGCAGCGCTGCCAGGACCCTCGCCCGGGTCCCTTCGGCCACGTCTTCGCGACCATTGACCACTTTCGAGACCGTCGGGGTGGAAACGCCGGCTTCCTTGGCAACGGCGGCCAGAGTCAGCTTGGCCGACTCCCTACTGATTCCCATGCGTCCTGCTTTCGAAAACTTTCGACGTGCTCTGATCATCGTGCATTGAGGCACTCAAGACAAGATCTGCTCATATATGAGGAAATAAGCCCTTGACGACCATCTGTCCACGCTTTAGTTTAGACCGCAACCTAAATCGGGTTTGCGAAACTTTTCGAAGCATTTCGAAGACTCCCTTGTTCAATCATGCGAAAACACATGGAGAAGCAATGAAGCAATTCCAGTCCTCCCGCCGTTCCTTCCTGGCCCTCGCTGCCCTCACGCCTTTCGCGGCCATGGCAACCACCGCCTGCGGAACTTCAGGTCCCGGCGCAACCGGCGGAGGTGGCGGCGCCAGCATGTGGTTCCTGACAGGAGAGCCGAACCAGAGCATCATGCAGAAGGCAGCGGATGCCTTCGGCGCCGCGAATGCCGACAACAAGATCAGCATCACGTACTTCCAAAACGACGCGTACAAAACGAAGATCAAGACCGCCATCGGCGCAGGCCAGGCACCGACCATCGTCTACGGCTGGGGCGGAGGCGGCCTTAAGACCTACGCCGAAGCCAACCAAGTGGAAGACCTGACGGCATGGTTCGATGCCAACCCGGACCTGAAAAAGAAGTTCTTCCCGTCGTCCTTTGGAGCAGCCACCGTCAACGGCAAGATCTACGCGCTGCCCAACCAGGCCGTTGCACCGATCGTCCTCTACTACAACAAGGATCTGTTCGCGAAGGCCGGCGTCCAGCCGCCCAAGACCTGGGACGACATCATGTCCTTGGTGAAGACGTTCAACGACATGGGAGTGGCTCCGTTCTCGCTGGGCGGCCAGTCCCGCTGGACCTCGATGATGTGGCTGGAGTACCTGCTGGACCGCATCGGAGGTGCGGAGGTCTTCAACGCCATCTTCGAAGGCAAAGCTGATGCGTGGAAGCACCCGGCGGTGATCGAAACCGGCACCAGGATCCAGGAACTCGTCTCCGCCGATGGCTTCATCAAGGGCTTCTCCTCCATTACTGCGGATTCCAAAGCAGACCAGGCCCTCCTCTTCACCGGCAAGGCCGCCATGATGCTCCATGGTTCCTGGACCTACGGATCCATGAAGAAGGACGGACAAAACTTTGTCCAGGACGGCAAGCTCGGCTTCGTCCAGTTCCCCACGGTGGCCGGCGGCAAGGGCGATCCCAAGAGCGGCGTTGGCAACCCGGCGCAGTACATGTCCATCTCGTCGAAGGCCTCCGACAAGGAAAAAGAGACCGCCAAGAAGTTCTTCAAGGACGGCATCATGACTGACACGGTCATTGACGCCTACATCAACTCGGGTTCCGTGCCGATTGTGAACGGCATTGACGAGAAGCTTTCGTCCTCTGCAGACAAGGACTTCCTGACTTTCGTCTACGACCTGGCCAAGAACGCTCCCACGTTCCAGCAGTCCTGGGACCAGGCCCTGAGCCCAACCGCAGCCGAGGCTCTCCTTAACAACATCGACCAACTCTTCCTAAAGTCGATCACCCCGCAGCAGTTCGCCGAGAACATGAACGCAACCCTGGGCAAATGAGCACCTCTACTGCAGCCAGGCCGGTGGCCCGCCGGACTGTAGACGCATCTGAGGGCCGGAAGAACTCCGCACTCGCCTGGCTGACCGTGCCTGCACTGGTTTTCTTCGTCTTCTTCGCTGTGGTCCCCCTGGTGGGTGTGCTCTTCCTGAGCTTCGCCAACTGGGACGGCATCGGAGCGATAGGTGTTGCCGGACTGGACAATTGGTTCAGCGTCCTTGCCGATCCCGGCCTGTACAACGCACTCGGCCTCACGTTCCTGATCATGATCGTGTCATGGCTGGTCCAAACCCCCATCAGTCTCCTGCTGGGCGTCTTCACAGCAGGGAGCCAGAAGTACCGGGCCGCCCTGGCTGTCCTCTACTTCCTGCCGCTCCTGTTGTCCTCAGCCGCCGTCGCCATCGCCTTCAAGGCCCTCCTCGACCCGAACTTTGGCCTGGCCATGGGCCTGGGCCTGCCTTTCCTTGCGCAGGACTGGCTCGGTGTGCCGCAACTTGCCCTGGGCCTGGTCATCTTCGTCATCGCCTGGCAGTTCGTCCCCTTCCACACGCTGATCTACCAAGGCGGCGTGCGGCAGATTCCCAAGTCCTTGTACGAGGCCGCCCAAATCGATGGTGCGGGGACCATCAAGCAGTTCTTCCACATCACGCTCCCGCAACTGAAATACACCATCATCACGTCCTCAACGTTGATGGTGGTGGGATCCCTGACGTACTTCGACCTGATTTTCGTCCTGACGGGCGGCGGCCCAGGCAACTCCACGCGGATCCTGGCCCTGGACATGTACCTGCGCGGCTTCCGGGCCAACCTCATGGGTCCGGCCAGTGTCATCGCCGTCATTCTCGTTGTGATCGGCCTCGTGCTGGCGCTCTTCCTCCAGCGGCTCGGAGGCAAGGACAAGCAGGGCAGCCAATTGGAAGGTATGTAGCGTGAGCACAGTTCTGACACCCCAACAACAATCGCCGGTAGCAGGCTCGCCCGCGAAACCCCCAGCCAACCGGCAAGGCCTGCTGACGCGCATCCGGCGGCTCAACCTCCCGGGCGGCCTTGGCGGCTGGATCTGGCTCGCCGTCATTATCATTCCGGTGTACTACATCGTCATTACCAGCCTGAAGACGTCCGAAGGCTACTTCGGCCAGAATCCCCTGGCGCCACCGACCTCGCCCACCTTCGAGAATTACCAATTGGTCCTCGAATCCGATTTCGCCAGGTACTTCATGAACAGCGTGATGGTCACGTTGGGCGCAGTGGTCCCCACGGTCCTGATCTCCTTCATGGCGGCCTTTGCGATTGTCCGTGGCCGTGGCCGGTTCCTCAAACTGGTGAACGGGATGTTCCTCATGGGGCTGGCCATCCCGCTGCAGGCGACGATTATCCCGATCTACCTGATGATCATCCGTTTGAACCTCTATGACAGCCTGCTGGCCATCATGCTGCCCTCGATCGCCTTTGCCATCCCCTTGACGGTCCTTATCCTGTCCAACTTCATCCGGGACGTTCCCAACGAGCTCTTCGAGTCAATGCGGCTTGACGGTTGCAGCGAATGGCAAACCATGTGGCGGCTGGCCCTGCCACTCACCCGGCCCGCAATCGTCACCGTGTCCATCTACAACGGGCTCCATGTGTGGAACGGCTTCCTGCTGCCATTGGTGCTCACCCAAAGCCCCAACTTGCGCGTCCTTCCCTTGGCTTTGTGGACGTTCCAGGGCGAATACAGCGTCAACATTCCGGCCGTCCTGGCTTCGGTTGTGCTGAGCACCCTCCCCATCCTGGTGCTCTACGTCGTAGGGCGCCGCCAACTGCTCAGTGGCCTGACCGCCGGATTCAGCAAATAGAAAGGATTTCCCATGGCTGACAGCAAACCCTTGCGGGTAGGGATGGTGGGCTACGCCTTCATGGGCGCCGCCCATTCCCACGCATGGCGGACCGCGCCCCGCTTCTTCGACCTCCCCCTTTCACCGCAATTGACAGCGGTGGCCGGCCGTACTGAGGCCGGGGTGCGTGCGGCAGCGGCAAAGTACGGCTGGGACTCGGTGGAAACGGACTGGCGGGCCCTGGTGGACCGCGATGACATTGACCTGATCGATATCTGCACCCCGGGCAACACGCACGCCGAAATCGCCATCGCTGCCCTCGAAGCCGGCAAGCACGTGCTCTGCGAAAAGCCGCTGGCCAACTCCGTGGCGGAGGCCGAAAAGATGACCGTGGTAGCCCAGGCCGCTGCTGAACGCGGCGTGCTCTCCATGTGCGGCTTCAGTTACCGCCGGACGCCTGCCCTCGCGTTGGCCAAGAGAATGGTGGAGGAAGGACGCCTGGGTGACATCCGCCATGTCCGGGCCCAGTACCTGCAGGACTGGCTGACCGACGCCAACGCCCCGCTCACGTGGCGCCTGGACAAAGCAAAGTCCGGCTCCGGTTCCCTCGGTGACATCGGGGCGCACAGCATCGATGCTGCCCAGTGGATCACCGGCATGGACATCACCGGCGTGTCCGCGCTTCTGGAAACGTTCGTTACGGAACGCCCCCTCGCGGGCGACTTGGTGGGCCTCGGCGGGCAAGGCGGCCCGGACGGGCCCAAGGGTCCGGTCACGGTGGATGACGCGGCCCTGTTCACGGCCCGTTTCGCGCCCAAGCACGACGGCGGCAGTTCCTCCGGCGGGCAAGGCACAGACGGCGGTTCCCGCCGAGGTCCCATCGGCATCTTCGAGGCAACCCGGTTCGCGCTGGGGCGCAAGAACGCCATGCGCTTGGAACTCAACGGAACCAAGGGATCCCTGGCCTTCGACTTCGAGGACATGAACTCCCTCCAGTTCTACGAGGCCTCCCTTGAGCCCGACGCCGGCTTCCGCAAGATCATGGTCACGGAACCAACCCACCCCTACACCGCCAATTGGTGGCCCACCGGCCACGGCCTCGGCTACGAGCACGGCTTCACGCATCAGGTGGTGGATCTGGTGAATGCCATCCACGCAGGCGAGCAGCCCTCGCCGTCGTTCGCTGACGCGTTGCAGGTCCAAAAGGTGCTGGCCGCCGTCGAGGAAAGCGCCAACAACGCCAGCCGCTGGGAGAACGTCCACAAGGAGGCATCATGAACCGGCCCATCACACTGTTCACCGGACAATGGGCAGACCTGCCGTTCGAGGAAGTCGCGCGCCTGGCCGGCGAATGGGGCTTCGACGGCCTGGAGATCGCCTGCTGGGGAGATCACCTGGATCCGCAGCGGATCATGGAGGACGACGCCTACCTGCAGAACAAACTGGACATCCTGGACAAGCACCATCTGTCCGTCCACGCCATCGCCAACCACCTCACCGGCCAGGCAGTGTGTGACGATCCGATCGATGAAAGGCACCAGGACATCCTGTCCCCCGGAGTCTGGGGTGATGGAGACCCCGAAGGAGTCCGGCAACGGGCGGCGGAAGCGATGAAGACCACGGCGCGGGCCGCGGCCCGGCTGGGCGTCAAGACCGTCACCGGGTTCACGGGCTCCTCCATCTGGAAATGCGTTGCCATGTTCCCGCCCGCATCGGAGGCCATGATCGAACGCGGCTACCAGGACTTTGCCGACAGGTGGAACCCCATCCTGGATGTGTTCGACGATGTGGGCGTCCGATTCGCCCTGGAAGTCCATCCCTCCGAAATCGCCTACGACTACTGGACGGCCAAACGCACCCTCGAAGCGATTGGCCACCGGGAGAGCTTTGGGCTCAACTTTGATCCCTCCCACTTCATCTGGCAGGACCTGGATCCGGTGATGTTCCTCCAGGACTTCGCGGACAAGATCTTCCATGTCCACGTCAAGGAATCGGTCCGCCAACTCAACGGCCGGAACGGCCGCCTGGGCTCCCACCTGCCGTGGGCCGACCCCCGACGCGGCTGGGATTTCGTCACAGCCGGCCATGGCAATGTCGCCTGGGAACCGATTTTCCGGACGCTCAACGCGATCGGCTACGACGGACCCACCAGCATCGAGTGGGAGGACGCCGGAATGGACCGGCTGGTCGGTGCCCCCCAGGCGTTGGCCATGGTCCGGGACCTCGCCACGATCCAACCTCCGGCGGCGGCTTTCGATGCCGCCTTCGCCACGCGATAGACACCAACGGATACGCCCCGAAACGAAGGAAACCATGACAAACAACACCAAGAGCGCCCTGGTGGTCCGCGGCGGCTGGGACGGACACCAGCCAATCGAGGCCACCGAACTCTTCATCCCCTACCTGGAAGCCCAGGGATTCGAGCTCCGGGTGGAAGAGTCGCCAAAGATCTACGCCGACCCCGACTACATGGCCTCAGTGGACCTGATCGTGCAGTGCATGACCATGTCCACCATCGAAAAGGACGAGTTGGAGGGCTTGCGGACAGCGGTAGAGAACGGCACCGGACTCGCCGGATGGCACGGTGGAATCGCGGATTCCTACCGGAACAACTCGGACTACCTCCACCTGATCGGAGGCCAGTTCGCTTGCCATCCCGGCAAGCACCCGGAGGAACGTATCGGAGAACAGTCGGACAATTACGTCCCGTACACCGTGAACCTGCTGCCGGCCGCCGCGGAGCACCCCATCACCGCAGGGCTGTCCGACTTTGACCTGGTCACCGAGCAATATTGGGTCCTCGCGGACGACTACATCGACGTCCTGGCCACCACTACCCAGAAGGTCCGCGAATGGGACCCGTGGAACCGCGAAGTCACCTCACCCGCCATCTGGACCCGGCAATGGGGCAAGGGCCGTATCTTCGTCTGCACCCCCGGGCACCGCGTCGAAGTACTCCAGGACACCAACGTCCGCACCATCATTGAAAGGGGCATGCTGTGGGCAACCCGTTGAGCAGCGGCAATGACCTGAACGTCGGCATCATCGGCTGCGGCAAGATCGTGGAGCAGTACCTCACCAATTTCCGCCGTCTCGAGTCGATCAATCTGGTGGCCGTGTCCGACCTCGATTCCTCCCGTGCCCAGGCCGTGGCCGACTCGTACGACGGCGTCCGGGCAGTGTCCGTAGAAGAGCTCCTGGCGGCAAATGACATCGACCTGGTCCTGAACCTGACCATCCCGGCAGCCCACGCAGAGATCGCGCTGAAGGCCATCGCCGCCGGGAAGTCCGTCTACGGAGAAAAGCCCTTGGCTGCCACCACGTCCGAAGCACGCCAGGTCCTCGAGGCTGCCCGCACCGCGGGCGTGGTGGTGGGCTGCGCGCCGGACACCGTCCTGGGCACAGGCATCCAGACGGCCCGCAAGGCGATCGACGACGGCCTGATCGGCGCCCCGGTTTCGGCCACCGCCACCATGGCCACACCGGGCCACGAGCGCTGGCACCCGAACCCCGACTTCTACTACCAGCCCGGTGGTGGACCACTGCTGGACATGGGCCCGTACTACGTCTCGGCGCTCGTGACGCTGCTCGGACCGGTGGTTTCAGTGGTGGGCGCCGCGAGCCATACCCGCAACGAGCGGACCATCGGCTCCGGCCCCCGCGAAGGCCAGCAGGTTCCCGTGGCCATCGACTCGCACGTGACCGGTGTCCTGGTCCATGCCTCGGGTGCCCTGTCCACGCTCTTCATGAGCTTCGACGCGGTCAAGACCAAGAGCCCCAACATCGAAATCCACGGCGAAAAGGGCTCGCTTGTGGTGCCGGACCCCAACCATTTCGACGGCGAAGTGCAACTGTTCGCGCTTGGCGCCGAGGATTGGGAGACGCTACCGGTCTCGGCCGGCTATGTGGACTCGGGCCGGGGCTTCGGGATCGCCGACCTCGCGACAACGCCGGCCGGGCAGGAACCAAGGGCCGGCGGTGAGCTGGCGTTCCACGCCTTGGAGGTCATGGAATCCGTCCTGGAATCAGCCACGTCCGGCAAAGCAGTTTCCATTGGAAGCACGGCCCACCGCCCAGCCGTTGTCCCCCTGACAGAGCTGGCGACGGCGGTACGCGCCTAGCGCCCGGCACTCCCGCGAGGTGGCAATTAATGACAGTGTTTCCGCCAAACATTGGCATTA
The DNA here is from genome assembly GCF_044391085.1 of Paenarthrobacter sp. NPDC018779. Lineage (NCBI taxonomy): Bacteria > Bacillati > Actinomycetota > Actinomycetes > Micrococcales > Micrococcaceae > Paenarthrobacter > Paenarthrobacter sp. NPDC018779. The sequence continues at coordinate 65,564 of NZ_JBIRZS010000007.1, read as the reverse complement.
AGTGCCACTTCGCGGCGGGTTAGCGACCGGCCCGGCGAAGCACAGACTCTGCGTGCTTCAGGATTGGTCCGTCGATCATCTTTCCCTTGAACTGGAACACGCCTGAGCCGGCAGCGGCTGCGGCTTCGAGCAACTCCGAAGCGTGGGCGACCGCTTCCGGGGCAGGAGCGTATGCTTCCCGCACCGCCGCCACCTGGTTCGGATGAATGCAGGCCTTGGCTCCAAAGCCACTGGCCACGGCGTCCAGTGACTCGGCGCCGAGCCCCTCAAGGTCCGGAATGTTCACGTACACGGCATCAATGGCTTCCTTGCCTGCAGCCTTCGCGGCAAGCAGCACAGCGGAACGCGAGTGCAATGCGACAGCCCGGTACCCGCCGTCGTCGTTCCTGCTGGAAAGTCCACCCAACGACGCGAGGAGGTCTTCGGCGCCCCACATGAGGGCCACGACGTTCGGTTCCGCAGCGATCGATGCCGCATTGACCACGCCGGCCGCGGTTTCGCACAGGGCAATCACCTGGTACCCCTCGAGGGCCTTCAGTTGCGCGGCGCTCTCCGCCTTGGCCAGCATGACGGTTCGGTAGGGCGTCTTCGCCAAAGCCGCGAGGTCGAGCTCGAAATCGGGCGACCCCACCGGATTCACGCGGACAATGGTCCGGGACGGCTCCAAGCCGCCAGCGCCCTGCTGCGCGAGAACTGCTTCCCGTGCACGCAGCTTGTCCGCCGGCGCCACGGCGTCTTCCAAGTCCAGGATGACGGCGTCGGCGCGACCCGCTGCCTTGCCGAAACGCTCCGGACGATCAGCGGGGCAGAACAAAAGGGCCGGACCCATGGTGAAGGGAGAGGCATCGGAGGAGGGCATTAAGAATCCTTGCTGCTGGGAGGGTGTTCTACCGCTCGGAAACGGACGATTGGGCGGCGTGCGCTTCCCGGGTCCACATCAGGCAGGTCCTGGTTGCCAAGGCCACCACATCGCCGTCCTGGTTGCGGCCAGTGTGTTGCATGGTGACCAGCCCTTGCCCGGGCCGTGAGGAGGAGAGCCGTTTGCCGCTGACCACCGTTTCCGTGTACAGCGTATCCCCGTGGAAGAGCGGGTGCGGGAACGTGACATCCGTGAGGCCCAACTGCGCAACGATGGTTCCTTGCGTCAATTGCGTCACGGACTGACCCACCATGGTGGACAACGTGAACATCGAGTTCATGAGCCTTTGCCCGAACGGCTGCGTGGAACTCCAGGCCGCATCCAGGTGGAGGGCCTGCGTATTCATGGTGAGGGTAGTGAACAGGACGTTGTCCGCTTCCGTCACTGTCCGGCCGGGTCTGTGGGCGTACAAGACGCCCTCCTCCAGCTCGTCAAAGTAGAGCCCCCGTTGCTCCACCACCCGAGGATTGGCGTCCGTCATACGGTCAGTTCCTGGTCCTCTTCGAACAGCTCAGCCCCCGTGGCGGCCAGGACGTCGTCGAGCGTCACGTTAGGCGCCAGTTCGCGGAGCACCAGCCTCGGCTCTCCTTCGTCCTTGACGACGTCGATCACCGCGAGGTCCGTGATGATGCGGTCCACGCAGCCCCTGCCGGTCAACGGCAAGGCACAGTCCTGCACGATTTTCGGCCGGCCGTTACGGTCCACGTGTTCCATCATCACGATGACCTTTTTGGCACCGAACACCAGGTCCATGGCCCCACCCATGCCCTTGACCATCTTGCCCGGAATCATCCAGTTGGCGAGGTCGCCGTTGGCCGCCACTTCCATGGCACCCAGGACCGCCACGTCCACGTGCCCTCCCCGGATCATGCCAAAGGAGGACGCCGAGTCGAAGAAGGCGGCACCGGCGTTGGTGGTCACGGTTTCCTTGCCCGCATTGATGAGGTCCGGATCGACCTGGTCCTCTGCCGGATAGGGCCCCACGCCGAGGATGCCGTTTTCCGAATGCAGAATGACTTCCACACCATCCGGAATGTAGTTCGGGATGAGGGTTGGCATTCCGATCCCCAGGTTCACGTACTGGCCGTTGACCAGTTCCTTGGCAACGCGGGCGGCCAGTTCGTTGCGCGTCCACCCTTTCGCCTCGTGGTGCTCGACGTCGGCACGCCGGTATTCGTGCCGCACGGCTTCCGGACGGGGCGGCACATCCTGCAAACTGTTCATTTCCATGGCTACGCTCCCGCCTGGTTGGTGCCGCCCGGGGCGGACAGGGCCACCGTCCGTTTCTCGATCCGTTTCTCCGCTGTCGGCGCGAGGACCACGCGTTGGACGAAGATACCGGGGGTGTGGATGTGCTCCGGGTCCAGTTCTCCTGGCTCCACGAGCTCTTCCACCTCAGCGATGGTGGTCCGGGCCGCCATGGCACAGAGCGGATTGAAGTTCATGGCCGCCGCGTGGAAAACCAGGTTTCCGTGGCGGTCCCCCTTCCAGGCGTGGACCAGGCCGAAATCGGGGGTCAACGATTCCTCCAGCACGTAGTCGGAATCGTTGAAGGTGCGCACCTCTTTCGGTGCGGAGGCCACCGCGACGTTGCCGTCGGCGTCGTACTTTTGCGGAAGGCCACCTTCGGAAACCTGGGTTCCCACACCGGCTTTCGTGTAAAAGGCCGGGATGCCCGCGCCGCCGGCCCGAAGCTTCTCTGCGAGGGTGCCTTGCGGGGTGAGTACCACTTCCAGTTCGCCGGCGAGGTACTGGCGGGCGAATTCCTTGTTTTCGCCCACGTAGGAGCTGATGGTCCGGCGGATGCGGCCGTCTTTGAGGAGGATGCCAAGACCCCAATCGTCCACGCCGCAGTTGTTGCTCACGGTTTCCAGATCCGTGGTTCCCTGCTGGTGGAGCGCGCCGATGAGCGCTACGGGGATGCCGCATAAGCCGAACCCGCCTACCGCGAGCGACGCGCCGTCCGGGATGTCCTTCACCGCTTCCGCGGCGCTGGCAACAACCTTGTCAATCATCCTTGATCCTTCCCCTGCGGTTAGAGACCCAGCTCGCGGGCGATGAGCATCAACTGGACTTCCGTGGTGCCTTCCCCGACTTCCAGGATTTTGGAGTCGCGGTAGTGGCGCGCCACGGTGAACTCGTTGATGAAGCCATAGCCGCCGAACACCTGGGTGGCGTCCCGCGCGTTGTCCATGGCTGCCTCGCCTGCGACCATCTTAGCGATGGCCGCTTCCGTCTTGAACGGCCTGCCCGCCAGCATCCTGGCCGCGGCGTCGTAGTACGCCAGGCGTGCCGTGTGGGCCCTGGCCTGCATGCGGGCGATCTTGAACTGGATGGCCTGGTACTTGGCGATGTTCTGCCCAAAGGCGCTGCGTTCCTTGGCGTATTTCACCGAGAGATCCACACAGCCCTGGGCGGCGCCCGTACCCAGAGCGGCGATCGCAATACGGCCCTCATCCAGGATGGACAGGAAATTGGCGTAGCCGCGGCCGCGTTCGCCCAGCAGATTGGCCTCCGGGACGCGGACATTGTCCAGGGTCAGCGGATGGGTGTCGGAGGCGTTCCACCCCACCTTGTTGTACGGCTTTTCGGCTTTGAACCCGGGCGTCTCCGTGGGGACCAAGATGGTGGAGATCTCCTTCTTGACGCTGCCGTCCGGTCGTTCTTCCTTGCCTGTCACAGCCGTGACGGTGACCAGGGTGGTGATGTCCGTTCCGGAGTTGGTGATGAATTCCTTGTTGCCGTTGATGACCCATTCGCCGTGCTCCAGATGGGCGTGGGTCTTCGTGCCACCGGCATCCGAGCCTGCTTCCCGTTCCGTGAGGCCGAACCCGGCGAGCGCGCTGCCGGAAGCAAGCTGGGGCAGCCATTCCTGCTTCTGCTCTTCCGTGCCAAAGCGATACACCGGCATGGCGCCCAGCGAAACGCCGGCTTCCAAGGTAATGGCTACGGATTGGTCCACCCGGCCCAATTGTTCCAAGGCCAGCGCTAGGGCGAAGTAGTCCCCGCCCATGCCGCCGTACTCCTCGGGGAAGGGTAGGCCAAAGAGGCCCATCTCCCCCATCTGCTTCACGATCGCGTAGGGGAAGCTGTGTTCTTCGTCGTGCTTGGCGGAGACGGGGGCCACCACTTCATCGGCGAATTCCCGGACGGAATCGCTGAGGTCCTGGTATTCCTCGGAGAGGTCAAAAGTGCTCATGGCTGGACTTCCTTGTCTGTAGCGGCCGCCGGATCTTCGGCGGGTGCGGCACTGTGGATCGTGGCGAGGACCTGGTCTGCTTTGACCTGGTCGCCGGTTGTGGTGGTCAGGTGGACTGTTCCAGAGACGGATGCCACCAACTGGTGTTCCATCTTCATGGCTTCGACGGCGAGCAGCACTTGTCCTTCCTGGACCGGGTCGCCGTCCGCCACGGAGACGGAAACCACTGTTCCGGGCATCGGCGAGCGCACCTCGGGATCGGCGGTGCCTTCTTCACGCTGGATTCCGGCGAGCATCCGCCGCAGCCTCCCGGCGCGGTCCAGCACCTCGAGGCGGCAGGACCAGCCGTCGTTGCCGAGGTAGAGGGCACCATCCGCGGCGCCGAGGGCGAAGGTAACGTGGACGCCGTCGATCTCCAGCTCCAGCCGGTCTGCGCCGTGGTCACGTACGGTCACCGGCGTGGCGGAGCGCCCGACGCCGGCACCGCCGTCGACCCTGACAATCAATTGCCCCTGCTGTTCGGTGACCCAGGCGGTGGCGGTTGCCCCGCCGGGCAGGGCGAACGTGGCACTCCACGCGGCCGGGGCACCGAGGCGCCAGGAGTCCGGGTTGGCCCAGGCGCGTCCGGCCTGCGGGGAACCGGACCGACCCAGCCACCGGGCCACCCCGGCGGCCATCAGCTCGTCGGCACCAACGTGCCGAAAGGCCATGCCCGGCAGCTTGCGCTCGATCAGCCCTGTGTCCAGGTGGCCCGCACGGACCTCGGGATCGTTAATCAACAACCGCAGGTACTCCACATTCGTGTCGACGCCGAGGAGTGTATATCCGGCCAGGGCCGTATCGAGCGCGTCCAGGGCTTGCGTGCGGTCCGGTCCCCAGGCGATGACCTTGGCGAGCATGGGATCGTAGTCGCCGGTGATCTCGAGCCCGGCCCGCATGGCCGAGTCGATCCGGACCCCCGGGTCCGTGCCGCCTTCGTCAAGGAACTCCAACCGACCCATGGACGGCATGAAGTTCCTCTCCGGCACCTCCGCGTAGACGCGCGCCTCCACTGCGTGGCCGTCAAGCACGACGTCGGACTGCGCCACCGTGAGCGGCTCGCCGGCGGCGATCCGCACCTGCCATTCCACGAGGTCGATGCCCGTCACCATCTCCGTGACCGGGTGTTCCACCTGGAGCCGCGTGTTCATCTCCATGAAGAAGAACTCATCCGGGTCCTCATCGGAGACCAAGAACTCCACGGTGCCAGCGCCACTGTAGTTCACGGAACGCGCCGCATTGCAGGCCGCTTCCCCGATCTTGTCCCGTAGCGCTTCCCCGTTCGGAAGCGAATCGAACAGGGCCGAGGGAGCTTCCTCGATCACCTTCTGGTGCCGGCGCTGGAGCGAACATTCCCGCTCGCCGAGGTGGATGACGTTGCCATGGTTATCGGCCAGGACCTGTACTTCGATGTGGCGGGGCGTGCTGACCAACCGTTCCAGGAACAACGTGTCGTCCCCGAACGCGGAGGCTGCCACGCGGCGGGCCGTGCCAAGGACCGCGGGAAGGTCCTCCGGCCGCTCCACCACATGCATGCCTTTGCCGCCGCCACCCGCGGAGGGCTTGATCAGCAGCGGGAAGCCCACACCCGGGGCGGCGTCAATGAGCTCCTGGTCCGTGAGGCCGGGCCTCGCGATGCCGGGCGTGCACGGGACGCCGAAGCCCATTACGTGGTTCTTGGACCGGATCTTGTCCCCCATGACCTCAAGCGCCTCGACGCCGGGGCCAATGAAGGTGATGCCAGCCTCGCCCAGGGCCTTGGCGAAGTCCACATTTTCGGACAGGAAGCCATACCCAGGGTGCACAGCGTCGGCGCCGGTGCGGCGGCAGGCGTCGATGATGGCGTCGATCTTCAGATAGCTCTCGGACGGGGCCGTGCCGCCGATGGCCACAGCGGTGTCCGCGAGCGCCACGTGCTTGGCATGCTTGTCAGCGTCGGAGTACACGGCCACCGAACGGATGCCCATGTCCTTGAGGGTCCGGATCACGCGGCAGGCGATCTCCCCGCGGTTGGCGACGAGGACGGTGGTGAAGGGTGGTGTGCTGGCCCTGGTCAGTGGCTTCGCAGTGGGTGCTGGCAGTGTCATGGTCACATCCTGAAGAGGCCGAAGGAGGTCTCGGGCAGTTGCTGGCGGGACACCACGTCCAAGGCCATGCCCAGGACCCGGCGGGTGTCCGCGGGATCGATGATGCCGTCATCCCAGAGCCGGGCCGTGGAGTAGTAGGGGCTCCCTTGGTCCTCGTACTGCTGTTTGATGGGCGCTTTGAAGGCCTCTTCCTCTTCGGCGGACCATTCCTCGCCGCGGGCCTCGTATTGTTCGCGCTTGACGGTGGCCAGGACGCTGGAGGCTTGGTTGCCTCCCATCACCGAGATCCGCGCGGCGGGCCACATCCACAGGAACCGTGGCGAGTAGGCGCGCCCGCACATGGAGTAGTTTCCTGCCCCGAAGCTGCCGCCGATCACCACAGTTAATTTGGGCACCCGGGCCGTGGCAACCGCGGTGACCATCTTGGCCCCGTTCTTGGCGATGCCGCCCTGTTCGTAGTCCTTGCCCACCATGAAGCCGGAGAGGTTCTGCAGGAAGATCAACGGGATGCCGCGCTGGTCGCAGAGTTCAATGAAATGTGCGCCCTTCAGGGACGATTCGCTGAACAGCACCCCGTTGTTGGCCACGATCCCCACAGGATGTCCGTGCAGATGGGCGAACCCTGTGACCAGGGTGGTGCCGTAGTCCTTTTTGAACTCGTGGAATTCCGAACCGTCAACGAGCCTGGCGATGACTTCCCGGACGTCGTACTGGGCGTTGACGTCCGTGGGAACCACGCCGTAGATCCCGGAAGGATCGACGACGGGCGGCAGGACGACGTCGAGCACGTCCCATGCCGGCGCAGCGGGCTTGGGCAACGTCGCCACAATGTCGCGGACGATCTCCAGTGCGTGCTGGTCGTTCTCGGCCAGGTGGTCTGCCACACCGGAAATTTTGGCGTGGACCTCACCCCCGCCAAGTTCTTCTGCAGTGACGATTTCACCAATGGCCGCCTTCACCAAGGGCGGGCCGCCCAGGAAGATGGTGCCTTGGTTGCGGACGATGACAGTCTCATCACTCATCGCCGGCACATAGGCTCCGCCTGCGGTGCATGAGCCCATCACCGAGGCTATCTGCGGAATCTTGGCGGCGGACATTTTGGCTTGGTTGTAGAAGATCCGCCCGAAGTGTTCCTTGTCCGGGAAGACCTCATCCTGTTTCGGCAGGAACGCTCCCCCGGAATCCACGAGGTAAATACACGGAAGCTTGTTTTCCAGGGCGATTTCCTGCGCCCTGAGGTGCTTTTTGACGGTCATCGGATAATAGGTGCCACCTTTGACCGTGGCGTCGTTGGAGATGACCAGGACGTGGCGGCCGTGGACCAGCCCGATCCCGGCAATGACCCCGGCGCCCGGGGAATCGTCGTTGTACATGCCGTTCGCGGCCAGGGGTGCGATTTCCAGGAACGGGCTGCCCTCGTCCAGCAGGTAGTCGATGCGCTCACGCGGAAGGAGCTTGCCGCGGGCGACGTGCCGTTCCCTCGACTTTTCCGGTCCGCCCAGGGCCGTCCTGGCGAGCCGCTCCTTCAAGTCCTTCACGAGCGCCATTTGGGCTTCCTGGTTGGCTTCGAAGGAGCCCGTTGAGGCACTTGCCGTGCTGGCGATTGTCTGCATCGACCACTGATCCATTCCCGGTCCGACTTCAGGGTGCGGACCATTTCGGTTAGTGCCACGTAACTGAAATTTAGGTTAGTCTGTATTAACTGTGATGTCCAGCACAGCCCCGCCGAGAGCGGGAGGCGCCAAGGAGGAAAAACATGGTTGAAACGCCCCCTGCCGAGGTGGACGGTCCCCGTGCCGCCACCACACAGCGAAGCCAAGCCAAGGAAGAACGGCGCCTGGCGTTGCTCTCAGCAGCGGCCAGCCTCTTCGCCGACAACGGGTTCAGCCGGGTCTCGCTCGAAGACCTCGGGGCTGCCGCCGGGGTCAGCGGCCCAGCGGTGTACCGGCACTTTCCGGGCAAGCAGGCAGTGCTGGCGGAATTGCTGCTCAGTGTCAGCCGCGACCTGTTGAGCGGTGGGCAGAGTGTCATTGCGGCGGCCGATGACCCTTCCTCGGCATTGCGGGGGCTGATTGCGTTCCACGTCGACTTCGCATTGAAGAATCCTGATGTGATCCGTGTCCAGGACCGGGACTTCGGAAGCCTCGGCGAGACCGACCAGGCGGAGGTCCGGTCCCTGCAGCGCTCCTACGTGGAAACGTGGGTCAAAGTCCTGGGGCAACTCCACTCCGGCATAGACACCACAGACCTGCGCGTCCGTGCACACGCCGCCTTCGGCTTGATCAACTCCACCCCGCACTCGGTCCGCCAGCACGGCCGGAAGATCGCAGCCAAGGCCGCCCGGCCGATCCTGGAGCAAATGGCGTTCGCTGCGCTGATGGCTGGGGGGCGCGATGATCCGAGGTTGTCCACATAGGGCAGAGTGGGCCTGCTGCTGGCCTCAGCCGGTTGAAAGACTTAAGGCATGGACGGAGCTCAACTGCTACAGGCGGCATACACAGAACAGTCGTCGCCGGCCCCTGAGTACGCTCGCGTCCTGACAACAGGGGTTGAGTCACTTCACACGCCCGGAAGCAGCCCCCACCACCGCGCAACTCCTCACAGATATTGGCAGGCTGCAGATTGCCGCAGACAGCAAGGATCTGGTCGATCAGTTGCGGGTTCTTGAGGACATGAAGTCAGCGATCTCCGCGTTGCAGGCCAAGATCACGGTGGCGTTCGACCTGGCACAGCGGCAGGAACAAGCCAACGCCGGGATCCCGGCCAGCGAGCAAGGCCGCGGCGTGGCCGCCCAAGTAGCACTGGCCCGCCGCGAATCACCCAACAAAGGCTCCCGCCTCCTGGGCCTGGCCAAAGCACTCGTCACCGAAATGCCCCACACCCTCACAGCCCTCGAAACAGGACAACTCAACGAATGGCGCGCCACCCTCCTCGTGAAGGAAACCGCCTGCCTCTCCGCCGAAGACCGCTGCGCCGTCGACGACGAACTCGCCCCCGACACCGGCACCTTCAACGGCGCCGGAGACAAAACCATCACCGCCGCCGCCAAAGCCGCCGCCTACCGCCGCGACCCCCGCTCAATCACCCAACGCGCAGCCCACGCCACCACCGAACGGCACGTCAGCCTCCGCCCCGCCCCCGACACCATGACCTACCTCACCGCACTCCTGCCCGTCGCCCAAGGAGTCGCCACCTACAAAGCACTCACCAACGCCGCCAACACCGCACGCTCCAACGGCGACACCAGAACCAAAGGCCAGGTCATGGCCGACACCCTCACCGAATGCATCACCGGCACCCGCCAAGGCTTCACCGGCATCGACCTGCAACTGATCATCACCGACCGCACCCTCCTCCAAAGCGACGCCGAACCAGCACGCCTGGACGGATACGGAACCGTCCCCGCCGAATGGGCCCGGAACCTCCTCACCCCAGAACAACCAGACACCGACCACAGCCCCAGCACAGACACCAGCACCAGCACCAGCACCACCAGCCCCGAGCTCAACATCTGGCTCCGCCGCCTCTACACCGCACCAACCACCGGCGAACTCCTCGCCATGGACTCACGAGCCCGCTTCTACCCAGCAACCCTGCGCCGCTTCATCCAAACCCGCGACAACCTCTGCCGCACCCCCTACTGCGACGCCCCCATCCGCCACCACGACCACATCACCCCCTGGTCACAAGGCGGCAAAACCACCCTCACCAACGCAGCCGGACTCTGCGAACACTGCAACCACACCAAAGAAAACCCCGGCTGGAGCGCCAAACCCGAAGCAGGCGACCGGCACAAACTGACAGTCACCACACCCACCGGCCACACCTATGCCTCAACCGCTCCCCCACTACCCGGGAGTTCAATCAGGAGCCAAAGGCAACCACCAAGCCTTGCCTACGCCTGAGCAGCCACCCAGGCCTGCTGCTCGGCACGGACTGTCTTTCCTAGGACTCACAGGGCCACTCTCGGGGGCTGTCACCGGGTCCGTGTCCACCTAGGCTGAAATGCAGCGGTTTGAAACGTCACACGTCGGTCCAGGAAGAGAGCTCATCATGAAAATTGCCGTCACCGGTGGAAGTGGAAAGCTGGGCAGGAGCGTGGTCCGTCGGCTGAGGCAGGATGGCCACACTGTCTTCAACCTTGACCAGGTGGGCCAACGCAGCCAAGGCTTCGTGACCGTGGATCTCCGGAACTACGGCCAGGTAGCCGACGTCATCCACGGCTTGGACGACCGGCACAACGGACTCGACGCCGTGGTCCACTTGGCGGCCATCCCGGCCCCTGGCCTGGTGCCGGATGCAGCCACGTTCGAGAACAATATGCTGTCCACCTACTACGTCTTCCAGTCCGCCCGCCGGGCCGGGATCAAGAAGCTCGTCTACGCCTCAAGCGAGACCGTGCTCGGCCTGCCGTTCGACACCCCGCCGCCCTACATCCCGGTGGACGAGGAGTACCCGGCGCGGCCTGAGAGCACGTACTCGCTGGTGAAGCACCTCGAGGAACAAATGGCCATCCAGCTCACCCGCTGGGACCCCGATTTGAGCATCACGGCACTGCGCTTTTCCAACGTCATGGATCCGGAGGACTACGATGCTTTCCCCTCCTTCGACCAGGACGCCAACCTCAGGAAATGGAACCTCTGGGGCTACATTGATGCACGCGACGGCGCGCAGGCCGTTGCCCGGGCCTTGGAGGCCGCAGCCCCGGGCTTCGAAGCGTTCATCATCGCGGCCGCGGACACGGTGATGAGCCGAAGCAGCGCCGAACTGGCCGCCGAAGTGTTCCCCGGCGTCGACGTGGTCAAGGAACTGGGCCAGCACGAAACCATGCTGTCCATCGACAAGGCGCGGCGGGTCCTGGGCTTCGAACCCGAGCACAGTTGGCGGGACGTGCATTCCAACCGGACCACGCCCACGGAAGACTGAACCCGCTGACCCGCCCTAGATCATGGTCATGACCATGGCGGGATCGGACAGTATCGCACCCAGGTCCGCGAGGAACCGGGAGCCTTGTTCGCCGTCCACCAGGCGGTGGTCGAAGGACAGGCTGAGGGACATGACCTGACGAACCGCCAGTTCGTCGCCAACTACCCATGGCGCCTTCCGGACAGCGCCCAGGGCCACGATCGCCGCTTCCCCCGGATTCAGGATGGGCGTGCCCGCGTCGATCCCGAAAACACCGATATTGGTGATGGAGATGGTCCCACCGGCGAGATCTGCGGGCGTGGTCTTTCCGGCGCGGGCGGTTTCCGTCAGCTCCGAGAGTTCGGTGGCGAGCCCACGAAGTGAAAGCCCGTGTGCATCCTTGATGTTGGGCACGGTCAGCCCCCTGGGCGTGGCCGCGGCGATGCCAAGGTTGACGTAGTTGAACTGGATAATTTCCTGCCGCTCCTCATCCCAGCGGGAGTTCAACGTGGGGTTGTTCCGCAGCGCGATCAACACAGCCTTGGCCCCGATGGTGAGCGGCGTCAGCTTCACGCCTTCGAAAGCCTTGCTGCCCCTGAGCCGCGCCAACAGCTCCATGGTTGCGGTGACGTCAACGGTGAGGAACTCGGTGACATGCGGCGCGGTGAAGGCGCTCTGGACCATGGCCGCTGCGGTGAATTTACGGACGCCCTTAATGGGAGTGCGCGTTTCACGGTCGCCGCTCGGAGCCGGCGTTGCGGAAACAGCCTCCCCGGACGGCTTCGCGCCGAAGTTCTGGACATCCTCACGCGTGATGAGTCCGCGCGGACCGCTACCGGCCACGTCTTCCAGATTGATGCCAAGATCCCGTGCCAGCTTTCGCACAGGCGGGGTGGAGCGCGGCCGCTCTCCGGCTTCGTGATCCACGGCCGGTTGCTCGACGACGGGCTGCTGCACGACGGGCTGCTTCGCGGCGGCCGGGGCAGCAGGTGCCGGTGTTTGGGCTTCGACACGGTCCTGCAGCACGGGTGTCATGGCTTGGCCGCGGGCACGCCGCGTGGGCCGTCCGGTATGTTCGACGACGGCGCCGTAGCCCACCAGGTTCGGCTCGCGTTTGGCGGAGGTTGCCGGAGCTGTGGCCTCCTCAGTTGGGGCGCCACCGCCGGCTGGCCTGCCACCGCCGGAGGAACCAGCCCCGCTCGTGGAACCAGCATCGTCCACTTCGAAGGAGACGATTGGCTTGCCTACTTCCACCACCGTGCCTGGCTGCTCATGCAGCGCCGCCACGACCCCCGCGAACGGCGAGGGCAGTTCAACCACTGCCTTGGCCGTTTCCACCTCGGCGATGACCTGGTTCAGCGCCACGGTGTCCCCCACGGCTACCTTCCAGCTGAGGATTTCCGACTCGGTCAGTCCTTCACCAAGGTCCGGCAGCCTGAATTCCTTGATCATGGTGGCGGTCATCCTTCCAGTCCACTCAGCGAGTTGGGACGTCCCAGGGCGCGGTCAACGCCGTCGAGAATCCTGTCCAGATCCGGCAGGTGGTGCATCTCCACCTTCGAGTAGGGGTACGGAACATCGAACCCGGTGATCCTGACCGGCGCGGCCTCGAGGTAGTTGAAGCAGCGTTCGGTAATGCTCGCGGCAATCTCCGCGCCGAGTCCACCTGACTGCCCGGCCTCATGCGTGATGACCAAGCGGCCGGTCTTGCGGACGGAGGCTTCGACCACCGGATAGTCGACCGGCGCCAAGGACCGGAGATCGATGACTTCCACGGACGTGCCTTCATCGGCCGCGGCCTGCGCAGCGTCCTTTGCGGTCTTCACCAGCGGACCGTAGGCAACCAAGGTGACGTCAGTACCGGCGTTGACCACCGCGGCCTTGTCCAGGGGCATCGCTGTGGACAGGTCCAGGCCTTCGTCCACATCACCCTTGTCGTGGTACCGGCGCTTCGGCTCGAAATACAGCACGGGATCATCGGAGGCGATGGCCTGCTGGATCATGGTGTACGCGTCCTGGGGATTGGACACTGCGACTACCCGCAGCCCGGAAGTATGCGTGAAGTAGGCCTCCGGCGATTCGGAGTGGTGCTCCGGCGATCCGATCCCGCCACCGAACGGAACACGGATGGTGATGGGCATTTTCACCCGGCCCTGTGTCCGGTAATGCATTTTGGCCACCTGGCTGACGATCTGGTCGAAGGCAGGGTAGATAAAGCCGTCGAACTGGATCTCGCAGACCGGGCGGTAGCCGCGGTAGGCCAAACCGACGGCGGTGCCGATAATGCCGGACTCGGCCAGCGGGGAATCGATCACGCGGTGCTTGCCGAAGTCTTTCTGCAGGCCATCGGTGACGCGGAAGACGCCGCCGAGGGTGCCAATGTCCTCACCGATAAGCACCACTTTGGGATCGTTCTCGAGGGATTTGCGGAGGCCTGCGTTGATGGCCCGGGCGAAAGTGAGCTTGGACATCAGAGGGCACCTTCCTCGACTGTTTCGTTGAAGCTGTTCAAGTAGCGCGAATAGTGGTCCTTCTGCCGTTCGATCCACGGGTTCGGGGTGCTGTAGACGTGGTTGAAGACGTCCAGGGGTTCCGGGGCCGGCATGGTGGTGCAACTGGTGCGGAGTTCGGCACCCACGGCATCGGCCTTGGCCTTGACCTGGGCTTCAAGTTCCCCGGTGAGCAGTCCCTTAGCCTCCAGCAGTCTCCGCAGGCGCAGGATGGGATCCTTCGCTGCCCAGTCTTCAAGCTCATTGGCATCCCGGTAGCGGGTGGGATCATCGGCCGTCGTGTGGGGGCCCATCCGGTAGGTCACGGCCTCGATGAACGTCGGTCCCCCGCCTTTGCGGGCCCGGTCCAGTGCTATGCGGGTTGCAGCCATGACCGCCAGGACGTCATTGCCATCCACGCGCATGCTGGGAATGCCGAATCCGGTGGGCCGGTCAGCGAGCTGGATATGGGACTGGAGCCGGACGGGTTCCGAGATGGCCCAGTGGTTGTTCTGGCAGAAGAACACCACGGGCGCCTGGAAGCTGGCGGCAAAGACCATGGCCTCGTTGACGTCGCCCTCGCTGGTTGCTCCATCTCCGAAGTACGCAAGGACCGCCGTGCTGGCGCCGTCAAGCTGGACGCCCATGGCGTAACCGGTGGCGTGCAGGCTTTGCGAACCAATGATGATCTGCGGAGTGGCCATGTTGATGCGCTGCGGATCCCAGCTGTACAAGGCATTGCCACGCCAGACTTTGGCGATTTCGGAGAGCTGGGCGCCGCGGATGTAGGCCACTCCGCTCTCCCGGTAGCTGGGGAACACGAAGTCGTCGTCGCGCAGGGAACGGCTGGAGCCGATCTGCGAGGCTTCCTGTCCCAGGAGGGGCGGCCACAGGGCCAGTTCGCCCTGGCGCTGGAGTGCGGTTGCCTCAGTGTCGATGCGCCGGATGACGGTCATGTCCTCGTAGAGGGCACAGAGTTGCTCGTCGCCGATGTCCTTGATCCACAGATCGAACTCCGGGTGGCTGATCCGCTCACCGTCGGGGGATATCAACTGCAGCAGATTGCCGCCAGTCCGCAGTGGATGATGTGCACTTTGTTCCGGGTCCGGAGTGGCTTGGTCCACTCCCTTTCCCGCTTTATCCGTCAACACAGGTGATCGCGACCTTCCGGCTCGTGTTCGTCGGTCCTCGCCGGACTTGTGATCCAGCCGCAGACCGGCCCCCTGGCACCTTCGCCCCGGGTTATTTGTGACCCTACTCACAACGGGCATCGGGTACAACTACCCACGCCGCCATTGAGCATCCTGCACTGTTTGGTGACTGCCACCCGTGCTAATCTTGCGCATTATGCAACCCTTGGATGGCACTGACACCCGGCTTCTTTCAGCGATGGCCAAGGATCCCCGAGGGACCGTAGTGGCCCTGGCGCAAAGGCTCGGACTCTCCCGCAATACTGTCCAGGCACGCATGGCCCAGTTGGAAAAGAAGCACGCCTTCCTGTCCTTCGAGCGACGCATCAATCCCGTGGCCCTGGGTTATCCGCTGACCGCGTTCATCAGCGTCCACGTCCAACAGCAAAAGCTCGCCAGCCTAGCACGGGAACTGGCCGACATTCCCGAAATCCTGGAAGGGCACGGCTTGACCGGATCCGCGGACCTGCTCCTGCGCGTCGTTGCCCTGGACGCCGAGGATCTCTACCGGATCAACGGCAAGATCCTGGCCTGCGACGGAGTCGAGCGCACGGACACCGCCTTGGCCATGCGGGAAATGATTCCGTACCGCGTGCAGCCGCTTCTGGGCAGGCGTTCCGAGGCGTGAGCCGCGCCGGGATCCTCTTGCCCGGGAACGCAAGCATGCTGTTTGATTCAGAGGGACGCGTCGGGGCCGCCCAAAGGTCCCCAACAGGTGGTGGCGCGGCCGCAGGCTGCTGAAAGGGGCACCGTAGTGAGCAACCCGCAAGAACCGAACGGGCGCGAGGACATGCCGCGCAATCCCAACCAACCCGGGCAATATCCACCCCCACCCGTGCCGCCGGCACCCGGCAACGCACCGCAGGCGGGCGACCCCCACCAGGCCGGACAGCCACAGCACCCCGGACAGCCCGCAGCGCCGCCACAATGGCAACAGCCGCCGTCGTACGCCGGTTCCCAAGCCGGCAACCCGCCCTACGGCGGACCCCAGAACACCAACCCCGGCGCCCAGAACCCCTATCCACAAGGCCAGTACGCGCCGGGCCAGTACCCGCCCAACCAGTACCCGCCCAACCAATACCCCTACGGCCAGCAGCCCACGCAACCGGCAAAAAAGCGGAAGGTCCTCTGGATTGTCCTTGGCATTGTTGCGGGCGTGATCGTCCTGGCCGTGGTGGGCGTGCTGGTGTTGGTGAACCTGGTGGGCAACGCAACGTCGAAGGCGCGCTCCCTGGCGGACGAGTTCACGAACCTGGTGGTCGCCGGAGATACGGAGCGGGCCTACGACGACTACCTGCAGCAGGAGCTGAAGGACCAGCTGGACAAAGAGTCGTTCGTTGATGGCATCGCGGGCCTGGAACTGGACAGTTCCTGCAAGCCCAATTACAGCTCTGTCAACGTCAACAACACCAACGGCAGGAACACAGCGGACATCTCGGGCACGCTGCAATGCGACGGCAAGAGCATCGACCTCCGGTACGTCTTCGAGGGCACCAACGACCTCAAGATGAGCAGCATCCGGCTCCGCCCCTAGCCCACCGTCAAAAAGATTTACGAAGAACCACCCATCCACCTGGGCGCATGGTCCGAACAACCCGTGAAAGCTCCACCCGGAGCTTCGCGACAAAGCCGGAACAACCGGCTACCACCGAAAGGTTCGGACCATGCGTACTTCGCCCAATCGCTTGATCGCCACCATCTTCGGAGCCGTGTACCTCCTGGTAGGCGTGCTCGGTTTCTTCGTCACCGCAGGAACCGGGTTCTTTGCCACCGAAGGTGCAACCCTGATCATCTTCGCCGTGAACCCCCTCCACAACGTGATCCACCTGGCCATTGGAGCCGCTTTGCTCTACGCCGGACTGAACAGCGTCACATTGTCCAAGACCGTGAACACCACGGTGGGCGGCGTCTACCTGCTGGTAGGCATCCTGGGCCTGTTCCTTGTGGGCAGTTCCTTGAACATCATCGCCCTGAACGGCGCCGACAACGTCCTGCACCTGGCCAGCGCCGTGGTTCTCCTTGGCGTAGCGCTCTCCCAGGACAAGGTCACCGCCGCCTCGGCCCGCGCCTGATCCACGTGATGCATCCCCACAGCACCCGCCAGGACCAGGAACGCGAGGAGGCCACCATGGCAGCACAGGACCATCCGACGCTCAAGGCCGCAACCCTGCTGTTCGTCTACTTCGCAGCCATGGCCGCTGGAATGGTGGACCTGTCACTGTCTGCCGGGTATCTCGCCTCTTCCGGGACCGGTCCGCTGATCGGAGGCGTTGCCGCCCTGATGGCCGGACTCGCATTCCTGGCGTGGTCGCTGTGGGGACTGCACCGCAATTCGCTTGTCTTTCCACGGCTGGTCCTCCCAGCCCTGGCTGCAGCGGCAGCCATCCACGTCGCCGTGCTTGCAGTGGGCCTCACTTCTCCGGCCCGAACACTCAACATCAGCCACCTGGCCGCCTTGGGGGTCACCCTCATGGCACTGGCCGGCGCGGGCTGGCTGCGGCGACACCTCAAGACCAACGGCGGCGGCACCCACGGCCAGCCAAGGACCGGGCGGCTTCTGGCAGCCGCGTTCGGAGCCGCCGTCGTTGTTGCCTCGGTAGCGATTCCGGGACTGGCCGCCTCGATGGCCGGCCAGCACGCCGTCCCCCACGGAGAACACGGCCAGGCTCCGTCGGAGGGCGTGAACCCGGCGCTCAACCCAAGCCACCACCACTAAGGGTGGGCAGGCCCGAAGGGGCCCACCATCGGCCGTGCCCTGTTGATGGTGGGCCTCCTTCGTGGAGGATAGAGCCATGGATCCCGTTGAGGCGCTCGATGAAATCTCCTTCTGGCTGGAACGCAGCCTGGCTCCCACCTTCAAAGTCCAAGCCTTCCGCAAAGCCGCCGACGTCGTGCGGCAGCTTCCGCCCGGCGAGTTGCCCCGGTTGGTGGCGGCCAACCGGCTGACGAGCCTCAAAGGCGTAGGGAACCGCAGCGCCGAGGTGATCGGCCAGGCCCTGGAGGGTGGCGTTCCCGATTACCTGGAGGACCTCCGGGAGCGCGGCGCCCAGCCGCTCGCGGCCACCGGCCACCACCTCGCATCAGCCCTCCGCGGCGACCTCCATAGCCACAGCAATTGGTCCGACGGCGGATCACCGATCGAAACCATGGTGGCAGCTGCCCGGACCCTTGGCAGGGAGTACCAGGCCCTCACGGACCACTCCCCCAACTTGACCATCGCCAACGGCCTCAGCGCCGAGCGGCTCGACGAACAACTGGGAATCGTGGATGGCATCAACGCCGGCCAGGACGGCTTCCGGTTGCTCAAGGGCATCGAAGTGGACATCCTGGAAGACGGCACCTTGGACCAAACACCGGAAATGCTGGACCGGCTGGACGTGGTTGTTGCCAGCGTCCATTCCAAGCTGCGCTCCGATCACCAGACCATGACCAAAAGAATGCTCGGCGGCATTTCGGATCCCCACACCAACGTCCTGGGACACTGCACCGGCAGGCTGGTACAAGGTTCGCGGGGCACCCGGCCGGAGTCCGAATTCGACGCGGCGAAAGTGTTCAAGGAATGCGCGGAGTGGGGCGTGGCGGTGGAGATCAACTCACGGCCGGAGCGGCAGGACCCGCCCGAGCGGCTCATCAAGATGGCCCTCGACGCCGGCTGCCTCTTCAGCATTGACAGCGACGCCCATGCCCCGGGCCAACTGGATTTCCTCCAGTACGGCGCCGAGCGTGCGGAGGCCGCGGGCGTCCCCCGGGAACGCATTGTCACCACCTGGCCGCTGCAGCAGTTGCAGGAATGGCTGGCCCTGAAAAAGTAGGCCATGCGAAAGAGCCCCCGCTGCCGGTATGGCGGCAGGGGCTCCCGTTCGTGGACGGCTTAGTGGTTCACCGCCTTCTCGGCGCCGACGCCGGTCAGCGAGCGCACTTCCATTTCGGCCTGCTTGGCCGCATCCTCCTTGCGCTTGTCCAGCACGGTTCCCAGCCAGCCAAGGAAGAAGGCCAACGGGATGGAAACGATGCCCGGGTTGCTCAACGGGAAGAACGCGAAGTTGGCTCCTTGGATCATGGAGGTTTTGGCACCCGAAACAACGGGCGAGAAAGTGATCAGCAGGATCGCCGCGGCGAGGCCTCCATACATGCTCCAGACCGCGCCCTGGGTGGTGAACCTGCGCCAGAACAGCGAGTAGATGATGGTTGGCAGGTTGGCTGAAGCGGCGACGGCGAAGGCGAGCGCAACGAGGAACGCAACGTTCTGTCCGTTGGCGAAGATGCCTCCAAGGATGGCCAGGATGCCGATCACCACCACGGTGCGTCGGGCCACCTTGACCTCGGTGGTGGCGTCCGCCTTGCCCTTGGAGATGACATTCGCGTAGATGTCATGGGCGAAGGACGCCGCGGCGGTGATCGTCAGGCCGGCCACCACTGCCAGGATCGTGGCAAAGGCGACGGCGGAAATGAAGCCCAGGAGCAGCGGTCCGCCCAGATGGAAGGCCAACAACGGAGCAGCCGAATTGACGCCGCCGGGGGCCGACTTGATGGTTTCGGCCCCTACCAGCGCGGCAGCACCGTAGCCGAGCACCAGGGTGAAGAGGTAGAAGAGCCCGATCAGCCAGATGGACCACACCACGGACTTGCGTGCCTCCTTGGCAGTGGGAACGGTGTAGAAACGCATCAGGACGTGCGGCAGGGCAGCGGTCCCGAGGACCAGTGCCATGCCCAGGGACATGAAGTCGAGCTTGGACGTCTCGGTCTTGCCGTACTGCAGGCCCGGGTTGAGCACTGCGGGATTGTTGGCGGTCTCGGCAGCGGAGCCGAGGAGGCTGGACAGGTTGAACCCGTAGATCGCCAGGACCCAGGCCGTCATGACGGCCGCACCGGCGATGAGCAGGATGGCTTTGATGATCTGCACCCAGGTGGTGCCTTTCATGCCGCCGATCAGGACGTACATGATCATGAGGGCGCCGACGACGATAATCACCAGGGCTTGTCCGCCCCAGTCGCTGATGCCCAGGAGGAGCGAAATGAGGCTTCCGGCGCCGGCCATCTGTGCCAGCAGGTAGAAGAAGCACACAGCCAGGGTGGACAGGGCGGCTGCGATGCGGACCGGGCGTTGCCGCAAGCGGAAGGAAAGGACGTCCGCCATGGTGAACTTGCCGGTGTTCCGGAGCAGTTCGGCCACCAGCAGCAGCGCAACAAGCCACGCCACGAGGAAACCGATGGAGTAGAGGAAACCGTCGTAGCCGTTGATGGCGATGGCACCCGTGATACCCAGGAAGGACGCCGCGGACAGGTAGTCGCCGGCGATCGCCGTTCCGTTCTGCGACCCCGTGAAGGATCGTCCTGCTGCGTAGTAGTCGGCTGCGGTCTTGTTGTTCCGGCTCGCCCGGAAGACGATCACCATGGTGACCGCCACGAAGAGGGCAAAGATGCCCATGTTCAGGAGCGTGGAGTCTTTCAGGGCAGAAACCTCCACTGCGGGGACCATGGTGTTCATTGGGCTCCCCCGCGGGTCATGGTGCCGGACTTGTCGAACTCGTGCCCTTCGATCTCATTGCGGATTTCGGCGGCGATGGGGTCCAGCTTCCGGTTGGAGTAGCTCACGTACCATGCGGTGATGCCGAACGTGGTGACGAATTGGAGCAGGCCCAGGATCAGGCCGACGTTGATGTTGCCCCAGACCTTGATGGACATGAAGCCCACCGCATAGTCGGCCAACAGGACGTAGGCGAAGTACCACAGCAGGAACGCTGCCGCCATGGGGAACACGAAGCTCCTGTGCCGCTTCCTCAGTGTCTTGAACCGTTCCGTTTGCTGGACTTCCTGGAAGTCCACGGACGCCGCGGCGTCCTGGGGTTGGGCTTCATTACCCATGGGTTCCTCCTGGTTGTGGTGTGTCCACATCGGCACCGTCTGCGTTACCAGCTCCTGCACGCCAATGTGACTCCCCTCACTATCGAACGCCGTCCAAGGCTGGTTCCAGCACCCGGGACCAAGCCGTCGCTCAACGGTCCCCCTGCTGCGCCGAACGGCGGGAGGCGGGTGCCGGCGTCGTAGTTTCGCCTGATTGGCTACGCTAGGCTCCATGCCCGATTCCCCGCTCTTCACCGCGGCCGCAATAGCCGTGATCGTGCTGGCCGTCGCCGTGGTGGTGGGTGTCGGCCTGAAGGTGGTCCGCTCCTTCCGGGACCTGGGCACCGATGCCGAGCGCGCCACTTACAACACCCTCCATGCCGCCTCGCGCGCCGGGCAGCACCTCCGCGGCGGATTGACGGAAACAGGGGCCGCCAAGGCCAGCAAACAGTTGCGGACCCTCCTGGCCTGTGATGCATTGGCCATCACGGACACCGGATCGGTGCTGGCGTGGGACGGAGTGGCAGAGGACCTGAAGCCCCTCCTGATGGGCCTTGCCACGGACGTCCTGACGAGCGGGCGGACGGCGGTTGTCCCGCACGCCGCAAACACCCCCGGAAGCTACAGCGCCGTCATCGCCCCGATCCGTGCCGATTCCCGCGTGGTGGGCTCCGTCGCAGCGTTGGCACCAGTGGCCGGAGCAGGCCTGGTCCGGGCCACCAGCGAGGTAGCGGACTGGATCGGCACGCAGCTTGAGCTGGCGGAACTGGAATCCTCCCGGACCCTCCTCATGGAGGCAGAGGTCCGCGCCTTGCGTGCCCAGATCAGCCCCCACTTCATCTACAACTCGCTGAACGCCATCGCGTCCTTCATCAACACCGATCCCGCCCGTGCCCGGGAACTCGTGGTGGAGTTCGCCGACTTCACCCGCTACTCGTTCCGACGCCACGGAGACTTCACCACGGTGGCCGAGGAGTTGCGGTGCATTGACCGCTACCTGCTCCTCGAACGGGCGCGCTTCGGTGAACGGGTCCAGGTCAGCTTGCGCGTGGCCCCCGAAGTCCTGAGCACTGTCATACCGTTCCTCAGCATGCAGCCACTCGTGGAAAATGCCGTCCGGCACGGCCTCGAGGCCAAGGAAGGGCCGGGCCACATCACCATTTGCGCCAACGATTCCGGGGCCTTCGCCGAGGTGACCATCGAGGACGACGGCGTGGGGATGGATCCGGAGCACCTGCGGTCCGTCCTCGCCGGACACATCGACGGGGACCATGTGGGGCTCCGGAACGTCGATGCCCGGCTCCGGCAGGTCTACGGCGACCAGCACGGTTTGGTCATTGAAACCGCCCCCGGCGAGGGCACGCTGATCACCATGCGGGTGCCCAAGTCCCAACCGGGCCATGACGCGTGAGGCTAGTCTTTAAGCATGATCAACGTGCTCGTCGCTGATGACGAACTGCCCGCCGTGGAGGAATTGGCCTTCCTGCTGGGGCGCGACGGCCGGATTGGCGCCATCCACCGGGCATCGTCCGGCGCCGAGGCCCTTCGTACCCTTGAGAACGAGTCCGTTGACGCTGTGTTCCTTGACATCCATATGCCTGCTTTGTCAGGCCTGGACATCGCCCGCGCCATTTCCCGCAGCAGCAACCCGCCCGCCGTCGTTTTTGTCACCGCCGACGAGGACTGTGCCCTGGAGGCTTTCGACCTCGCCGCGATCGACTATCTGCTGAAGCCTCTTCGGGCGGAGCGCCTGGCCCGTTCCGTGGACCGGATCAGCGAGCTCATCAAGGACGGCGCACCGGCTCCTGAGATGATCACGGTGGACCTTGGCAGCACCACCCGGATGATCCGCCGGGACGACGTCAGCTACGTCCAGGCCCAGGGTGACTACGCCCGGCTCCACACGGCCGAGGCAAGTTATCTGATCCGCGTGCCGCTCAGCGACCTCGAACAACAATGGGCCGAGGCCGGCTTCATCCGCATCCACCGCAGCTACCTGATCGCCCTCAACCACGTGGGACACCTGAAGCTCTCGGCAAGCGGCCCCAGCGTCACAGTGGCGGGCGCCGAGCTGCCCATCAGCAGGCGGCACCTGCCCGCCGTCCGCGACAAGCTGCAGGCCACGCGCCCCCGGCCGCAAGGATGACGCGCGTTCGGGTCACGGCGCCACAGCAGGCAGCCAGGACGACCCCCGGAAAGTCCCTGGATGCCGGAGAGGACTCCGATGCCGGGCAGGTCTTCATCCGATCCTTGGTCCGTTCACAACTGCGCCTGGCCTTGGTGGTGGGCTGCGGCTTCCTGCTGATCCTGGCGGCCTTTGCCGCCTTGCTGGTGTACGGACCCGGCGTGGCGGAGACCCGGGTGTTCGGGATTCCCCTCGACTGGCTCCTGCTGGGGGCAGGCATCTACCCGGTGATCGGCCTCAGTGCCTGGCTGTTTACCCGGGCGGCCGCGCGGAACGAGGCCCGGTACCGCGATCTTGTGGAGGACAAGTGAATCCGGTGGTTGGCTTGGCCGCCTTCGTCGCCGTTTCACTCGCGACGGCGGCAATCGGCTTCTATGGCCTGCGCGTCTCCCGCACCACGGGCGACTTCTATGTGGCCTCCCGCACGGTGCGGCCGTGGTGGAACGCTTCGGCCATCGGTGGCGAGTACTTGTCCGCCGCGAGCTTCCTGGGAGTGGCCGGCCTCATCCTGCTGTCCGGGACGGATGCCCTCTGGTTTCCCGTGGGCTACACCGCCGGCTATCTGATGCTCCTGCTCTTTGTCGCCGCTCCCCTCAGGCGTTCGGGCGCCTACACCATCCCCGACTTCACCGAGGCGCGCCTCGATTCGAAAGCCGTCCGCCGGGTCACCAGCCTGGTGGTGGTGGCCGTCGGCTGGCTGTACATCGTTCCGCAACTGCATGGCGCCGCCCTCACCATCCGCATCACCACTGGACTGCCGTCGTGGGTAGGTTCGACGGCGGTGGTACTGGTTGTGTGCCTCACGGTGGTGGCAGGCGGCATGCGGTCCATCACGTTCGTCCAGGCCTTCCAATACTGGTTGAAACTGACCGCCCTGGCGGTTCCCGTGGTTTTCGTCCTGCTGGTCCTCGCCGGAAGCGGCACTTCGCCGGAGGCGCCGTTGCCCGTCAATCCCACCGGCCAGGCTGCCGCAAGCGCGTACCAGAACATCTCGTTGATGGTGGCCCTGCTGTTTGGCACCTTGGGGCTCCCCCATGTCCTGGTGCGCTTCTACACCAATCCGGATGGGCAGTCTGCCCGGCGCACCACCCTGATCGTGCTCGGCCTGCTCTCCGTTTTCTATCTCTTTCCCACGCTGGCCGGGGCCGTAGGCCGAGTGTTTGCCCCCGAGCTTGCCCGGGCCGGGCAGTCGGACGCCTTGGTGCTTTTGCTTCCCGGAAAGCTGGTAGGTGGTCCTGCGGGCGATCTCTTGTCCGCCTTGGTGGTGGCAGGGGCTTTCGCCGCTTTCCTGTCCACCACGTCCGGACTGGTTGTCTCGCTGTCCGGGGTCATCAGCCAGGACCTTTTTGGCGGCAGCGTCCGCGGTTTCCGCCTCGCAGCGCTGCTGGCCGCCGTTGTTCCCCTGGGTTTTGCCCTCATGACTGACACGCTGGCACTGGCCGGAAGCGTGGGCCTGGTGTTCGCCTTTACGGCCTCAACCATTTGCCCCGTCCTGCTCCTGGGGATTTGGTGGCGCGGACTGACCGATGCGGGCGCCATCGCCGGCATGGTAACCGGTGGGCTGCTCTGTGGCGGAGCCATGGTGGCCGGCACCGCGCTGGGTGCGGCAACGGCTCCAGCCTGGCTGGCCCAGCCTGCCGCATGGACCGTTCCGGCCGCCTTCGCTGCAACCATCGGCGTCTCCCTGGCCACCAAGGGCAGGATCCCGTCGTCGGTGAACCGCGTGATGACCCGGCTCCACGTTCCCGAACGGCCCGTAGCCACGGAACGCCCCTGACCAACACCCGTTGTCCGCGGACCGCACAAGGTGGACAATGTGGCCATGTCCCAACAGCCGGGACCGGCCGAATCCGAACCGCCCGCCGCCCAGCCGCCTACCTCGCCCAGCATCAGGGCCCAACTGCTGGCCACGGAACACTGGAGCCTGCTGGCTTCCCGAAGCACCACCCAGGGCGAAGTCCTCACGCGCATCAGCATGTTCCTCACCTTCACCTCGGCGAGCCTGCTCAGTGTTGCTTTGGTGGGCAACGCCACCCAGTTCTCGGACGCTTTCCGGGCCTTCGCGCTGACCATCCTCAGCATCGATGTGCTGGTGGGACTGCTCACCCATGTCCGCGTCATGAGCGTCGGCATGGAAGACCTGATGTACGTCATCGCCATGAACAGGCTTCGGGCGGCCTATGTGGACCTGGAACCCGGGATCGCACCGTACCTGATGGCCTCCTACACCGACGACGAAGCGGGCGCCAGGCGAACCTATTACTTCCTTGGGGCGCGCAGGGACTTCACGCAGGTTGCCGGAAGCAGCATGGTGTTCATGGGCACGGTCAATGCAGCGCTCATCGGACTGCTGGTGGGGTCTGCCTTGCTGATCGCCGGGGTGGCCATGCCACTGGCCGTTGGCATAGCCATTCTTGCGGCACTGGCGTTCTTTGCCACGTCACTGCTGCGTGGAAAGCGGCGGTACGACGAGGTGTGGCGGAACAACCCGCCGATCGCACCAGGCCACCGGGATTAGTCGATGGCGGCCATCAGCTCGACCACGCGGTCCAGGAAAGCATCCACCTGGGCTTCCTCGTAGCCGGCATCGCCCTTGGCTGCGCGGAACACGGCACGGCGGACGGTATCCACGCTCAGGGCTTGGTCGTTTTCCAGGTAGCCGATGAGCTGCACGCACAGGGCGTCGACGTCCTGGACGTTGTAGCTGCGGGCCTTCTTCCGGGCGGGCCGCCGGAAGCGTTCCCCGTCCGGCCGGTGCAGGCGGCCCCGGAGCACGCCGGAGAGCTTGCCGATCTGGCGCAGCCAGGCTTCCTCGCCCTGCTGGTTGATCAGGTCATCACGTTCCCGGCGTGCAAACGCATCCTCGAGGCGGTCCAAGGCCGCATCAACGCTGTGCGCGTCATAGCCGCCCTTGACGGGATCGAACGCTACATCGCGTACATCGCTGCTGGCAACGTGCTCCGCAGCTCCAACGGGATTCTCGAACGAATTGCGGGCGCGGTTCAGGAAAGCGTCCACCTGCTTGGCGTTGTAGCCGTACTTGCTCCGCTCCACACGGTCGAACGTTGCGGGAATCTGGCGTCGAATATCCAAAGCCATCAATTATCCTTCGTTGGTTGTCAGACGCCGCTGAGCAGCGCGAACAGAACATAGGCCACAGGGGCGGCGAACACGATTGAATCCAGGCGGTCCATCACGCCGCCGTGGCCCGGGAGGATGCTGCTCATGTCCTTGACGCCGAGTTCGCGCTTGACCATGGACTCGGCGAGGTCACCGGCCGTGGCAGCGGCAACCATGCCGATGGCCAGCACCAAGCCAACCCACCACGGCTTGTCCAGGATGAACAGGCACGCCAGCACGCCAATCACCATGGCGCCACCAACAGAACCCGCGAAACCCTCCCAGGATTTCTTGGGGCTGATCTTTGGGGCCATGGGGTGCTTCCCGAACGAGGCTCCCACAATGTACCCGAAGGTGTCGTTGGCTACGACAAGCAACAGCATGGTGGCGATCTGCCAGGCCCCGCCGGGAATGCCCTCGGGCCAGAATCCCACCGGCGTGGCGCCGCCGCTTGAATGCAGGGGCAAAGCGGCGAAGCTGATCAGGAAGGGCACCCACGCGAGAGTGAAGACTCCCGCGAAGACGCTGCGGGGTGCACCGGCAGCGCTTTCGATGGACCGCCACAGGAGCACGGCCACGCAACTCGCCACCATGGTGAAAAGCAGGCCTTCGAGACCACCAAAGAAAGCCGAAACAGGCAGCGCGAGAGTGCCCGCCATCACCGGAACCACGGGCATGCGGGTACCTTGGGCTTCAAGCGCCCGGTAGACCTCCCACACACCCATCACGGCGAATGCCGTCACCAGGAGGACAAAGCCCAGGGGCAGGAACAGCAGTCCCCCCAGGACGGCGATGAGCATGGCAAGTCCGACGCCGATGGCGGCCGGCAGGTTGCGGCCCGCCTTCGGCGTGGGGTTCCCGCGCGGACGCCTGGCGTCCTTGCGGGTTTCGCGTGTCGGGGCCCGCTCAGCGGGCGCCGGCTCTGCCTGGTTCATCAGACCTCGAGCAGCTCGGCTTCCTTGCGCTTGAGCAGCTCGTCGATGCTGTCGACGTGCTGCTTGGTGAGGGCATCCAGTTCCTTCTCCGCACGTGCGCCCTCGTCCTCACCGGCTTCGCCGTCCTTGACGAGCTTGTCCAGGGAGTCCTTGGCCTTGCGGCGGATGCTGCGGACAGAGACCTTGGCGTCCTCACCCTTGCCCTTGACGATCTTCACGTACTCCTTGCGGCGCTCCTGGGTCAGTTCCGGGATGGTCACGCGGATGACGTTGCCGTCGTTGGACGGGTTGGCCCCAACCTCGGAATCGCTCAAGGCCTTTTCAATATCGCGCAGGGCGGACTTGTCGTAAGGGGTGATCAGGATGGTGCGGGCATCCGGCACTGCGAAGGAAGCCAGCTGCTGCAGCGGAGTGGGCGTGCCGTAGTATTCCACGATCACCTTGTTGTAGAGCCCGGGGTTGGCCCGGCCCGTACGGATCGAGGCGAAATCCTCCTTGGCTACCTCAACCGCCTTGTCCATCTTTTCGCCGGCTTCGAGCAAGGTTTCTTCGATCACGGGGTCTCTCTCCTCAAATAGTCGCTGCCCGGCTTCGGGCGGCCATGCACAGTAAAGTTCCGCCACCAAGGGCGGATGGTCCTGGAAATATCCTAGCCGCTGCTACGGAGTAACCAGCGTTCCCAGCGTTTCCCCGCGGATGGCGCGGGTAACGTTGCCCTCGCCTTCCATGCCGAACACCACCATGGAGAGCTTGTTGTCCTTGCACATGGTCATGGCAGTCTGGTCCATCACGCGGATGTCGCGGCGCAGAGCGTCGTCGTAGCTGAGGACGTCGAGTTTCTCGGCGGCCGGGTCCTTCTTGGGGTCTGCGGTGTAGACGCCATCCACGCCACTCTTGGCCATCAGGACCACGTCAGCGTGGACCTCGAGGGCACGCTGCGCCGCAACGGTGTCCGTGGAGAAGTAGGGCAGTCCGGCGCCGGCACCGAAGATGACCACGCGGCCTTTTTCCATGTGGCGGATGGCACGGCGGGGAATGTAGGCCTCGGCCACCTGGCCCATGGTGATGGCGCTCTGCACACGGGTCTCGACGCCGGCCTGCTCCAGGAAGTCCTGAAGGGCAAGGCAGTTCATGACCGTACCGAGCATGCCCATGTAGTCGGCACGGGAACGGTCCATCCCGCTCTGTGAGAGTTCGGCGCCGCGGAAGAAGTTGCCTCCGCCCACCACGATTGCTACTTCGACGTCGGAAACGGCGGCGGCGATCTGCTTGGCAATGGCACGTACGGTTTCGGGATCGACGCCGAGCTTGCCTCCGCCGATGACCTCGCCGGAAAGCTTCAGAAGCACACGGCGGCGGGTCTTCTCGGGCTGGATTGCAGTGTTGTCGGTTTCCATGGTGCCTTCCCGTTGGTGGACTTTGGCTAGATTACAGTGCTGTGGGTCCGTACAGGTACTTACCCGGACGGGTGCATGAAAAAGGGGCGGCCACCGAAGTGACCACCCCTTTTCATGACTTGCTAGTTTCCGACGCGGAAACGGGTTACTGCGGTTGCCTTGACGCCGGCCTCTTCGAGGACCTGTGCAACGGTCTTCTTGGAGTCCTTGGCGAATGCCTGGTCCAGCAGTACTTCACCCTTGTAGAAGCCGGTCACGCGGCCTTCGACGATCTTGGTGAGGGCTGCTTCCGGCTTGCCTTCGGCCTTGGCGGTCTCTTCGGCGATGCGGCGCTCGGACTCGACGAGCTCGGCCGGAACGTCCTCGCGGGTGAGGTAGTTCGGAGCCATGGCTGCAACGTGGACGGCGACGTCGTGTGCGGCGGTGGCAGCGGCTTCGCCTTCACCGTCAACAGCGAACAGAACGCCGACCTGCGCCGGGAGGTCCTTGGAGGTCTTGTGCAGGTAAGCGTCAACCGTGGTGCCCTCGATGCGGGAGATACGGCGGACAACAACCTTTTCGCCGAGGACTGCGCCCTCTTCGATGACGACGTCGGCAAGCTTCTTGCCATCGACCTCGGTGGCGAGCAGGGTCTCGAGGTCGGCAGCGCCGGACTCGACTGCTACGTCGAGGACCTTGTCAGCCAACTGGATGAACTTGTCAGCCTTGGCAACGAAGTCGGTCTCGCAGTTGACCTCGATCATTACGCCCACGCCGCCGGTGACCTTGGCAGCAACCAGGCCCTCCGCGGTGGAGCGGCCTTCGCGCTTGGTAGCGCCCTTGAGGCCCTTGATGCGGATGATTTCGATGGCCTTCTCGGCGTCACCGTTGGCCTCGTCAAGAGCCTTCTTGACGTCCATCATGCCGGCGCCGGTGCGCTCACGCAGGGCCTTGATGTCAGCAGCAGTGTAGTTCGCCATGTGAACCCCTCT
This sequence comes from Paenarthrobacter sp. NPDC018779, assembly GCF_044391085.1. Classification (NCBI taxonomy): domain Bacteria; kingdom Bacillati; phylum Actinomycetota; class Actinomycetes; order Micrococcales; family Micrococcaceae; genus Paenarthrobacter; species Paenarthrobacter sp. NPDC018779. Next base: position 36,284 of record NZ_JBIRZS010000007.1, on the reverse strand, counting down.
GTGTAGAAATTTTTGTGTTTACGTACTGACAGGACGGCAACCCACCCCGTGGGCCGCCATCCTGTCAGTTGCCCCCGATGCGGTAGCCCGCCTCAGGGAAGGTCCAGATTTACTTGGCTTCGGCTTCGCCGGCTGCAGCCTCAGGAGCCTCGGCTGCTTCAGCGGCCGCTGCTTCTGCCTTGCTGCCTTCGAGGAGCTCGCGTTCCCACTCGGCCAGCGGCTCTTCCGGAGCTTCGGTGGTGCCGGTGGCGCGCTGGTTGCGGGCGATGAGGCCCTCAGCAACGGCGTCGGCAACAACGCGGGTGAGCAGGTTGACGGAGCGGATGGCGTCGTCGTTGCCCGGGATCGGGAAGTCGACCTCGTCCGGATCGCAGTTGGTGTCCAGGATGGCAACAACCGGGATGTTCAGCTTCTTGGCTTCGTCAACGGCCAGGTGTTCCTTCTTGGTGTCAACAACCCACAGAACGGAAGGAGCCTTGGTCAGGTTGCGGATACCACCGAGGTTGGACTCAAGCTTGGTGAGTTCGCGCTTGAGGAGCAGGAGCTCCTTCTTGGTGTAACCCGAGCCTGCGACGTCCTCGAAGTTGATCTCTTCGAGTTCCTTCATGCGCTGGATACGCTTGGCAACGGTGGAGAAGTTGGTGAGCATACCGCCCAGCCAACGCTGGTTCACGTACGGCTGGCCAACGCGGGTAGCCTGCTCGGCAATTGCTTCCTGGGCCTGCTTCTTGGTGCCGACGAACAAGACGGTGCCGCCGTGGGCGACAGTAGCCTTGACGAACTCGTAAGCGCGGTCGATGTAAGACAGCGACTGCTGGAGGTCAATGATGTAGATGCCGTTGCGCTCGGTGAAGATGAAGCGCTTCATCTTCGGGTTCCAACGACGGGTCTGGTGTCCAAAGTGGACGCCGCTGTCAAGCAGCTGGCGCATGGTTACGACGGGCATGCCGACGCTCCTTCCGGCAGGTCATTCATGAGAGAACCCATGGGGCGCTCTTACCCTGCCAATAGTTGACGGTTGTTTAGCCTTTGCCTCGGACGAGGCCGGCTCCTGGCATCCATTGCACTTCCCATCCGGCACAAGGCCGGACCGCAGGAGGCACAATCCTCCGCAGCCTGAAGCCACAAGGCTTCGCTGGTGGAGGGCAGGATACGCGTAGTCAGTCTGAGTCCCCCGCACATCTGAATGAGACATGCTCCTGAACAAGCTTGAGGGCACAGCAAACTGCTCCACTTAGTGTACTACAGCGGACCCACTCTTTTGACCGGCCATCGAGGCCGCTTGTCCACATAGGGCGCCGCGCAGATGGCTCCACACCACGGCGTGCGGGAGCCTTGGGGAATGGCCATCACCAAGCTTATTCCCCTGGTCCTTGCCGCCCTGCTGGCCGGCCCCATCGACGCTCCCACTCCGGCTCCGGCTCAACAACACTGGGCCTGGCCGCTCTCCCCCAAGCCATCCGTCCGGCGGACGTTCGATCCGCCGGACAAGCCGTGGCTCAGCGGGCACCGCGGCGTGGACTTGGGAGCAGAGCACGACGGCGGTTTGGTCACCACCGGGGCGGCGGTCACCTCCCCCGCCGACGGCGTTGTCACGTTTGCCGGGGTGGTGGTGGATCGACCCGTCCTCACCATTGACCACGGCGGCGGGCTCCGCAGCAGCTTCGAACCGGTGACCAGCGAACTAAAGCCCGGCGACCACGTAGCTAAGGGCGACACCATCGGTACCGTGGCCGCCGCTTCCGGATCAGGCCATTGCCCCGGCACATGCCTGCACTGGGGTGTCCGCCGCGGCGAGGAGTACATCAACCCCTTGGGATTGGTTCAGGACCTCCGGCCCTCCATCCTCCTGCCGCTGGACTGAGTGCCTCAGACGATGGCCGAGACTCCCGTGATGGCGCGGCCGGTCACCAGGGTGTTGATCTCGTACGTTCCCTCGTAGGAGTAGATGGCCTCAGCGTCAGCGAAGACCTTTGCCATGCCGTAGTCCGTGACAATGCCGTTGCCACCAAGGATGCTCCGGCCCAACGCGACGCTTTCGCGCATGCGGGCGGTGGTAAAGGCCTTGGCCAGCGCGGACTGTTCATCCCGGGCCACACCGGCGTCTTCCAGTTGGGCCAACCGCACCATCATGCCCATGGATGCCACGGCATTGCCCAGGATCTGGACCAACTGGTCCTGAATAAGCTGGAAGGCTGCCAGGGGGCGGCCGAACTGCTGGCGCTCCACCGCGTAGCTGCGGGCAATGTCGAAGGCAGCAAGCTGCAGTCCCACAGCTTGCCATGCCACGGCCAGGCGCGTGACCTTAAGGACCTTGTTGGTGTCGCGGAAGCTGTTGGCATGGGCAAGCTTGAAGAACTCCGGGACCACCACATTGTCCATCGTGATGTCGGCATTCTGGACGGTGCGCAGTGAAATCTTGTTCTCGATCTTGCTGGCGGAGAAACCCGGAAGGGATGTGTCCACCAGGAAGGCCTTGACCTGGTTGTCCTCCACGTCCTTGGCGTAGATAACCACCCAATCGGAGAACGTGGCGTTGCCGATCCAGCGCTTGGCGCCGTTGAGTACCCAGGTGTCACCCTCGCGCCGGGCAGTGGTGCGCGTACCACCGGCCACATCGGATCCGCCGAGCGGCTCGGTCAGGCCGAAAGCGCCGATCTTCTTGAGCGAGTAGATGTCCGGCAGCCAGGCATCCTTCTGCTCCTGGGAAGCCAAGGCTTCTATGGAGCCCGTGAACAGGCCGTCGTGCACGCCCATGAAGGTAGCGATCGATGCATCTGCCCTTGTGACTTCGGCATGGAGGATGCCGGCAAAGAGGTTTGAGTAACCCTGCCTTCGGACCGGGCTCACGAGGTCGAGCTCGGCAAGCTTGGGGATCAGCTCCATGGGAAACTCGCCGCGGTTCCAGCAGTCCACCGCTACAGGCTTGACCTCCCGCGCCAGGAACTCGCGGACTTCTGCCAGGCGGTCCTGCTCCTTGCCGGTCAGCAGTTGCTCGAAGGCATAGAAGTCGCCATCGGCATACGGAAGGTTCGAGGGGTCGAAGGCGGGGTTGGGCATGTTCTCTCCTTCAGGGAGTGGTCCGCGATTGACCACGTCAGGGCAGTGAAAGTTACCGGCGAGTAAATGTTACTGACCAGTAACTTACCTCATTGACCCACCCCCCGCAACGCAGAACACCCCGGACAGCAAAAAGGAGCCGTGGCCGACGTTTCAACGTCAACCACGGCTCCCGTAATGTAGGGCTACTCGGACTTGAACCGAGGACCTTAGGATTATGAGTCCCGCGCTCTAACCAGCTGAGCTATAGCCCCGTGGATGCCCGGGAAGCCGCCGCAAAGCAGCCCTTCCGGGCAAAGCACTCCAGCAATTCTAATAGCTGTGAAGGAGTGCTTTTGTCACACCACCTTGTCCTCGTACGTGGCCCCGCGGTACAGGTCCTCGAACGTTTGCAAGGTGCCGTTGATGCTGTGCGGCTCAACCATTTCGCGGCTGACTTTACCCATGGCCTTCAATTGGTCCTCCGGCAGTTCCACGAGCGTGGTGATCTTGGCGGCCAGCTCTGTGCTGTCGTTCGGCGTGAACAAGTACCCGTTCTCGCCGTCACGGACCAGGTGCGGCAGGGCCATGGCATCGGCCAGCAGCACAGGCGTTGAGGCTGACATCGCCTCGAGGGTCACCAGCGACTGCAGTTCAGCCGTACCGGGCATGCAGAAGATATCGGCCTTGATGTAGGCCGCCCGCAGGTCGTCGTCGCTGGCAAGGCCCAGGAACTTGACCCTGTCGCCCAGCCCCAGCCGGGCCACCTGGGCCTCGAGGGCTGGCCTGACCTCGCCGCCGCCAACGATTTCCAGGTGGATGTTGAGTTCCCGGGGCGTCTTGGCCACGGCATCGATCAGCACGTCGACGTGCTTCTCCTCGGCCAGGCGCCCGGCGAAGAGGACCGTGGGGTGGGGGTGCGGCTCCATGGTTTCGCCCTGCTGGAGTTCGTAGGCCGCGGAGTCGATGCCGTTGGACAGTGGCAGCACCTTCCGCAGGAACGCGTGCTGGTGCATGGCCTTGGCTGCAAGGGGCGTGGGAGTGGTGACAACGTGGGCCTGGCCCATGACCTTGCCCATGTCCTTCCACGAGATCCGGCCAATGATGTTCTTGAACCACTGCGGGAAGGGCAGGAACGGGTTGAGGTTTTCCGGCATGAAGTGGTTGGTGGCCACAATGCGGATGCCGCGCTTCACGGCCTCGTACAAGACGTGCTCGCCGATCATGTAGTGGCTCTGGATGTGCACCACGTCCGGTTGGACCTTGTCGAAAAGGAGGCTGATTTCCTTTTTGATCTCCCACGGAAAGCAGATCCGGAAGTACTCGTGCGTGGGGACGCTGTGCGAACGGAGCCGGTGGACGGTGGCCTCGTCACGGAATTCCGTGAAGCTCTTTCCCTTGTCCTGCCGGCAGGCCAGCACGTGCACGTTGTGACCGCGCGCCGTCATTCCCTTGGCCAGGCGGTAGCCGAACTGGGCGGCTCCGTTGACGTGCGGCGGGTACGTGTCCGCCGCGATCAGGATGGTAAGGGGTTTGTTGGTGTCGGGAATGGTCACGATGGAGAACTCCTGATGGTCACGGTGCGGACAGCATGAGTGGTGGCAATGCTGCGGTGTCGCCGGTTTGCCGGGCCGCCGAGGCGGTGGCGCAAGGTGGTGCACTCCCCTAGGCCTTACGGTGTGGTCCCTTCGCGTCCTTCTTGCGCTTGGTGACTTCCGGGTGGTGGCGGCTCAGGGCAATAACCCCCACGATAGCAAGGACAGCCGCCGCAGCCATGGCGATTGCCATGACGGCGTGGACATCGGGACGAAGCTCACCCAGGATGACGATGCCGATCGCAATGCCCACCATGGGGTCGATCACGGTCAGCCCGGCGATCACCAGGTCCGGTGGGCCGCTGGAATAGGCGCTCTGCACGAACCACGAGCCCAGGCCACCGGCCGCGGCGATGGCAATCAGGGTGTACCACTGGACGTTGAGCAGGAACAGTCCGTTGGGATCCAGCAAATGCTTGCCGATGATGCGGGTCAGGACGGCCACGAAACCGAACAAGACGCCCGCGCCGAGGATGTAGACGAAGGCACTCATACGGTGCTTGAAGAGGACAGCGAGCGTACCGAACAGGCCTACTGCCAACGCCAGGAGCAGGACGATCGTCAACTCGTCTTCGCCGCTCACATGGTGGTTTTCCTGTGTCACGTTCACGGCCAGCAACACGAACAAGGCCGAGCCTGTCACGCAGGCGGAGATGGCCACCACCGTGGCGCGGTTGATGCTGAGCCCTTGGTCCTTGGCGTTGACCACCGTGGTGATGACCAATGCGATGGCGCCGATCGGCTGAACCACCGTCAATGGCGCAGAAACCAGGGCGATCGCGTTCGCCGCCATGCCCAGGCACAGCAACAGGAGCCCGAACATCCAGCGCGGATTGCGGAGCAGCCGGAGGAAGCCGTTGGAGCTGAGCGCCAAACCGCCGGTATCGGCCTTGACCGCGCTGCCCTGGCGCTGGGCGCCAACGGCGAGGAAGAATGCGCCAAGCACCGCAAGGAAAACCGCAAGCCACACCATCAGCCGCGCCCGCCGTCGTCGTTCTGCAGTTCCTTGCCTTTCCGCAGGATGGCCCAGAAGTAGTTGTAGGCAGCGATCCAGTGCCCCACCAGCCCCATTCCGAGGAACGTCCAGGCGGCAACAAAATAAACGTCCGTGAATGGCAACGGCAGCTTGGACAGTACCAGCAACGGGGTGCCCAGGAGCAGCAGGGCCGTGCGGATCTTGCCGACCACGCTGACGGGCAGGTCCGGGTGGTTCCGGAAGTAGATCAGTGAAGCTATGGCCAGGATGGCGTCCGGCACTACCAGCGCGGCCAGGTACCACCACTGCACGACGCCGGCAATCGCCAGGGTGACCGCCACGGCTATCAGGGCCGCACGGTCCGCCATGGGATCCAGGATCCTGCCAAGTTTGGACGTCTGGTCGAAGCGGCGGGCGATGTACCCGTCAACCCAGTCCGTGCTGCCCATGACCACCAGGACCAGGACGGCGAAACCGTACTCTTTCTGGGCAAGGACCAACCAGACGAAGAGCGGGACGCCCATGAAACGCAAAACGGTCAGGACGTTGGGAACCGTGAAGATGAGGTCGTGATCCACTTGGGGACGGTCAGGGCGTGATCCAGCACCGATCAGCCTCATGTTGTCCCCCTTCCCCTCGTTTTCAGTGTGTGCGGTGCGTCAGAGTGCTATTTCTTCAGCAACTTGCGCAACGCAAACACAAAAACGGCTGCGGCTGCCCCGAAGGCGGCCAGGTCCTTCCAGCGGGCCTTGATGCGCCCGGCCAGGTCCTCGGGGACGGATTCGCTGACGCCTGCGAACCTGGCGGCGGCGAACTCCCGTCCTTCCTGGAGCTTCTGTTTGGTGCTGTCCAAGAGGGCCTGGCCTTGCTTCTTGACGTCCAGCTGCTCACCGAGCTCGTCGCGGACGCCGGTGAGGTGCTCACGGCGCTTGTCCAGCCGGCGGCGCAGTTCGGCTTCCGTGGGCGCCTTGACCGCGTCGGCTTCCTTGGCAGCTTCCTTGGCTGCTTTCTCTGCCTTGGCCTTTTCAGCCGCAGCCTCTTTCGCGGCCTTCGCCGCCTTGGCTGCAGGCGAGTTGGGATCAAGGATGGATTCGTCGAAGGCCGAACCTTCCTTGGCGATGCCAAGATCATGCTTGATGCCGCGGATGGTGTCCTCGGGAACCAACGGCATGGCCTTCTTGAACTTGGCAACCCCGATGAGGGCACCGAGTGCCACGATCAAGAGGAAAACGGCGGAAACAATCAAAGCGGCCAACCAGCCCGGCATGATGGTAGCCAGACCGAGGATGGCGGCCACCACCAGGGCGATGACCAAGAGTGCCAGGAACACCAGCGCGACACCAAAGAAGGCACCGGCAACACCAACCTGAGTCGCCTTGCGCTTAAGCTCAACCTTGGCCAGCGCGATCTCGTCGTTGAGTTGCCGTGGAGCCAGCCGCGCAACAAGCTTGAGGGTTTTCGGCAAAGTACGGATGGCCGGACCTCTACCTGTCCGGCTGGTGTGACGTCCACTCATGGGTTCCGCCTAACTGCTTCCTCTGGGCTTCGTGATGGGCAAACGCGGCTAAAAAGCAGGCCACGGGCACCTGACCTCAAAACTATCATTCAGGTTCCTGCTCACCTTCCGCGTGTCTGTCCGCGGCGCGCCCCCACGGGGCTAAAAAATCTGATGTTTCGGCCATAGGATAGATGATCGTGACGAACCCCATAGCCCCGGGCGATTCCCTGAGCCGACGCGAAAAACTTGTCTACATAGTTCTGCTGGGCGCGCTCACGGCGTTGGGCCCTTTTACGGTGGATCTCTACCTCCCTGCTTTCCCTGCCTTGGAGGACAGCTTTGGCGTGTCGGCAGCGGCTATCCAACTGACGCTGACGGGTACCACGGTGGGCTTCGGACTGGGACAGTTGGTGGTGGGCCCCTTCAGTGACAAGTTCGGGCGGCGCCTTCCGCTGATCCTCGCCACGGCCCTCCACATCGGCTCCTCCCTGGGCGCTGCACTGTCCACGGACATCGGACTCCTCTCCTTGTTCCGCGTGCTCATGGGCATTGGTGCTGCCGGTGGCGGCGTGGTGGCCATGGCCATGGTGCGTGACCTGTTCCATGGCTATGCGATGGTCCGGATGTTCTCCCGGATGTCACTGGTGAACGGACTGGCGCCGATCCTTGCGCCGATCATCGGTTCGCAACTGCTGCTGGTGTTCCCGTGGCCCGGCATCTTCATCTTCCTGGCCAGCTACGGGACGCTGGTGATCGTGGCGGCCGTATTCTTCATCAAGGAGACGCTGCCGGCCGAGCAGCGCGGCACATCGGATGTCACGGTGGGCCAGAGGTACAAGAAGGTCCTGACGGACCGTGTCTTCGTGGGCATGCTGATGGTGGGAAGCCTGAACTTCGGTGGCTTATTCGCCTATCTCTCGGCATCCACGTTCCTGTTCCAGGACATTTACGACTTCTCCGCCCAGGAATACGGGCTGCTCTTCGGCGTCAATTCCCTGGGCATCGTGGCCGGCGTCCAGATCAGCTCCCGGCTGATCAAACGCGTGGCACCCCAATGGATCGTCGCGGGGGCCACCCTGTTCCTCCTGCTCATGGCCGGCCTGATCGTGGTCCTGGACCTGCTGCACGTAGGCCTGTGGGGCATCCTCATCCCGTTGTGGTTCTACATTTTCGCCACCGGGTTCATGTTCCCGTGCGTCCAGGTGCTCTCCCTGGCCAACCACGGCGCCCAGGCCGGAACCGCGGCTTCCATGCTTGGGGCTGCGCAGTTCCTCATGGCAGGCGTTGTTCCCCCGGTGGTGGGATGGTTGGGCGTCAGCTCTGCCGTTCCCATGGGCACGGTCCAGGCGGTCTGCATCGCGGGCGCCATCGCGGCCCTTTGGCTGGTGGTCCGGCCGCGGACGGTACCTTCAATCCACTGAGCTGCAACGTCACCGCCGCCCCTACCACCAATAGCTCGGATACGCCGCGCCCTTGACCCTTGCTCGGATTAATCCGAAGAGCACCAGGACTGCCGCTGCCAGCAGGACGCAGGCCACGAACGCCAGCTGGCCGCTTTCCGCCGTGGCGCCGATGGCTGCCGTGGCAGCTGCCGGAGAGTGGGCGGTGCGCGTCAGTAACATCGCGCCGAGCGCCACGCCTCCGGCGACGGCCGCAACCCACAATGAGTGGCTCCACAGTCCGAACAGCACCCCAACGGACGCCGAGATCATCTGGCCCCCGATGACGTTGCGGGGCTGCGACAGTGGCAACGCCGGAGCACCTGCAACCAGCGCCATGCTCGCAGCCATGGGCGGCAGGAAAAGCAGATGCCCGGAGAGCAACCCCAGGCCCACCAATGCCATGAGGGCAAGGGTCGAGGTGAAGGTGGCCACGAGAAGGGTGCCGGCGGACAGCCTGGCGGGCGCCCGACTGGCAAGAAAGAGTTTGAGCGAAGATCCCATGGGTGCTCCTGTTCTATTGCGAGAACGATCGTTCTCATGTGTTTGCTAGAGTAGAGAACGCACGTTCTCAACGCAAGTCGAAAGGCAAATGGAACCCCATGCCGGAGCAGTCACCTACCGGGCCACTGACAGATACCGACAGGTTGCTGGATGCCGCCGAGGTCCTTTTCTACGAAAACGGTTATCAGTCAGTGGGGATGGATGCACTGCGTGAGGCGTCCGGCCTGCCCCTCAAGCGCATCTACTCGCTCTTCAAGGGCAAGGACTCGATCGCCGTGGCAATGCTCGACCGTCGGGACGACCGCTGGCATGCCTCGCTCGCGGATCACGTGGACCACGAAAGCGAACCCGAGGACCGCGTCATGGCAATCTTCGATTGGTTGGGGGCGTGGCTGGCGGGTGACGGTCATCGCGGCTGCGCGTGGATCAACGCTTTCGGCGAGCTGGGTGGAACCTCACCGGGCGTCCTTGAGGCGGTACGGCACCACAAGACCCGGCTCCGGGCGTACGTGGAAAGTGTCGTGGCCGAAGCTCCCGGGTCACAGCAGGTGGCTGATGCGGTCTTCCTGTTGATCGAGGGGTGCATGGTAAGCGCGGGGATCTCGGGTGACCCCGCCGGTGCCACCACACAGGCCAAGCGTGCCGCCCTCATCCTCCTGCGCAACAACCACCGTTCCGACGCTCCCCAAGCCGGGCCAAGGTGACTCCACTGGCCGTGCTGGAGAGTTCCGTCGGGCAGGCCCCATAGGCTGGGACCATGACGAAAAAACCGCACCGCAACGGCCGGGGGCTGTTCCTCGGAGCCGTGCTTGGCGCCGTCGTCGGGGCCCTGCTTGGCCGCATGGCCGGAAGCGCACTCTTCGGGGCGATCCTTGGCGCGGTGATCGGGGCAGCCCTGCTGTACCGGGTCAACCCCGGCCCTTGGAACCGGCAGTAGCCACACCTCCCCATCCGGGCCCCGGCAAGGCAGAATGGTGGCCAGCCGGGGTTACCCGTGCAACACCTGTGAAGGGGACATCACATGAGTGCGGCTGTGGGTTTGAGGGGTACGGTACGCGGCGCGGCTGCCTTGCGAAGGTTGCCGCTGACGCTGGGACTCATCGCGATCCTGTGGATCATCGGAGCAGTTACGGGAAGCGTGCTGGCCGGGCCAAGCGAGCCGCTCCTGGAGCAGGTGGGCCTGGGCCTGGCCGTGGAACCTGGACCGTGGTGGTCCGTATTCACCTCAGGATTTTTCGCGTCATCATTACTGGACTACCTGGCTTGCACCGCGATGATCCTGGTTGCGGTGGGGATCGCCGAACGCACCATGGGACCTTGGCTGGCCCTGGCGGCGTTCGTGGCAGGAACCGCGCTCAGCGCCTTGGTGGTGGTTGTCCTGGTGGAGTTCGGCACGGACAACAGCGACCAATGGCTCAGCTTCCTGGGCGGCGAATACGTGGTGGGTGCCTACGGTGGCGCGGCGGCCGCCCTGGGCTGCTCGACGGCGGCGCTTGAGGCCCTGTGGCGGCGGCGTCTCAGGACCTGGTTGCTTGCCGCCACGCTGATGTTCGCCTTGTTTGTTGGGGTGGCCCAAACGCTTCAGGCCTTGGCCGGTGCCGTGATCGGCATCCTGGCAGGTTGGGGCATCCAGTCCCTCGTCCTGCGGCGCAAGGCAGGCTCCTTCCATTCCTCGAGCCTTCGCGAAACCCGGTTCCTGGTGGGCACCGTGGTTGGCGTCTTCGCGTTGGGGCCGCTGCTGACCCAAGTGACGGGGACGTTGGAAGTGGGACCGCTTTCCGTGGTGTCCCAAGTGATGCTGCAGGCCAGTCCCACCATGGACGAAGTCCAGGAAGCCTGCGACAACGACAAGAGCTGCGTCACCCTGCAAAGCGTGGTGGGCGTCCAGAGCTTCGGGGCAACCATCCTCACCGTGATCCCCGTATTGCTGCTCCTGGTGTGCGCCGAAGGACTCCGCCGGGGACGCCGGCTGGCCTACAGGCTGACGCTGGCCATCCAGCTGTACCTGGCAGCCGTGACGACGTTCACCATCGTCCAGTACGCCACCGACCCGGAAGTGACGCTGGGCAGCGATGACGTGGGATTCCTGCTCCTTTATGCTGTGCCTGCCATCCTGGCACCGCTCATCATCGCTTTCCTCCTGCTCGGCAACCGCCACAAATTCCGGGTGGAATCGAGCGACGCAGGCTACCGTGTCCTGGGCAGGACCACCTTGGCCATGACCGGCGCAGCCGTGATCCTGTACTCAGCCTCCTGGTTCCTCGAAGGCAACCCTGACCGTTCCACTCCCTGGGACCTGCTGGGCCAGTTGACGCACATCCTGGTCCCTTTCCCGGTCCCGTTTGTCACCGAGCTCCCCCAAGGGCTTGTCAGCACCGTCCTGTACGGCCTTGGAGGGGACGTCATCTGGCTGTGTATCCTGCTGCTGGTCCTGAACAACTTCCAGCGGTTCAGGACGCTCGCTACGGATCCGGCCGCGGATCTGGGGCATGCCCGCGAACTCATTCACGACGGCGGCAACTCGCTTTCGTGGATGGCGCTCTGGGACAACAACCAGTACTGGTTCACTCCCGACCGCAAAGCGGGCCTTGCCTACCAGGTCCACAACGGCATAGCCCTGACGGTTGCGGGGCCGTTCGGAAGCAAGGAGCATCACTCCGGCGCGGCCACGGGGTTCCTGTCCCACTGCGCAACCCTGGGCCTCACGCCCTGTTTCTATTCGGCCACCGATGAGCTGGACGCGGCACTCCTGCCCCGGGACTTCCGCAAGCTGGAGGTGGCCGAAGAGACCCTGCTCAACGTACAGACCTTGACGTTCAAGGGGAAGGAGTGGCAGAACGTCCGGACGGCCTTGAACCGGGCAGAGAAGCTCTCCATCAAGGACCACTGGCACCACTACCACCTCATGCCTCCCGGGATCCGCGCGCAGCTGGCGGAGATCTCCGAAGAGTGGGTGGCTGACAAGGCCCTCCCGGAGATGGGCTTCACCCTGGGCGGACTCGATGAACTGAAGGATCCCGAGGTGCTCTGCTGCGTGGCCGTGGACGACGATGGCCTGGTGCACGGTGTCACCAGCTGGTTGCCGGTCTTCAGCGATGGAGTGGTGAGCGGCTGGACCCTGGACTTCATGCGGCGGCGCACCACAGGATTCAAGGGCGTCATGGAGTTCCTGATCGCATCGGCCGTGACCCACTTCAAGGAAGATGTCCCGCAGATCTCCCTGTCCGGCTCGCCGTTGGCCAACACGGGCTCCGCACCGGACGACGGCGACCACAGTGCACTGGACCGCGTCCTGGCACTGCTGGGCAACGCCTTGGAACCGATGTACGGCTTCAAGTCCCTCGCGGCCTTCAAGTCACGGTTCCAGCCGGAGCACCGCACCCTGTACATGTACTACCGGGATCCCCTGTCCCTGCCGGCGATCGGCTTGGCTGTGGGTTCCGCCTATCTCCCCGGCCTCTCCCCCGCGCAGAGCGCCGGATTGCTCCGCCAGATGGTAGCCAGGGAGGCGGCTGCATGAGCAAGGGACGGACGCAGCCGCTGTGAACGACATCCTGAAAATCGAGATCACCGGCCCTGTGGTCATGACGGTCGCCGTGGTGGTGGGCGTGGGCATGTTCCTGTTGCTCTTCCTCCGTCCCTCCTCGCGCTGGGCCATGACGGCGGTGCTGGGCATCTCCGTGGCTGCATTGGTGGGCTGGCTGACGGTGTGGCTGGTTGAGGACGTCATGGATGTGTTCCACGTGGGCCTCACTCCCCGGGTGTGGTTCTGGGTCATCACCGGCTTCGCGGCGCTGGGGCTGGCGATGGTGACATTCCGCCACAGTCCCCGGTGGCGGAAAGTGGCAGCAGCCATCTCCATTCCGGTTTTCCTGCTGGTCACGGCCTTGGGCGTCAATACCGAGTTCGGCCTGAACAACACCCTCGGCTCGGCGCTGGGCATTCCCACCGAAAGTCCCATCCAGCTGGAAAAGCCGAACCCCGATTCCTCCAACCCGGCGGGCCCTCTGTGGCAGGGCTGGAAACCGCCTGCCAACATGCCTTCCCAGGGCAAGGTGGGCACCCAGGTCATTCCGGCCACGGAATCCGGGTTCAACGCCCGCCCGGCCGGGATCTACCTGCCTCCCGCGGCCCTCACGGACAATCCACCCAAGCTCCCGCTGTATGTGCTCATGATGGGCCAGCCTGGCTTGCCGGACCCCCAGTACGTGTCCGCTGCTCTGGATGATTTTGCGGCGAAGAACAATGGCCTTGCCCCGATCGCGATCGTGGCCGACCAGATCGGCCCGGACCAGGACGACACCCTGTGCCTGGACACGGCAAAGTTCGGCAACGTGGAAAAGTACATCAACGTGGACGTGGTCAATTGGGCCAAACAGAACCTGAACATCCTCCCGGACCGCGACCACTGGACCATTGCCGGATACTCCAACGGTGGCCAGTGCGCCATCTCGTTCGCCGTGAAGTACCCGCAAATGTGGGGAAACGTGGTGGATATTTCAGGCGAGGAGTTCCCCGGCGCAGAGGATCCCGCAGGGAACCTCGAGGACATCTTCCACGGCGACCAGGCCGCCTACGACGCCCAAAAACCCATCAACATCATGAGGGGCAAACAGTTCCCGGACACCACTGCGGTTTTCACGGCCGGCTCGGACGATGTTGTGTACGTTGCCGCTGTCAAGGCCGTTTCGGCTGCGGCGAAGGCCTCCGGGATGACAGTGACGTACTACGAGGTGCCCAACGGCGGACACGTCGGCATTGCCTTGAACGCCGGGCTGGTCAAGGGTTTCGAGGTCCTCTACCCGCGCCTGGGATTGTCGCCGTAGGCACTGCGCCCCTGTTGTGGCGGGTGCCCGGACGATAAAGTTGAGGTGTGCCACATTGGCAAGAGCTGCAGCCGCTACCGGCACCATGGCAGCGTCGGGATGAGCGCATCCTGCCGCTGTGGTGGGACCGGCTGTGTTCCGTGACAAGTCCCCAATCAGCGGCCCTCTACGCCGCCGGCCTGTTCACCGACGATCGCCGCCGCCCCATCGCGCAGTGGTTCAATCCCGAGGCCGATGCCGCGCTGCTGGTGGCTCCCGAGACGTCACCGGAATGGCCGGTCCAGCGTTTCGGTATTTTCTATGCCCCACCGGGTGGAGGCTTCACGCGCGTGTACTCCGCACCGCACGAGTGGCACCCACGGGAACCGAGGACTCCGCCGACTGAGCAGGAAGCCTTCCTTGCCGCGGTGGCCGAAGCCTCGCGCTTCCTCCAGGTGGAGATGGACTTCGTCTGAGCTGATCAATCCGAGGAAAAAATGAACCCCGCACCGGCGTGTGGCCGGTACGGGGTCCGTGCGCTCCTCCGACTGGACTTGAACCAGTAACCCTTCGATTAACAGTCGAATGCTCTGCCAATTGAGCTACGGAGGATTGAAGCGGTAATTAGCTTAACAGGGCCCGGCCGAAAAGCGAAATCGACTCCGCATACCCCCTGGGGGTATAAAAACACCCCCATTCCGGAGATCCGGAACGGGGGTATTTGCGCGCTCCTCCGACTGGACTTGAACCAGTAACCCTTCGATTAACAGTCGAATGCTCTGCCAATTGAGCTACGGAGGATTGAAGCGGTAATTAGCTTAA
>NZ_JBIRZS010000007.1:0-21511 GCF_044391085.1 Paenarthrobacter sp. NPDC018779 | reverse complement strand
CTTAACAGGGCTCAGCCGAAAAGCGAAATCGAGCCTCAGGCCTCAGCCCGCAGTGCCCGGCGCTCCATTTCCAGCTGCATCAGCTCGCGGTTCAGCCGTTGGAATTCCTCCGGGTGGGCTGCGGCATCCAGGCGTTGCAGCTGGCCCATCTTGTCTGCCTTGATGCGGGTGATCTGCAGCTCGAACAGCCTGGCGAGGATGTCCCGGCAATACCGCTGCATTGCCTCCGGTGTGCTCGCCGGCAACGGAGTCACCGCCAACTCGGACACCAGGGGCCGCAACGGCTCGGGAACCTCTTGGCGGACCTTCTCCACCCAGGCCACAGGATCGGCCGCCTGGGCCACTCCCGTCGCCCTGATGGCCGCATGGAGCGCCGCATACGCCGGAGTGGCAAAGTAGGAGGCCTCGAAACGCTCCCAGTTTCCCTCGCCAAGGACTCCCGGCTCCTGCAGCACCACTTCCAAGGCCTGCCGCTCCATCCCGGCCACGGGGTCGCGCGGGTCGGGACGGTTGAAGGCCGGACCATTCGACGGCGGTGCTGCCGCCGTCGTCGTCTGTTGCTCGGGCGACCCCGACGGGCTGCCACCGGAGGCAGCCCGTTTGGCCGCTGCCCCAACGTACCGGCTGACTTCCTCGATGGGCATGCCGAGCCATCCGGCGAGTTCGCGCGTATAGGCCGGGCGGATTCCTGAGTCCCTGATCTGCGCCACCACCGGGGCAGCCTCCCGGAGGGCAGCGACTCGTCCCTCCACAGTGTCCAGGTTGTGCTTGCGCAGCGAGGCCCGGATGGCGAATTCGAAGAGCGGCTTGCGGCTGGCGATAAGTTCGCGGACGGCCGGATCGCCCTTGAGCTGGCGAAGATCGCACGGATCGGCGCCGGTAGGCTCCACGGCCACGTAGGTCTGGGCCTGGAACCGCTGGTCCTCTTCGAAGGCCCGGAGCGCGGCCTTCTGCCCGGCGGCATCGCCATCGAACGTGAAGACCACTTCTCCCCCGGTGCCGTCGTCGGAAATCAACCGGCGGGCGATCTTGATGTGTTCGGTGCCGAACGCCGTTCCACAGGTGGCCACCGCCGTCGCAACTCCGGCCAAGTGGCAGGCCATGACGTCGGTGTAGCCCTCCACCACCACGAGTTGGCGGTCCTTGGCGATGTTCCGCTTGGCGAGGTCGATTCCGTAAAGGACCTGGGACTTCTTATAAAGCGTGGTCTCGGGTGTGTTGAGGTACTTGGGGCCTTGGTCGTCCTCGAAGAGCTTGCGGGCACCGAAGCCGATGGTGTCCCCTGCGATGTCCCGGATAGGCCAGATGAGCCTGCCGCGGAAACGGTCGTAGATGCCCCGGTTGCCTTCAGAAAACATGCCGGTCAGTTTCAGCTCCGCGTCCGTGAAGCCACGGCCCCGCAAGTGCTTAAGCAGCGAGTCCCAGCCTTGCGGCGCGTAGCCAACGCCGAAGTGTTCGGCGGCGGCCCGGTCGAAGCCACGTCCGTCCAGGAAGTTACGGCCTTCTGCGGCTCCCGGGGTCAGGAGTTGGGCCCGGAAGAACTCATCGGCGATCTTGTGCGCATCCAGGAGCCGTTGCCGCTTGCCTACTTCCTCCCGGCTGGGACCCGTGCCGCCGTCCTCGTACCGCAGTTCGTAGCCGATCCGGGCAGCGAGTTTTTCCACGGCTTCGTGGAAGGAGCTGTGGTCCATCTTCTGGATGAAGGAGATCGCGTCCCCGTCTTCGCCGCAGCCAAAGCAGTGGTACCGGCCTACTTGGGGACGGACAGTAAAGGAGGGCGAACGCTCGTCGTGGAAGGGGCACAGGCCCTTGAAGCTGCCCAGTCCGGCGCTCCGGAGCGTGACGTAGCCGTCCACGACTTCCTTGATGTCCGTGCGCTGGCGTACTTCATCGATGTCTTCACGTTTGATCAGGCCAGCCACTAGACCATCCTAGTCCGGCAGGATGGGCGGAAAACTACCACAGCGACGGCAGGCTCCCCACCAAGCGCTCGTACATGGCCAGCGCCGAACCATCGGTCAGCGAGGCCACCTGGTCGATCACCACGCGCAGGCGGGCGCCATCGTCGACGGCGGCACGCCAGTCCGCGGCGAACATCGGCTCCAGGTGCCGGTCGCCGGTGGCGTTGAGCACGCCCACCAGGGCGTGCAGGACTTCGCGCTGGCGCTCGTAGACCGGCTGGCGGTGGTCCGTGGAAATGACAAAGGTGGTGGCCAGGCCCTTGAGCACGGCGATTTCCGTGACCGTCTCCTCGGGCACCATGAGCTCGGCACCGTAGCGGGTCAGGTTGGACGGGCCGAAGTGCGCGCGGGTGGTTTCCATGGCGCTCTGGCAGAAGCGGCCAATCAGCTGGCTGGTCATGTCCTTGAGCGCCGCCATGGACTTCCGGCTGCCGTCGGCCTCGCGGACCCACACCTTGGTGGCTTCAAGCCGGGCCAGGGCAGCGTCGATCTCTGCAGGCTCGTTGTGCGGCAGGTACCACTGCTTGGTGTAGCCCACCACGCGTGCCCTGTGGTCCGGGTTCTCCATCCACTTGAGTTGGAAGTGCCCGGCCACGATCGCGTCTTCCACGTCGTGGACGGAGTAGGAGATATCGTCCGCAAGGTCCATGACCTGCGCTTCGATGCAGGAGCGGTTGCCCGGGGCGCCTTCGCGGAGCCATTCGAACACGGGGAGATCGTCCTCGTAGGCGCCGAACTTGCTGGTGCGGTGCCCATGGATCACCGGGGCGTCCAGGGCCGACCACGGGTACTTGGAAGCGGCGTCCAGGCTGGCCCGCGTCAGGTTGAGTCCGGCGGGCCGCCCGTCCTCGGTGAGGACCTTGGGTTCGAGCCTGGTCAGCAGCCGCAGGGTTTGGGCATTGCCCTCGAAGCCGCCAATGGCGTGGGCTACCTCGTTCAGGGCCGATTCGCCGTTGTGGCCAAACGGCGGGTGTCCGAGGTCGTGGCTAAGGCAGGCGGTATCCACCACGTCCGGGTCGCAGCCCAGGGACCGGCCAAGCTCGCGGCCTACCTGGGCTACCTCCAGGCTGTGGGTCAGCCGGGTCCTGACGAAGTCGTCCGTATCCGGCGCCACCACCTGGGTCTTTGCACCGAGGCGGCGCAAGGCCGAGGAATGCAGCACCCGCGCGCGGTCGCGCTCAAAGTCCGAGCGGTACGTGTTCTTGCGCGGCTCTTCGACCCAACGCGCGGAATCCGCTTCGGAGTAACCGGGGATCGCCTGCGCATACTCGTGCGCAGTTCCGGCACGGCCGATCGTTGCTTCGGTTCCCATGGGTTTCTGCCTCCTTCGTGCGCCGTCCTCTGGTGCCTCTTGAGCCAGTCTTACACGCTGGAAGCTAGCCGCCCGAAACGTCCAGCTCGGCTGCCGCGATGTCGGCGCTTTGTTCCGCGTTGAGCTGGCGGCTGTCCAGCCAGTCCTTCGGCAAAGCGGGCCGCTTGGGGGATCCTGCGCGGCCTCGTGGGCCTTCGGAGTCAACGCCCGGGTACGGCAGGTCCAGGTCCAGCTCGGCCAACAGCTCCCGGAGCACCTCAAGGGTGGGAACGGTGGCCAGCTTCGCGCGGAGTTCCCCGCCGACCACGTAACCCTTGAAATACCACGCCATGTGTTTGCGGATTTCGCGCAGGGCCTTGTATTCGTCGTTCCCGAAAGTCTCCACCATGAGCTCGGCGTGGCGGTACACGCCCTCGGCCACTTCGCGCAGGCCCGGACGGTGCCGCTCATCGCTGCCCTCGAAGGCGGCCTGCAGGTCGCCGAACAGCCAGGGGCGGCCTTGGCAGCCGCGGCCCACCACAACGCCGTCGACGCCGGTCTCCCGGACCATGCGGACAGCATCCTCGGCGGACCAGATGTCCCCATTGCCCAGGACCGGAATGTCCGGGAGGGCTTCGCGCAAGCGCGCAATGGAAGACCAGTCGGCCTGGCCGGAGTAGAACTGCGCCGCGGTGCGTCCGTGGAGCGCGACGGCGGCCACACCGGAGTCGCGGGCAATTCGGCCGGCATCGAGGTACGTCAGGTGGTCCTCGTCGATGCCCTTGCGCATCTTGATGGTCAGCGGGATGTTGCCCTTGGACGCTTCCTTGACGGCGGTCTGGACAATCGATGTGAAGAGGTCGATCTTCCACGGCAGCGCCGAGCCACCCCCGCGACGGGTGACCTTGGGTACGGGGCAGCCGAAATTCAGGT
The DNA here is from genome assembly GCF_044391085.1 of Paenarthrobacter sp. NPDC018779. Lineage (NCBI taxonomy): Bacteria > Bacillati > Actinomycetota > Actinomycetes > Micrococcales > Micrococcaceae > Paenarthrobacter > Paenarthrobacter sp. NPDC018779. Next base: position 17,326 of record NZ_JBIRZS010000007.1, on the reverse strand, counting down.
CGATGTGATCGGCACGGTCTTCTTCGACGAGCATGCGGACAGCCGCGCCCACGGTCACCGGGTCCACGCCGTAGAGCTGCACGGACCGGACTTTCTCGTCCTCATCATGCGAAATGATCCGCAGCGATTCGGGCGTCCGCTCCACCAAGGCACGCGAGGTGACCATCTCCGCCACGTAGAGTCCGCCACCGTATTCGCGGCACAGCCGGCGGAATGCGGAGTTGGTGATGCCCGCCATCGGGGCGAGGATCACGGGAGTGTCCACGGTGATGTCGCCGAGCTGCAAAGGCGGGAGCTCGAGCTTGGGAGTGGGAGGGGTTGCTACTGCAGTCACCTATCCATTGTTGCAAATCGGGGCAAATCGGCCGCCTTGCCAGGGGAACCGTTAGAGCAACCAGCCGTTCCCCGCGGCAATCCGCGCGGCCTCAGCCCGGGTCCGGCCGCCCGTCTTGGCCATGGCGGAGGACAAGTAATTCCTGACTGTTCCCTCGGACAGCACCGCTGCCTTGGCAATATCGGCCACCGTGCCGCCGTCGGACGCTGCCCTGAGCACCTCCGTCTCGCGTTCGGTCAACGGGCTGTCACCGGATGTCAGCGATTCGGCGGCGAGCGCCGGATCCACCACCCGAAGGCCTTGGTGCACGCGACGCACGGCCTCGGCGAGTTGCCTGGCGGGGGTGTCCTTCACCACGAAGCCGGAGGCACCTGCGCGCATGGCCAGCTTGAGGTACCCCGGCCGGCCGAAGGTGGTGACCATGAGGACCCGGCAGTTGGGGGCGGCCTTGCGGACCTCCGCCGCCGCACTGATGCCGTCGAGGCCGGGCATTTCAACGTCCAGCATTGCGACGTCGGCCGAGTGTTCCACCACTGCGGCGGCCACGCCCGTGCCGTCGCCCAGCTCGGCCACCACCTCAATATCGTGTTCCAGCCCCAGCAGGGCTGCTAGGGCTCCGCGGACCAAGGCCTGGTCGTCCGCAATCACCAAACGGATGGTCATAGTTGTACCGCCAATCTGAATCCTCCGAGTTCGCTGGAACCGATGCTGAGCGTTCCCCCGGCGGCTTCCACTCTTTCCCGTATTCCGGCCAGGCCGTTTCCCATGCCATCCGCCTGACCCGGCCCTACGCCGTCGTCCTCCACCAGGACGGTCGACGCCGACAACCGCACCCGGCAGCGTCCGGCGCCCGAATGGCGCACCACATTGGTGACGCCCTCGCGCAGTACCCAGCCAAACAACTCGCGGTGCCCCGCAGGAACTTCCTCGGAAGTGGCCGGGAGCTCGGCGTCGATTCCCGCCGATTCCAGTGCCGTCCTGGCGACGGCCAGTTCCGCGAGGACATTGACCCCGCGGTAGCCAGCAACCGTGGCACGGACGTCGGCCAAGGCGCCGCGGGCGAGGTCCTGGACCTCGGCAATCTCCTTGGCCGCGCGGTCGGTGCCTGACGGTGTTTCCAGCATCCGGCCGGCCAGTTCGGCCTTCACGGCGATGACGGTCAGGGAATGCCCCAGGATGTCGTGCATGTCCCGGGCCACCCGGCTCCGTTCAGCGGCCACTGCGGCGTCGGCCAGTCCGGTATGCGCGGCACGGAGTTCCACGGTCTGCCGGATCAGCCTGGCGAACGAGGTCATCATGAGGCCCAAGGACAGGATCAATGCGGGCTGGAAGAACGCCTGCTCCGGGTTGCCGTCCGACAATTCGACGGTGAGCGATACTGCGGCCAGGAACACGATCAGGGCGAGATCCACCCGCGGCGGCAGGACAGACATCGCGATGGCGCAGGCCAGGAAAGGCCACGTCCACAAGGCCTCCCGCCCCAGGAAGAGGATCACGAGGGCATCCAACGCCAGGAGGATGCCGGCGGAGGCCAAGCCAGTGCGCGTGGACCTCCGCCAGCCGAACATCGGCAGGAAGGCGTAGGCAAGGAAGAAAGCGACCAATGAAGCCGAGGCCGCAAGTTTCCATGCCAACGGCTCATCCACGGACCACACGAGGTTCCATGTGGGCCACGCCCAGAGCAGCACCGAGAGCCCGGCGCCAAGGAACCAGCGGCGCGGACCGGGCCCGCGGAACATCTCGCCGAAGGCCTGGGTTTTCATGACTCCCACCCTAGCCAAGTCCGTGACGCTCAGACCCGGTTCGTGTCGCGCCGGAACGCCATGGCTGCCCCGCCCACGAAGATTGCCAGCCACACCAGGACGTTCACGATCCACATCAGGTCGAATTCGCCCGTGATGGGGCTCCTTGCCAGTTGGCCGATCCCGTAGGCCGGAGTGAACTTGGCGATCTGGCCAAAGGTGTTCCCCATGACCTCGATGGGCATGAAGAGCCCTCCGAGCATGGCCAGGATCGCCAGGGCCGGGCCGAGGATCTGCATGACGTTCTGGCTCGGCATGAGGTAGCCAACGAACAAGCCCAGGGCCGCGAACACCAAGGAACCCAGCCACGCAACGATTCCCGCGGTGAGCCACGTTTGCACGTCCATGGTCACGCCGGCCATTGCACCAATGACGAACTGGGCGATCACCGCAACCAGTGAAAGGGTCAACGCCGCGGCCGCCTTGACGGCGATGTAGGCACCGGGCAGCAACGGGGTCAGGCGAAGCTGCCTGCTCCAGCCCTGCGCACGTTCCACCGCAACCTGGCTCCCCGCGCCCGTGGCGGCGGTCATGGCCGCATACACCGTGAGGCTGATGAGGATGTACTGGCCGTAGCTGTGGCCGTTGGGCAACAACTGGTTCTTGTTGGAGAGCCCAAAGATGAAGAAGAAGATCGCGGGCATGAGCACTGTGAAGATCACGGTGCGGCGGTTCCTGAGCATCCGCTTGATTTCTATCCAGAGGAATGTGCCGTTGACTCCCCCGGCCGAGGGCTTGCGGTCCTGGATTGCTGTCGCCTGGCTCATGCCCGGTCTCCTTCGAATGCGTGAGCTGTCCCGATGGACGGTTCATCACCTGTCAGTGCCACGAAGGCCTCTTCAAGGTTGTTGGCCACCACTTCGAGGTCATGGGCCCGGGTGTTGTTGAGCAAGTAGCGGACCACGGAGTCCGAATCGGACGTGCGGACGGTGACGCGGCCGCCGTCGAACTCCACGGCGTCGCTGGGCGGCAGGGCGGCCAGCAGTGACTGGTCCTCCATTGGCAGGGACGCTTTCACGGTCCGGCCCGAGGCCAGGTTCTTGATCTGGGCCGCCGTTCCATCGGCCACCACGGTGCCCTGCCGGACCAGGACAATCCGGTCCGCGTAGGCGTCTGCTTCTTCGAGGTAGTGGGTGGCGAAAATGACCGTCCGCCCCTTGGTGGCATCCGCCCGGATGGCGGACCAGAAGTCGCGACGGCCGGCCACATCCATGCCAGTGGTGGGTTCGTCGAGGATGAGCAAGCCGGGATCGGACACCAGGGCCATCGCGAAGCGCAGCCGTTGCTGCTGGCCGCCGGAGCACTTCTCCACGCGGCGGTCGGCGATGTCCAGGATGCCGGCGCGGGTGAGGACCTCGTCCACCGGCCGCGACGACTCGAACATTGCGGCGGTCAGTTGCACCGTTTCGCGGACGCTGATGTCCCGGAGGAGCCCGCCGGTCTGCATGACGGCGGCCACCTGTCCCCTGGCAATAGCGCCCCGGGGCGTGTGCCCGAAGATGGAGACTTCCCCCTGGTCCGGGGTGCTGAGCCCGAGGATCATGTCGATGGTGGTGGTCTTTCCCGCCCCGTTCGGACCGAGGAAGGCAACTACCTCGCCCTGCTGCACGGTGAGGTCCAGGCCGCGGACGGCGTGGACCTTCCCGAAGCTCTTATGAAGTCCGGCGGCTTGGACGGCCGGTACGCCTGCGGTTGTCATTGCTCTCCCTGGCAGTGGTTTTGTGTCACTACCCAGTCAAGCCGCGAACAAGCTCCGGCACTTCTACCGAGTGTCACCAGTCAGCGATGACAAATGTCATGCCCTATTCCTTGTGCCGCTCGGCTTCCCGACGGGCGCGGCGGCTCCCCGGCCGGGCCGGCCCGGCTTCCCCGGTGCGGTGGCCGGCGTCGGGCCTTCCGTCCCGTTCGGAACCCACGACGGCGGCAGCGGCCGCGAGCGCGCCGGTATCGGCAACGTCGTCCGCCCCTACGGTGGAGGGCCCATCCGCACGCTTGAGGCCCGTGGCCTTGACCACCAGCACTGCGATGAACGTTGTGACGGGAATGGCGAGGACCAGGCCGATGGAACCAACCAGGGTCCGGATGACTTCCTCGGACAATTCCGCGCTGGTCAACGCTTCGGCCAGCGGACGGTCGTAGAGCATCACGATGATGAGGATGGGCAGCGCGGCGCCCGCGTAGGCGAAGGCGATGGTGTAGACCGTGGAGGCGATGTGGTCCCGGCCGATCCGCATGGCTGAGGTAAAAAGCTTGCGGGCGCTGGTGTTGGGCGCCAGTTCGTAGAGTTCCCATACGGCGGAGGACTGCGTGATGGTGACGTCATTAAGGACGCCGAGTCCGGAGATGATGAGCCCGCACAGGATGATGCCGGAGATGGAAATCTTGTCCGACATGTTGATGAGCGTCGCGGCATCGTGGTTGCCCACGCCGGCCAGGTTGGCTGCGTCCGTGGCCCAGGCGGCAAGCAACGCCGTGATGCCCAGCCCAAAAATGGTTCCCAGCAACGCCGTGGATGTCCTGGCCGAGAAGCCGTGCGCGAAGTAGAGCACCCCGATCATGATCACCGTGGATCCCACCAAGGCCAGCAGCAGCGGGGGCTTGCCTTCCACCAAGCCGGGCAGGATGAAGCTGACCAGGACCGCGTAGGCGCCAACGAGGCCGAGCAAGGCGCGGAAGCCCCGCCAGCGGGCCACCGCGATGACCAATACCGCGTAAAGCACGGCCAGCAGGGCGATGGGAACATTCCGCACGAAGTCGACAAAGACATACGACGGCGAACCGGTCCCGGCCGCTGCCCCCTGGACACCGGAGAGGTTGAGGTAGCGGATGGAATCCCCCACATCCACGCCATGGGACTTGGCAACATCCGGGTTGATGACCACCTTGACGGGCTCGCCGCCGTTGTCCGGCTCGGTGAACGCGAAGGTGCACTCAGAACCTGCCGGGGTGCTTCCGGATTGGCTGGCATCCGCCTGACCGGTTTGGGTGCAGCTTTCCTGCACCACCCGCTGGATCTTGCCGGTATCGAACGTGACGCCCGGTGCGGCCTGGTACGGGCTCGCGAACGAAATCCCTTCGCGGCTGCCAGAGGGCCACATGAGCATCATGGCAACAATGGTCAGGACACCCAGTGGAACCAGCACGCCGGCCAGCAGCCAGTTGGCCCGCTTGCGTGATGCGATGGCTTCGGGAGTCGGCTCGGAACTGTCGGCGTGGGAGTGGCCGTGGCCCATCAGCAGCTAAACCTCATGCCTCAACCCTACGCGGCAAAGCCACGGTCACTCGACGCCCACGGCGCGATCCCCGCCTCAGGCAGGTTTGATGTTCTGGTTCACGTGGAAGAGGTTGCCGGGATCGTACTTTCCCTTGATCTGCACCAACCTGTCCCAGTTGGGACCGTAGTTGTCGCTGACCCGCTGCTGGTCCTCGGAGTCCATGAAGTTGATGTACCCGCCACGCTCGGAATGGGGTGCCAGCGCCTCGGCGTAGCTGCGCGCCCAGGCAATGTTGGCCTCGTTGTCAGCGGGATCCACCCACTGGGTGGCGATCACCGGAGAGAACTTCATGTCCCTGTTGGCGAAGGCCGTGTCCTGGACTCCCACCCTGGAGACGGCCCCGTCGATCGGGTAGACGTGCACCGAAGTGTTGACGCTCGTCACGGTGGATCCGAAGTTTGCGTGGGCACCGATGGCACCGTCATTGAGTTCGCGCAGGAAGTTGGCCTTCCAATAGCCCTGCATGCCTTTCTGGTTCAGGCCATCGAAGGCTGTGTTGAGGGCCGGGTATGGCATGGGGCCCACCATGGATCCCGCCACGGGCGCGGCGTCCAGGAAGGGCTGCCACCGCGAATCCCCCTCGGCCGGGTCTCCGGTCCACATTCCCACCACGACGCACACGGGTTTGCCATGCCATTCCTCCGGAAGGAAGGGTACGGGTGGCCCTTGGTGGAAGCCCAGGAACGCACCAAACTCCTCTGGCGCTGAGGCGATGTAATCGCGGTAGAACCGTGCCACGGTGTCGATGTGCTCAGCGCCATACAGGACAATTCCGGCATGGACCATGTCCACGGGATGGAGCTTGAACTCGAACGAGGTCACCACGCCGAAGTTGCCCCCGCCACCCCGCAGGGCCCAGAACAAATCCTCGTTGCGGTCCTCGCTGGCCACCACGAACGAGCCGTCGGCGGTCACCACATCCGCGGACACCAGGTTGTCGCAGGAAAGCCCGAATTTCCTGGCCAGATAGCCTATGCCACCGCCCAGGGTCAGGCCCGCCACCCCTGTGGAGCCCACGATGCCGCCCGTGGTGGCCAGGCCAAAAGCGTGCGTGGCGAAGTTGAAGTCCGCCCACGTTGTTCCGGCCTCCGCCCTCGCCGTTCCGGCTTCCGGATCCACGCGGACGCCTGTGCGGTTCACGAAGTCCAGCACCAGGGCGTCATCCCAGGTCCCGAACCCGGGGGCGCTGTGCCCGCCGCCACGGATGGCCAAAGGCATGGCGTTGTCCCTGGCGAAGTTGACGCCCGCAATGACGTCGGCCACCTGGGCCACCCGGACGATGCCCGCCGGGCGTTTGTCCACCATCGCGTTAAAGACGGACCGCGCAGACTCGTAGTCGGGATCTTCCGGAGTGATGAGTTGGCCGCGCAACTGTTCCCGCAGCCCATCAAGGGCCATTGCATTCATTTGTCCACCACCGATGAGACATGTGAGACCGGGATGTTCCCGCGCCGTTTCCCTCCAGCTACGGCGGCGTGGGGTTTACGTCGTCATGCCTACTCCTGCGCTTTGGCGGCGTCAAGCATCTTTTGCTTGCCACCTGCCGGGTGTTAAACAGCGGATCCCGCCGGCGCCACGAAATGGTGGTGCCGGCGGGATCCGCAATCCGCGTGATAACCGCTCAGTCGCTCACAATGAGCGTGTCCGCGCCGCGAACGTAGGCCTTGCCCGACTCCAGCAGGGGCTTCAGGACGCCGCGCAACGCGGCCATGGACTCGTCCACTTCCAGGAGCACCGGGTGCTGGTAGGCGATGAGGGCCAAGAGGTCCCGCACGGCGGCTTCCGCTTCATCCGGTGCCAGCTGGGGATCGTGCCCCAGGAAAACGTCGGAGGGCTCCTCTGTGTTGCCTTGGGCGTAGCTGATGGCGAACGCCTGGATCTTGCCCTTCCTGGATGCCGGCACGCCCTCACCGAAAGCACTGGCCTTGGGGGCGCGCAGGACAATCGCACCGTGGGCCCCCGTGAGGTCATGAAGGAAGAGCCGCTGCACCGTGGCGATGCTGAGCTCCCCCGGGCTGTCCCAGTGGTGCACGGCAGAGTAGTAGCGGCCCACGACGTCGCTCAGTTCCACGGACCCAGTGGCCAGATCCTCCACGCGCTCGGCGGCAGCTTCCTCGGAGCCGTCGCCGAACCTCGGCAGCTTCAGCGGCTCGGGGTCCACAACCACCAGTTGTGAACGTTGGATGGGTCCCAGCCCTGCCGCCTCTGCGAAGGCGGCACCCGGCGTGCCCGGCTCCACCTTGCTGCGCAGCGCCGAAACGCCCGACGGCGCGTTCCCGGCTTCCGCGCGCAGCATGGCCAGGAGGGTGGCACCGATCCCGCTGCGGCGGTGATCCTTGGCCACCTCGATGTAGGCCCAGAGCCGCTCCGGATGGAGGGAGGCCTCGTGGACCACACCGGCCGCCACGGGGATGCGGACACCGTCCACCACATCCTCGGCCACGATGCACCGGCGCCACGGCTGGTTGCCGGAAGGCGCCAAGGCAGCACGGAACTGCTCCGCAGGGAGGGTCTCCGGGTCGCCCCAGATCTCCAGGAGGGCGAGGTCGTCGCCTTCCTTCCATTCGCGGTATTCCAATGCCACGCCTAGGCGCCGATCAGACGGGCCGCCAGGTACGCTTCCACCTTGTCCAGGGAGACGCGCTCCTGGCTCATGGTGTCGCGCTCACGGATGGTGACGGCCTGGTCCTCGAGGGTGTCGAAGTCCACGGTGATGCAGAACGGCGTGCCGATCTCGTCCTGGCGGCGGTAGCGGCGGCCGATTGCGCCGGCGTCGTCGAAGTCGATGTTCCAGTTCTTGCGCAGCTGCGCACCCAAGGCCTTGGCCTTCGGGGACAGGTCCTCGTTGCGGCTCAGCGGCAGCACGGCGGCCTTGACCGGCGCCAGGCGCGGGTCAAGCTTCAGGACCGTACGGACATCCACACCGCCCTTGGCGTTGGGGGCCTCATCCTCGGTGTAGGAGTCGATGAGGAACGCCATGAAGGAGCGCGTCAGGCCGGCTGCAGGCTCAATGACGTACGGCGTGTAGCGCTCGTTGGTGGCCTGGTTGAAGTAGCTCAGGTCCGTGCCGGAGGCCTTGGCGTGGGTGGAGAGGTCGAAGTCGGTACGGTTGGCGATGCCCTCAAGCTCTCCCCACTCCGAACCCTGGAAGCCGAAGCGGTATTCGATGTCCGTGGTGCCCTTGGAGTAGTGGCTCAGCTTCTCCTGCGGGTGTTCGAAGTAGCGGAGGTTCTCCTCGCGGATGCCAAGGCCCGTGTACCAGGCCATGCGCTCCTTCATCCAGTACTGGTGCCACTCTTCGTCCGTGCCGGGCTCGACGAAGAACTCCATCTCCATCTGTTCGAATTCACGGGTGCGGAAAATGAAGTTACCGGGCGTGATCTCGTTGCGGAAGGACTTGCCGATCTGGCCGATGCCGAACGGCGGCTTCTTCCGGGACGTGGTGAGGACGTTGTTGAAGTTCACGAAGATACCCTGCGCGGTCTCGGGGCGCAGGTAGTGCAGGCCCTCTTCGCTGGCGACTGGGCCAAGGAAGGTCTTCAGCAGGCCGGAGAATTCCTGCGGCTCGGTCCACTGGCCGCGGGTTCCACAGTTGGCGCACGCAATGTCCGCCAGGCCGTTCTCGGCAGGGCGGCCCTTCTTCTCCGCGTACTCTTCCTCAAGGTGGTCTGCACGGTAGCGCTTGTGGCACGAAAGGCACTCCACCAGGGGATCGGAGAAGACCTCCACGTGGCCGGAAGCTTCCCATACCTGGCGGGGCAGGATCACGGAGGAGTCCAGGCCAACCACGTCTTCGCGGCCGCGGACCATGCTCTGCCACCACTGGCGCTTGATGTTTTCCTTCAGTTCCGCGCCGAGGGGGCCGTAGTCCCACGCGGAGCGGGAGCCACCATAGATTTCACCGGCCTGGAACACGAATCCCCTCCGCTTGGAGAGGGAAATGACCTGGTCGAGGACGGATTTTGCTGCCATGGGTACTCCATATTTCTACAGGGCCGCTGGGTGCGGTCCGCGGTGGTTTGAACTGTGCAGGAAGCTGCGTGTCCTAGCCTACCGGCCTTTGGCGGCCGACCTTCCGGCAAAGGATCCTTTGGGCCACGGGAGCGTGGCCACAATGATGGCCGCGAGCGTCAGCAACGTACCCAGCACCGTGGGCAAGGCGACCACCGTCCCGGACGTGGGGATCACGACGTCGAGCATCAACGAACCCACCAACTGGCCGGCAATCATGCCCAGCCCCGTGACCAGCACGCCGAGGCTGCGGACCAGCAGCGCCGCGAGGCCGATCGCCACGCACCCCAGCGGGCCGCCAAGGTAGTACCACCACTGCGCGGGCAAGGGATTGCCCGCGCCAGCAACCGCAACCTTGAACAGCCAAGCGATCCACAACACCACCGAACCGGCCAGGAAGTTGACCAAGGTGGTTGCCAGCGGTGTGCCGTAGTGCACCGTGGCTGTTCCGTTCATGGCCTGCTGGAAGCTCATCAGGAAACCCGCCAGGAGAGGCAGGAGGACCGGCAAAAGCAGCGATCCGACGTCGGACAAGCCGCCAAAGCGCGGCGAAACCGCCCACGCCACGGCCGCAACGGTGAGCACGCTGCCCAGGACCCGCAGCCCTGTGAGGGACCGTTTGCCGCCGGGGGCAATGCCCAGGCGGTCCACCAGCAGGCCGCTGAGCGTTTGACCGGTCACGGAAGCCACCGTGAACAGGGCCACACCGAGGAGTCCCACGGTGAACGATTGGGCGAAGACGAAGAAGGCACCCACGGCACCGGCCATGACGTAGAACGGCGGAAAGCTGCGCGCTCGGACCGCGGGAACAATCCGCGCCAGCCCAGCCCTGCCTTTGGGGGTGGCCAGGGAAATCGCCGCGATCACCACCAGGCCCGTGGTGAAGCTCACTACTGCGGCGGCGATGCCATCGTCCAGGGCACCGGCCAACGCTCCGTTGATGCGACCCTGGACCGGGAGTACCAGTCCCGTCAGGACGGCGAGGGGCAGGCCAAGGGCAAGCGGAAGACTGGAACGGCGGGTAGGGTGCGGCACTGTCACCACACTACTTCAGGCATCATTGCTGTATGAGCAACCCCGAAATCGACGAAATCCCCATCCGCGACGACATGATCCGCCTCGGCCAACTGCTGAAGCTCGCCAACCTCGTTGAGGACGGCGTGGAAGCCACGGAGCTCATCAAGAACGGCCTGGTCAAGGTCAATGACGACATCGAAGAACGCCGCGGCCGCCAACTCCACGCCGGCGATACCGTAACCGTCAACGGCCAGACGGTCCGGATCGCTTCCTCCTAGCTGAGGACCTTGTGGGTGAGGAATTCGCCCACGTGCCCGATCTCCTGCTGGTTGATCCCGTGCCACATGCCCGTGTAGAGCACCTTGGTGAGGTCAACGTGCTTGCGTACCCAGCCCATGGTGTAGTCGATCTTGTCCGGCGTGATGACGGGATCCTGCTGGTCGCGGCCCCAGAAGAGCGGGACGGTACCGTCCAGTTCGTCGTCGCGGAAGGCGGCGTCAGCGCCGGCGTCGACCACGAAACCCGAAAGCCCGACGACGGCGGCGAAGTCCGCGGGCCGGTACCGGAGCATGGTGGTTGCCATGGCCATGCCCATGGAGAAGCCCAGCAGTGTCACCGAGGAGTGGTTGGCCTTGACGGTGTCCAACCACTCCAGCGCGTACTCGGCGGCCAGCTTCACGGCATCGAGGGAGTAGTCGATGGAGGCCGTCAGCGGGAACCAGGTGAAACCGGGGCCCATGGGCATCGGGGCGCGAAGGGCGGCCACCACGAATCCGTCCGGCAGGAGTCCGGCAAGGCTGAAGAGGTCGTCCTCGTTGGAGCCGTAGCCGTGCAGCAGGACCAGGAGCGGCTTTCCCGCCCTTTCGGTTTCGTCATGGGACCACAGGACAACGGGCGCGGGGAATGCAACGGCTTCAGTCATGGGTCTATTCTTGCAGTTACCCATGGGTAACAACCTACGGTGGCGTAGGTTCGCAGACACGAGTTCACAAGGCAGGATAAGACAAGTGAGTGAGAGCGATTCATTGGTAACGCCCGGCAGTCCGGTAGAAACGCATCCTTGGAGCCGCTACGTGGCGCTGGGTGATTCCTTCACCGAGGGCATCGGCGACCCCGAGCCGCAGAACCCCGGAGGCTTCCGTGGCTGGGCGGACCGGGTGGCCGAAGAGCTGGGCCGCGGCCATGACGATTTCGCGTACGCCAACCTTGCCATCCGGGGCCGCCTGCTGCAGCAGATCGTGGACGAGCAAGTTGGCCCGTGCCTGGAACTGCAACCGGACCTCGTCTCCATATCGGCAGGCGGCAACGACCTCATCAGGCCGGGCGGGGATCCGGATCTCCTGGCCGAGAAGCTGGACGCAGCGGTCCAGGAACTCAGCTCGGGCGGTGCAACCGTGGTGCTGTTCAACGGCCCGGACACCGCTTCTTCCGTGCTCAGCCGGATCCGCGGCAAAGTGGCCATCTACAACGAGAACCTCCGGACGGTCGCCGCCCGGCACGACGCCATCGTCGCGGACATGTGGTCCTTGCGGCAGCTCGCCGACACGCAGATGTGGGACGAGGACCGCCTGCACTTCTCGCCCCTCGGCCACCACACCATCGCGATGATGGTGCTGGAGGCGCTGAACGTCCAGCACACCCTCGAACCCCTCGTCCCCAAGCCGTTACCGCCGCGCACATGGCGGGAAGCGCGATCCTCGGACCTCGTATGGGCGCGCGAGTACTTTGTCCCGTGGGTCATCCGCCGCCTGCGGCACCAGTCCTCCGGCGATGGCATCACGCCAAAACGTCCGACGCCGGGACCCGTCTTCGGGCCCAACGTCACCGGATTGCCGCGCGGCTAGCGTGGTTGCGCCGACGCCCGACGACGTGGTGCGGCTCCGGTTGCGCCATCAGCAACTCCGCGCCCCTTCCGCGGGTGCGGCCACCGATGCCCTCAAGAACCTCCTTGCCGTCCAGGCCCAGGAGTTTCCCTACGCGAGGTGGTCGCTGGCGCAACGGACAGCCGAAGCTTCCGCTGCGGACGTGGAGGAACTCGTGGCGGACGGCACCATCCTGCGCACCCACATCCTCCGGCCCACCTGGCATTTTGTGCACCGTGACGATCTCGGGTGGTTGATGGCGTTGTCCGCGGATCGCCTCCACCAGGGCAACAAAGGCATGTACCGGCAAACGGGCGTGGATGCTTCTGCGGCTGCCCGCAGCGGAAACATCCTGGCCGGCGCGGTGTCCGGCGGGGCGCACAAGACGCGCGAGGAACTCTCCGCGGTCCTGGAAGAAGCGGGGTTCCCGGGCAAAGGACTGGGCTTCGTGTACCACCTGATGCACGCAGAGATCAGCCGGATCCTGGTCAGCGGAACGCCTGTCCGTTCTTCCGGGGGTGCCCTCAAGCAGACGTACGCGCTGTTCGGGGAACGGGTGCCCGAGCCTGGGCCTGACGCCTTGGACGCCGATGGACGGGACCAGGCACTGGGCCAGTTGGCCTTGCGGTACTTCAGCAGCCGTGGACCGGCCACGGTCAAGGATTGCTCGGCGTGGTCCGGCCTGACCATGAAGGACGTGAAGCGTGGCCTCGACGTAGCCGGCCACGTTGCCCCGGGGTCCCTGGCCGCACTCCGGATCGAGGGGCTGGACTTCCATCTGGCAGCGGAGGATGTTGCCGGCATGGAACGGTCCGGGTCCGCCCCGGAGTCTGACTCAGGGCCGGGGACTGGCTCAGGTCCGGACGCGGCGCTCCCCCGGGTGGACCTCATCCAGTGCTACGACGAGTACGTCATGGGCTACTCCCAGTCCCGGCACTACCTCGGCGGCGTGGCACCCTACTTCCCGGAAAACGGCGGCCCCATGCACGTTGTCCTGCTGGATGGCAGGCTGGCCGGCTGGTGGCGGCACGGATTCGCCGGCAACACCTGCGAACTCGACGTGCGGATGAACCAGCCCGCCACGCCCGCCGTCCAGCGGGCCCTCGAGGCGGAAGTGGACCGGTACGGCAGGTTCCTGGGCATGGAAGCCCGGCTGGCCTGACGGCAATGCCCGTTGGACAGCCGGCCCAGTGCCTGGCCTAGGCGAAGAAGGACTCCCGCAACTGCGCCGAGAGCTGCCCGATCTCCGTGAGGAAGCCGTCGTGGCCGATCGGTGCCTCGATCACATGCACCGGAACGTCACCCGGCAGCGCCGCCGCAAGTTCGCGGGACTGCGCCGGGAAGTACAGCCGGTCCGTGTCCACCGCTGCGATGAAGAACTCGGCCGTGGTGCGCTCCAGCGCTTCCTCCAAGGAGCCGCGCCCCCGGGTGACATCGTGGCTCATGAGGGCCTCGGTGATGGCGATGTAACTGTTGGCGTCGAAGCGGCGCACCAGCTTGGTCCCCTGATGGTCGAGGTAGCTTTCCACCTGGTAGCGACCACGCTTCCCCAGGATGGCTGCGGCGAGCGGGGTTTCCTGGTGCTGCGCTTCGCGGCCGAAACGGACATCCAATTCCAAGGCTGAACGGTAGGTGATGTGGGCGATCCTGCGGGCCAGGGCGAGGCCGGCCTCGGGCGCGGCACCCTGGTAGTAGTCGCCGTCGTTGAAGTTGGGGTCCTGGCGGATGGCGAGCGTCTGCGACTGGGCAAAGGCGATCTGTTCCGCGGTGCTGTAGGCACCCACGGACACCACCGCACAGCGCTTGACCCGTTCCGGGAACGTGACGGCCCATTCGAGAGCACGGGCACCTCCCATGGAACCGCCCAGGACGGAGTGCCAGGCACGGATCCCCAAGGCATCGGCGAGGCGGGACTCGGCCTCGGTAGTGTCACGCAGGGTGACCAGCGGGAAGCGGGAACCCCACGGCCGTCCATCGGGCGCGGCCGAGGAGGGCCCCGTACTGCCGTAGCAACCACCAACGATGTTGATGGAGATGACGAAGAACCGGTTGGTATCGATCGTGGCGCCGGGCCCAACCAGTTGTTCCCACCAGCCATCCTCGTCCGTGGCACCACGGGCCACGTGGGTGCTACCGGTCAGGGCATGCTCCACCAGCACGGCGTTCGAGGCATCGGCGTTCAATTGGCCCCATGTTTCGTAGGCCAACACAACATCGGGAAGGAAACCGCCGGCTTCGAGTTCCAGCGGGCCCACATGGGCGAACTTGACGGTTCCGTCGGCTTCCTCGGATGTGGGAAGGGCTGTAGCAGTAATGGTCATTCCTTTGACACCTAACCTCGCGCTTGCCCACCGCCTTTCGTGCGGCAGGCCAGGTCCTCACCCGGGGCACCCCACCGCGGAGGAGGGTTGCCGGCCAGCAAGCCGGGGCTGTCACTGGCACTCATGACCTAATACGTAAGAGTCTAGGAAGAACACAGCCGTTCTGGCGAAGAATGTGACAGCTGTGTGACGGTTTGGGGCATCTTCGTTCAGTAACGAGCGCCCGGTGGCGCCGCCCAGCGAATAATCGTCGGCCGGGAGGCGCCACCGTATTTCACGGCAGTTCCGTTGTCAGGCGCCCTTGGCTGCGCGGAAACCGGCTTCGAGGTCGGCGAGGATGTCGTCCACGTGCTCGACGCCCACCGCGAGGCGGACCAGTCCCGGAGTAACGCCGGCAATGGCCTGCTGTTCAACCGTGAGCTGGCTGTGGGTGGTGGACGCGGGGTGGATCACCAGGGACCGGACATCGCCGATGTTGGCAACGTGCGAGTGCAGTTCCAGGGCGTCCACGAACCGCTTGCCCGCTTCCACGCCGCCCTTGATGCTGAATGCGACAACCGCGCCAGTACCGCGGGGGCCGTACTTGCGGCCACGCTCAAACCAGGGGCTGGACGGCAGCCCCGCAAAGGCGACGGATTCGACGTCGTCATGGGCTTCCAGCCATTCGGCCACTTTGGTGGCGTTCGCGACGTGGCGCTCCACGCGCAGGCTCAGGGTTTCCAGGCCCTGGGCGATGAGGAAGGCGTTGAAGGGCGAAACCGCCGAGCCGAGGTCTCGCAGCAACTGGACGCGGGCCTTGAGGATGTAGGAAAGGTTGGCGCCGAGCGCGCCGTCCTTGCCGAGGTCGCGGGCGTAGACCAGACCGTTGTAGCTGGGGTCCGGGGTGTTGAAGTTGAGGAAGCGTTCCGGATCCTGGCCGAAATCGAAGTTTCCGGAGTCCACAATGACGCCGGCAATCGCTGCGCCGTGCCCGCCCAGGTACTTGGTGGCCGAGTGGACCACGATGTCCGCGCCCCATTCGATGGGACGGATCAGGTACGGCGTGGAAAGGGTGTTGTCCACGATCAGCGGGACGCCGGCTTCGTGGGCCACCTTCGCGATGCCCTCGATGTCCAGGACGTCCTGGCGCGGGTTGGAAACCACTTCGCCGAAGAACAGCTTGGTGTTCGGCTGGACGGCGTTGCGCCACTGCTCCAGGTTGTCCGGATCCTCGACGAACGTCACGGAGATCCCGAACTTCTTCAGGGTGTGGGCCAGCAGGTTGTAGGTTCCGCCGTAAAGGCTGGGGCTGGCCACCACATGGTCGCCGGCCTCGGCGATGTTGAGGATGGCGAAGGTTTCTGCGGCCTGCCCGGAGCTGAGGAGCAGGGCACCCAGGCCGCCCTCGAGGCTGGCGATCCGCTGCTCCACGGCATCCTGGGTGGGGTTGCCGATCCTTGTGTAGATGGGTGCCAGCTCGGCCAGGGCGAAGCGGTTGGCGGCACTCTCGGCGCTCGGGAACACAAAGGACGTGGTCTGGTAGATCGGAAGCGAGCGGGCACCGGTGGCGGAATCGGGTTCCTGGCCTGCGTGGATCTGGCGGGTTTCGAAAGACCATCCTTGGGACATTGCGTTCTCCTCTTCGTGGCGCATGGGTTTGCGGTGGACAGTGGGTGCTTGGAACTGCGGCCAGTCTAGGAAGGCTCCGCGGCAATGCACAGCTTTGTGACGAAGACAGTATTTTTCGGTCCTTGGGCGTCATTCCGGCGTCCCGCCATGACGCCCGACGCGGCCCTTCGATAACATCCCACCTTGGTTAGGCTTGACTTAGCTGAGACCCGAATCACAAAGTGCCAAGATGAAGCCATGCGCATGGATCACGTCTCTTACGCTTGTGAACGAGATGGCCTTCTGGCCACGACAGAACGAATTTCCGCAGCATTGGGAGTGGACGCAGTCCGGGGCGGAGTGCATCCGCGCTTTGGTACCCGGAACATGATCATTCCCCTCGCGGACAACAAATACCTTGAAGTGGTGGAGGTCCTGGACCACCCCGCTTCGGATAAGGCACCCTTCGGCCAGGCAGTCCGGGCACGCTCGGCAGCCGGCGGCGGTTGGATGGGCTGGTGCGTCGCCGTTGACGACCTCGCTCCGTTCGAAGAACGCCTTGGCCGTTCCGCAGTCCCCGGCAACCGCAAGTTCCCCGACGGCCGCGAACTCGTGTGGCAGCAGATCGGCATCCTCGGCTTGATCGCCGATCCCCAGGTGCCGTACCTGCTCAAGTGGGAAGGCGATCCCGGCCTGCATCCCTCAAAGGTCTATGAAAGTGACGTCAAAATGTCCAGCCTGACCATTGCGGGCTCGGCGGAACGCGTCACCGAATGGCTGGGCGAGCCCGTGGAAAAGCCGCTTGAGGACGTCGCAGTCCAGTGGATGGCTCCGCACGGTACGCCCGGGATCATGTCCGTGACCTTCGAAACCACCTCGGGTGCCGTCACCATCTGACGTCCCAGCAATAAACTTCGGCCGCCATCAGCGGGTGCCAATGACGTCACCCGCGGATGGCGGCCGAATACCTTTAAAACCTTGGCTACCCCCTGGCCCAACTAATACGAAAGTATTGGTGGGTCAGGCTGCGGTGACCGGGGTGATGGTGACGTTGTAGCCGAGGTTGTTGAGTTGTTTGATGGCGCGGTTAGTGGCTTTGGTCGGGTTGATGCGGGTG